>PXSL01000137.1:1491-3471 GCA_003022815.1 Halobacteriales archaeon SW_5_68_122 | reverse complement strand
GCGGCGCCGTACGAGGGGGCCCGCGCGGTGGCCCTGGAGAACGCCACCAACCTCGCCGCGGTGGGCGCCGACCCGCTGGCGGCGGTCGACTGCCTCAACGGCGGCAACCCCGAGAAGCCGGAGGTGTACGGCGGCTTCAGGGCCGTCGTCGACGGCCTGGCCGACATGTGCCGCGAACTCGGCGTTCCGGTGGTGGGCGGCAACGTCTCGCTGTACAACGACTCGCCGTCCGGTCCCATCCCGCCGACGCCGACGCTGGCGATGGCCGGCACCAAGCCCGGGTTCGAGGCGCCCTCCTCGGCCCTAAAGGAGAAGGGTCGGCTGCTGGTCGTTGGCGGGGCCGAGGCGAACGCGCGGCGACTCGGGGGGTCGCAACTGCTCGCGGAGTTCGGCGGCGCCGACCGATTCCCGACGGTGCCCGACGACGCCGGCGCCGTCGTTGACGCCGTCGCCGACGTGGCCGACTTCAACTCGACGCGTGCGACCCACGACGTCAGCCACGGCGGACTGGCCGTGACGCTGGCGGAGATGATCGGCGAGGCCGGCGCGGACGTGACCCTGCCGGGGTCGGAACTGGAGGCGGCCTTCTCGGAGTCCGTCGGCCGCGTCGTCGTAGAGACGACCGACCCCGAGGCGGTCCGGGAGCGATTCGAGGGTGTCGCGCCGGTGGAACGCATCGGCGAGGCGACCGACGACGGCCGTCTCGCTCTGACCGTCGGCGGGACGGACCTCGAGTACACCGCCGACGCGATTGCGGACCTCCGTGACACCGTCGGCGCGACCCTGGAGTAGCGACCACCGCCGACACGTACTTTGGTACCAACCCACAAGCCTTGGCCATGGCTATCCCTGGCTACGACCCGGAAGACGTCGAGGAAGCGGCGCGGAAGCGACTCGACGATGGCGACCCCGGGGAACTGCTCAATGAAACGGAGCAGCGGGCCTACGAGTCGAGCGAGGACGTGCTGGAGGCGCTGGACGCCGAGACGCTGGAGTCGCTGGTCGTCGGGGACGAGTCACCTGATGCGTGAGGAGAGAGCGCCGAGCCGCGAGCGGAGCCTGCCGCCGGCCCCGCGGACGTCGGGGGGTGTCTCCTCCATGCGACGACCGATTCGGACGCTGACCCACCCCAGCGCGACGCCGAAGACGACGTCGGTGGCCCAGTGAATCCCGAGGTACACCGTCGAGAGAGCAACGCTGACCGCGAGCACTGCCGCGACCGGCGGCCACAGGGGGTACTGCTCGCGGGTGGTCCACGCCAGCAGCGCGGCGGTGACGGCCATCGAGGTGTGCAGCGACGGGAACACGTTGGTCGGGTCGTTGACCTCGGTGGTGAGAAACTGGTACTGGGTGTACTGGGTGTACAGCAGGCCCTCGACCTGTCCCGCGATGAGGTTCCGCGGGCCGTAGGCGATGAACACGATGTAACAGAGAACGCCGATGAGGTAGTTGGCCCCGTAGGCGACGATGGCCCGGCGGATGGGGCGGGGGTCCGCGAGCGAGAAGTACGCGACAAGCGGAAAGACGAGCAGAAAGACGTACCCGAACACGTAGATGAACGAGAAGTACGCGGTCAGTCCCGGGGTGCCGTGGCTCTGCAGCCAGACGACGACCTGCGGGGTTGACCCGCGGTAGAGCGGCCACAGTAGCAGGCCGTCGACGCGGTGAATGAACGGGGTGACGTTGAGACCGATGAGCCAAGAAATGCTGGGGCCGACGTCGCGGGCGATCTTGTTGGCGACGAGGACGACCGCCAACAGGCCGAGGTACGGGGCGACGGCCTCGAGTCGCTGGCGGTACTCGTGGCGGGTCCGCACGAGGCGGTCCCGGCCGACGACGACGCCGAGGCCGACCAGCAGCATTGCGAGGACGACGGCGAGTAACTGCGCCACGACGGCGAGGAGCATCAGGCCGCCCCCCGGGTGACGAGGCGGCCGTCGTCGTACTGGTAGCCGGCCTCCCGGAAGGCGTTCCGGGCGG
>PXSL01000137.1:0-1468 GCA_003022815.1 Halobacteriales archaeon SW_5_68_122 | reverse complement strand
GCCGACGAAGTGGAAGGCGTCGCCCCGCGAGACGAGCGGCGACAGCGCCTCCGAACGGCTGACCTGCGTGACCATGTCGGCCTGGAGGCCGTCGGCCGTCACGTCGCCGTCGCCCTGCTGGAGCACCTCGACGGCCGCGTCCTTGGAGGGCGCGACATCGAACTCCGCGCGGTCGAAGGCGGGCGGACCGGCGTAGGGGTCGGGAATCCCCTCGTCGTCGCCGCGGGCCAGGAAGTGCGACTCGAACGCCTCAAGGACCAGCGAGCGCTCCCCGGTCGCGCTGACGAACCGGAGCGGGCCACTCCCGACCGGCTCCTCGTTGGCCCGGACGAGCGCTTCCGTCGTCCCGCCGACGATGTCGACGCCCGCGAGGTCGGCGGCGTCGGTGTACTCCGTCCAGACGTGTTCGGGAAGCACCGGGACCCTGAGGGCTCGGCGGGCGACCAGCGGCTGGTCGGTGATGAACTCGACGGTGAGTTCACCGTCGCCCGCCGAGACGTCGTCGACGAGCGAGACGGCACCACGGCGCCACGGCGTCGGCACCGGGGTGTCGAGTCCGCCCAGCGAGGTGTCCTGCAGGAACTCGTAGGTGAAGACGACGTCGTCGGCGGTCAGCGGCGTCCCGTCGTGCCAGGCGGTCTCCCGGAGGCCGAGCCGTGCGGTCGAGCCGTCGAACTCGACGGTCCGGGCGAGCCACGGCACCGCCCCCTCGTCGATCTGGCGGACGAGCGGTTCGTACAGCAGGTCCAGCACGCTCGCCTCGTCCCGGAACTCGACGGCTATCGGGTTCCGGTTCTGTGTCGGTCGATGGTCGCGGATGACCGGCCGGAGCGTCCGCTCGTCGCCGGTCCGCTCGGCCCGCAGGTAGTCCGTGGCGTCCGTCACCCCGTCGTTCGTCCAGCCGTCGAACCGCTCGGTCCGGGCCGCCGCGATGTGGTCGGCGAACCCGACGACGGTGAACGGCTGGTACTCGACGATGCGGTTCTGGACTCCGCGGACGGCCTCGACCCGCTCCCGGCCGTCCAGTCGCCGCTGGCGGTCGAGCGCATCGTCGAGCGTCACGTCGCTGAACCCGAAGGGGTTCTGCCAGCCGGCCTCTTCGACGTAACTGGAGTGCAGAAGCGTCCGGAGTTCGTCGGGGTCGCCACGGCCCGGGTACCGCCAGACGACGAGGTCGAACTCCTGGTTGACGAGCGTCTCCCGCAACAGCACGTCCGGCTCCATGAGCGGGACGCTGACGTCGATGCCCGCCTGCTCGAGGTTCTCCCGGAGGTGGTTGGCGATGCGGACGGCGTAGGCGTCCCTGCTTGCGGGCACCGTCGCGACGGACAGCGACAGTTGCCGGTTGCGGTCGCGCCCCACCAGGTTCCGTATCTCGCCGATGCAGCCGCTGGCGGCGGCGAGCGACCCCGCCGCCCCCGCGAGCAGCGCCCGACGACGGAAGGCTGGTCCGGTGGGCATGTCGTAC
>PXSL01000136.1:14403-23234 GCA_003022815.1 Halobacteriales archaeon SW_5_68_122 | reverse complement strand
CCCGCGTTCGCAGAGCAGTTCGGGCACGCGTGAACCTGCCCGCCCTCGTCGGCGAACACGCGGGCGAACCGGTCCGAGACGTGCGCGTCACAGTGGTCACACCTGGGCATTCTGGCCGCCGACGTACTGTCGGCGTCTTGGTAAAGAGTCTCTATGCACATATACCCCTCGGAGCGGGCGGGGACGGCCGGTAGATGCCCTCTCATTCGGAGCGGACAGCCGACACCGACCGGGCGACAAGCCCCGCCTGTGCGCCCGCTGTAAACCCGGCGTCGACGTTGACGACGGTGATGGGCGTGCACGACTGGAGCATCCCCGCGAGGGCGGCCTCGCCGTCGCCGCCGTGGCCGTAGCCCGTCGAGACCGGCAGCCCGACGAGCGGCACGTCCACCAGTCCGGCCACCACCGTCGGGAGCGCGCCCTCCCGGCCGGCCGCGACGACCAGCGCGTCGGCGGCCCGCAGGTCCTCAAGGCGGTCCAGAACGCGGGCGATGCCGGCGACGCCGACATCGTCGACGAACTCGACGGTCGCGCCCATCTCCCCGGCGACGACGGCGGCCTCGCCGGCGGCCGCCGCGTCGGAGGTGCCGGCCGTCACGACTGTCACCGTCGCTGAGAGCGACGGCGGCTCATAGCCAGGGCCGTGGACCACGAGCGTCCGTGCGCGGGCGTTCCGCGTCACGTCGGCATCGGGATGGTCGTCGGCGAGGCGCCGCCGGCAGGCGTCGACCGCGTCGTCGTCGGCGCGGGTGACCAGCGCGTGGCCCGTCGTCTCGACGGCGGCGGCGGTCATCGAGGCCACCTCCTCGGGCGTCTTGCCGTCGGCCAGCACCGCCTCGGGAACCCCGGTCCGGGCCTCCCGGGCGGCGTCGAATCGGCCCGCGCCCGTCCGGGCGTACCCACGGAGTTCGGCCTCCGCCTCGGCGGGCGACAGCTCCCCTTCGGCGACCGCATCGAGTACGTCGCGCATACCTCCGCCTTCGACCGGGCGATCACCAACCTGTCGAATCAGTCGCGCGCGCGCCAGTGGCACTCGTGGCCGGGTACCAGCGGCGGTCGTAGCCGCGTGCCAGCGGCGGTCGCGCCGGCCGCGCTGGTCCCGTTGCCGCCCGCCAAAAAAATGTAATTGTACGAACCGGAACGGCGCGAACTGTGGTCGATTCCCTCCCGGCTAAACGGCCGGTAGAAGCGGCCAAACCGCCCTCGATTGGGAAACTATATAAGGCCCCCGGAGCAACCGGCGGTTGTATGGCAGACCTGATTGTCAAAGCCGCTGTGAAGGAAGCGCTCAATGATATGAACGTCGCCTCCGACTTCTACGACGCCCTCGATGACGAGGTCGAGGAGCTCCTCGAGGACGCCGCCCGGCGTGCCGACGAGAACGACCGGAAGACCGTCCAGCCGCGCGACCTGTAAGGAGTCGCGTTCCCGTTCTCGTTCTTTCGCCGCACCGCGCCCAGTGGCCGCGCCGTTCAGTCGCCGTCGCCGACCACGCGCCCGACGCCGGGTAGCACCGCCGCCAGTCGCGTCACCCATCCGAGCCTGAACAGTCCCAGCTGCGAGAGCATCCCGAGGACGAACAGAACGCCGAACAGCGGAATCGCGATTCCGAGCACAACCGTCGTCGCCAGCGGGTCGAACAGCAGCGGCTCGACGGCCGGCCCCTCGCGGGCGGCCCGGAACGCCGCCGGGGTCAGCGAGCGCGAGGCCAGCGCCGCCCCGACGAACGAGGCGACGAACATCAGCGCGAACTTCGTCAGCGTGAAGCCCAGCACCGCGCCGAGCACGCCGCCCAGCGCCGCGAACAGATATCGGATCAGTCCGCCCTCGGTGAACAGCGGCGTGAGGACGTACAGTCCGAGGTAGGCGCCGACGACGAACGACGGCACCGAGGTGGCGAACGACAGCGCCACGTAGGCTAACGCCGCCCCGAGCAGTCCGCCGACGGCCACCGCGACGGCGAGGCCGACCAGTCCCCCGGACCCGACGGCGCCGAGCACCGACGGTGCGACGACGTAGGCGCCGCCCGCACCGATAAGAAAGCCCAGCAGCGCGACGGCGTACATGGACAGCGCGGCACCGAAGAACACCAGCACCAGACCGGCGAGCACCAGTCCGGCGTCAGCCAGCACCATATCCGGACCTCATCCAGCGCCGACATAAAACCGGTGGGGCGCGGCGCTCAGTCGTCGCCGGCGGCCCGGCTTCGCCCGCCGCGCGGCCCCTCGAGGTCGACGGCCGGTAGCAAATCGCGGAGGTACCGGCCGGTATGGGAGGTGTCCGTCTCGGCGACCGCTTCCGGAGTGTCCGCCGCAACGACGTTGCCGCCGCCCTCGCCGCCCTCCGGGCCGAGGTCGACGATGTGGTCGGCGTTCTTCACCATGTCGAGTTCGTGCTCGACGACGACGACGGTGTTGCCGTCGTCGACCAGCCGGTGGAGCACGTCGATGAGCTTCCGCTCGTCCTCGCTGTGGAGGCCGGTGGTCGGCTCGTCCAGCAGGTACAGCGCGTCCCCCGAGTCCTTCTTGCCCAGTTCCTCGGCGAGCTTCACCCGCTGGGCCTCCCCGCCGGACAGCGTCGTCGACGGCTGGCCGAGCCGCATGTACCCCAGCCCCACGGCCTTCAGCAGCTCCAGCCGCCGGCGGATGCCCGAGTGGCCCTCGAAGAACTCGTAGGCCTCGTCGACCTCCATGTCCAGCACGTCCGAGATGGTGGCGTCCTTGTAGGTGACCTCCAGGGTCTCGTCGTTGTAGCGCGCCCCCTCGCACTCCTCGCAGGGCACGTAGACGTCCGACAGGAAGTTCATGTCTATCTTGACGGTGCCCTGGCCGCCGCAGGACTCACACCGGCCGCCCTTGACGTTGAACGAGAAGCGGCCCTTCGCGTAGCCGCGCTGTTTGGCGAGCTTCGTCTCGGCGAACAGCTCCCGGATGTGGTCGAACACGCCGGTGTAGGTGGCGGGGTTCGAGCGGGGCGTCCGGCCGATGGGCGACTGGTCGATGAGTCGGACCGTCTCTATCTCCTCGATGCCGTCGATGGCGTCGTGGTCGCCGGGGTTGACGTCGGTGTCGTTCATCCGCCGCACCAGCCCCTTGTACAGTATCTCGTGCAACAGCGTTGACTTCCCGGAGCCGGAGACGCCGGTGATCGTCGTGAAACAGCCCAGCGGGAACTCCACGTCGAGATCCTTGAGGTTGTGCTGGCGGGCGCCCCGGACGGTCAGGTAGCCGTCGGCATCACGACGAACGTCCGGTACCGGAATCGTCCGGCGGCCGGCGAGGTAGTCGCCCGTCACGGAGCCGTTGGCGTCCATCACGTCCTCGACATCGCCATTGACGACGACCTCGCCGCCGCGCTTGCCCGGCCCGGGACCCATGTCGATGACGTTGTCGGCCCGCCACATCGTCTCCTCGTCGTGCTCGACGACGACCAGCGTGTTACCCAGGTCGCGGAGCCCCTCCAGGGTGTCCAGCAGTCTGTCGTTGTCCCGCTGGTGGAGGCCGATGGAGGGCTCGTCGAGGACGTACAGCACGCCGACCAGCCCGGAGCCGACCTGCGTCGCCAGCCGGATGCGCTGGCTCTCGCCGCCAGACAGCGTCGCCGCCTCCCGGTCCAGCGTCAGGTACTCCAGGCCGACCTCTTCCATGAAGCCCAGCCGGGCGCGGATCTCCTTGAGGATTTCCTCGGCGATGGTCCGCTCGCGGTTGTCGAGGTCGGCGTCCAGCCCCTCGAAGTGCTCTAAGGCGTCGCCGATGGACATCTGGTTGACCTCGGTGATGGAGGTGCCGGCCACCAGCACCGCCCGCGATTCGGGCTTCAGCCGGGTCCCGTCGCAGGCCGGACAGGTCGTCGTCGCCATGTAGTTCTCGATGTGGTCGCGGGTGCCGTCCGAATCCGTCTCGACGTAGCGGCGCTCGAGGTTCGGAACCACGCCCTCGAAGCGCTTCTCCTTGCGCCGGGTGCCGTTCTTCGTGCGGCGCTCGAACACCACCTGCTCGTCGGTGCCGTAGAGGAACTGCTCCCGAACGCCGGGGTCCAGCTCCTCGAACGGCGTCCTGACGCTCACGCCGAAGTGGGCCGCCACCGAATCGAGGCGGGTCCGGTAGTACGACCGGTTGTAGCTCCAGGCCTCGAACACGTCCTTGATGGGCTTCGAGGGGTCCCTAACGACCAGATCCTCGTCGACCTCCTTGGTCTCGCCGATGCCCTCGCATTCGGGGCAGGCACCGTGCGGCGAGTTGAACGAAAAGGAGCGGGTCTCGATCTCCGGCAGGTCGATGCCGCAGACGGTGCAGGCCAGTTCCTCGGAGAACTCGACGACGGCGCGGTCGTCCCCGCCCCCCGCCAGGTCCCCGGTCGAGCGGGACTCGGTGCCGACATCGACGCCCTCGGGGGGGTCCGGCAGCACCACCTTCAGCACGCCGTCGGCCTCCTCGAGGGCGGTCTCGACGGAGTCGGTGACCCGCGAGCGGTCCGACTCGCGGAGCTTCACCCGGTCGACCACGGCGTCGATCGTGTGGTCGTAGTTCTCGTCCAGGTCGGGCGTCTCCATCGAGAGGTCGAACTCCTCGCCGTCGACCTCGACTCGGGTGTAGCCCTCGCCGCGCAGTTCCTCGAAGCGTTCGGCGAAGGCGCCCTTCTGGTCGCGGACGACCGGGGCACAGAGCTTCGCGCGGGTGCCCTCCGGCAGCTCCAGCAGTCGGCGGACCATCTGCTGGGCGCTCTGTTCGCCCACCTCGCGGCCGCACTCCGGACAGTGCGGCGTGCCGACGCGAGCGTACAGCAGCCGGAGGTAGTCGTGGAGTTCGGTGACGGTGCCGACCGTCGAGCGGGGGTTGTTGGCGGCGTTCTTCTGGCCGATGGAGATGGCGGGCGACAGCCCCTCGACGTTCTCGACCTGTGGCTTGTCCATCTGGCCGAGGAAGTTGCGGGCGTAGGCGGACAGGGACTCGATGTAGCGGCGCTGGCCCTCGGCGTAGACGGTCCCGCGAACGACGATGTCGTCGGTCATTGAATCCGGGAACGAACCGGCGGAGTGAAACCCTGTCGGTTGCGGCCGTCCGTCCGGCGTCGTCCGCGAGGCGAGGCGGGTGGTCGGCGCCGTTCAGCCCTCTCCCCGGCAGTCACGACGGCTGGTAGGTCTCCGCGCGGGGGCTGTGCCAGCCCTCCACGTCGTGGACGACCTCCTTGCGCTGGTAGCGGGTGTCGTAGCGTACCGCGTACACGACCGCCGTCGCGGTCGGCGGGTCCGGCCCGGGGTCATTGAACCGCGCGGTGTCGACCGCGTCGGAGCCGTTGACGACGAGCGTGTAGGTGCCGTTGACGCGCTCGTCGCCACTGACGTTCACGTTCTCGTAACGTATCACCAGCGGCCCGCTCACGGCCGACGAGAAATTGAGGGCGTCACAGGTGCTATTATTGGTCAGGTTTTCATTGCGGAGGTCGATGACAGCGCGGTCCGCGGTCTGGGAACACTTTTCCGAGGAGGAGTTGGTGGGGTTACCCTTGGAGACGTTTATTTTGCCGGTCGTCGAGTTCTGGTAGACGTACAGTTTCCAGTCGGTCGTCCCATCAGAGATGTTCAGTCGGAACGCTCCGGTATCGGCATTGTCGTACAGTTTCGTTCTGTTCACGTTCAACTCGAAGGCCGAGATATTCTGGACGCCGTCGGCGACGGTCCAGGCGGTTGCGCTGTCGTTGTTGGCCGGCGTGAACGAGCGGTTCTCGTCCTGTTCCAGCCGCCAGCCGGCATGGGTCGTCCAGTCGGCTTCGAAGAGGGCACCGTTCTCGGCGGCGGTGTCGCTCCTCGAGTCGGCCCACGTCTCGAGGCTCTCGTTGAAGCTCGTCTTCGCGTAGACGGCTTTCCGGGTGTCGTTGTCGTTCGTCCGGTTGTAAACGTCGGCGACGGTGGACCCGGTATCGGCGGCATAGGAGGACGGTTCCTCGGAGTCGGTCGTCTCTCTCGTCGAGAGGTTCTCGGTGAAGATGGCGGCGTTGAGCACGAGCGCCAGCGCCACGAGCATGACTGCGATTAACAGCCCCATGATGACGAGCATCTGCCCGCGGTCGGAGGTTTCGTCCGTCGGGGACATCCGGTCACCTGCAGTCTCGTGTGCTCACACATGAAACCGTGTGGAGTTTCGCCGGCTGAAACCCGCTCGCCTGTCGCCGGCCACCGGCCGGCTCATCGCGCGGTCGGCGCCGCGGTGGAACGCCACGAGCGCGCCGCGGCCCCGGCGGCGCCCCCCGACGGCCAGTTCGTCCCGGTAGATGGTGGTCGGGTCCGTCCCGATCAGTTCCGGTTCCTCCGCGCCTGACGGTAACACTACCAGTGCTTAGCTCCATCGCGAGCCGAAACCGATAGGCGTGTCGCCGACCTAAGGTGGGCGATGCGACGACGCGACGTTCTCCGTGTCGGTGCCGCGACGCTCACCTCGGTCGGGGTCGGCGGCTGGCGTTGCCCGGCGCGAAGGAACTGGTCGTCGACGACGGGGTCGCCTACGTCGCGGCGACGGACGGCTTTGCGACCGTCGACCTCTCGGACCCGGCGGCCCCGGAACTGCTGGCTGAGCGGCGGAACCTCCTCCCGGACCACCCCGACGGACCGCTGGCGGACATCTTCGACGGCAAGTTCGGCGGCGACCGTTACGCGCTGGCCGGCCCGGGCGGACCGCTCGAGGACGCCCCCTACGCCGCCGTCGTCTTCGACGTGACCGACCCGGCCGACCCGGAGCGGGTTCTCGTCCACGAGACGGAGTTCTTCCACCACAATCTCGACACCGACGGCGAGACGCTGTACCTCTGTGCCAATGACCGCGACCGGAACCCGTTGGTCTGTGTCGACATAGAGACGGGCGAGGAGGTCGGCCGGTGGTCAGTGCTCAACGCCGACGACCGGTGGGCCGTCGCGCACTCCGGCCTCCGGCAGATTCACGACGTGTGGGTCGCCGACGGCGTCGCCTACTGCTCCTACTGGGAGGCGGGAACGTGGCTGGTCGACGTCTCGGACCCCGCAGACCCGACGGCGCTCGGGAGCCTCCGTGGCCGGGACCCCGGGGCGATGGCCGACGTCGGCTCGAGCGCCGACCTCCGGGAGGCCCGGTTCACGCGCCCCGGCAACGACCACTTCGCGATGCCACGACGCGGCGCCGAGGGGTCGCTGCTCGCGCTCAACGAGGAGGCGTGGGCCGCCGACGAGGACGCCGGCGCCGACGCCGTCGGCGGCGTCGAACTGTGGGACCGCGAGGCCGGCGAGCGCCTGAGCCGCATTGAGGCGCCGCCGACCGACGACCCGACGTTCGCCGGGGCCTGGACCACCGCCCACAACTTCGATTTCGTCGGCGATCGCCTCTACAGTTCCTGGTACCGGGGCGGCGTGAGGGTCCACGACGTCTCCGACCCGACCGCCCCCCGCGAACTCGGCCACTGGCGGGACTCGGCGACGACGGACTTCTGGACCGCCCAGGGCGCCGGCGACCACGTCGTCGCCAGTAGCTGGCGGGACTTCTCGCGGGACTCCCCCGAGAAGGGAGCGGCGATATACACGTTCCCGGCCATCGAGGACGCACCCCCGACGCCGACGCCGACGCCGACATCGACCCCGACGGCGACCGACGAGACCGGTTCCGGAACGCCGGCCTCGGAGGGCGACGGCCCCGGCTTCGGCGCCGCCGCCGGCGCCGCGGGCCTCGGCCTGGCGGCACTGATCCGGCGGCTCCGCGACTAGAGGGCGTTCTCGATGGAACTGGCCACCTCACGGGCCCGCTCGGCCAGCGGGTCCGGCACGTCGCCCGCTTCGACGGCCGCGTCGAGTTCGTCGTCGTCGACTCGGCGCACCTCGCCGTCGGGCGTCTTCACCACGTCGACGTGGAGGTCGACGTATCGCGCACAGTCGGGGAACACCTCGACGGGCGTACAGACGTTGACGTAGGTGCCCCGGTGGTCGCCGTCGGCGCTCCGGTACACCGTCGGGTACCACCACCGGCCCTCGACGAACGTCGTCGTTGCCACATCACCCTCGCGGCGCTCGACGCCGAGGGCGTCGTAGGTGCCGCCGCCGGTCATCGCCCGCTCGACGGTGACGGTGCCGTCGGCTTCGAGTTCGGTCACCTCCCCCCGTCCGAGAACGATGGTCCGGCCCTCGGGCTTGCCGTGGCCGATAGCGATGCGGTCGCTCTCCCGCGGGCCGAACGCGCCGGCCACGGCCTCGAAGGGGAACTCGCCGCCCGTGCCGACGGCCGACCCGTCGCCGCAGACCGCCTCCAGGAAGTCGACGGCGGTGCTGGCGTCGTCGTCGCCGGCCTTGACCCGGTGGTGCCCGGCCATCGTCGGCGTCACCCGCTCGCGGACCGCGTCGAGTTCGAACCGGGACTCGCGGCCGAACCACACCCACGCGCCGGCCTGCGGGGCGACAATCCGGCCGGGGTCGTCGCCGTCGGCCGCCGCAATTGCCGACATCACGGTCTCGGCGCGGTCGCTCGCCCGCTCCAGCGCCGCCGCCATCGCCTCCAGGTCGGCGTCCTCGGCGGCCCGCGACCACCGGGGCGCCCACCCCTCCGGCGAGTCGACCGGCAGGAGGTCCGCCATCCGTGCGGTCTCGCCCCTCGGGTCGCCGCCGCCGCGCCGGAGTTCGACTAAGCCGCCGGGCACCCGCAGCGCCGTCGCAAGTGACGGCCGCGAGTCGCCCCACGGCGGCGCCGGCACGGCGACCTGTAGCCGGTAGGTGTCTCCCTCCTCGACGTAGCCCTCAGCGCGGTCGTAGGGCAGAAAGCCTGAGACGGAGCGGCCCTGGACCGTCCCGAGGTTGACGACGGCGCCGGAGCCGAGCGTCT
>PXSL01000136.1:0-14288 GCA_003022815.1 Halobacteriales archaeon SW_5_68_122 | reverse complement strand
GTCTCGTCGAACCGCTCGCGGATGGGCGGCGACGCCTGGACGATGTCGTGGTCGCCCCCTTCGCCGAGCAGTTCCGTCAGCGCCGTCGTGTAGATGCCCCGGATCCGAACGTTCATAGATGCTCGCGGTCGGCGGCGAAGCGGACCCGGTCCTCGACCGTCGGCCCGAGCGTCAGCTCGACCACCTCGTCGTCGAGAACGCGGCCGCCCTCAACGTAGGCGCCCCACCCGTCGAACTTGGCGTAGCCCCGCAGGTCGGCGGCGTGGGTGTAGAGGTCGACGTACTCCAGGCCGTGTTCGGGGAGCTCCGCGGTCGAGTGCGCCCGGTCCATGTCCGAGTACACGACGTCGAGCCCGTCGAAGAACGCCTCTATGGCGGCCGCCTCCTCGGCGGTGGCCTCGACGACGGCCTCGGAGACCTCGCGGATTTCGGCCGTCGAGAGGCCGAATTCCCGGAGCGCCCGCTGGGTCCGCTGGTCGAAGTGCATATCACTCGTTCGGGGTGGGGGACCGAAAGGGTCCCGGCTCGCGGTCGGCGGAGCGGTCGACGTTCAAAACTGTTAGGTCGCTGCCGACTCTCGTGCGGGTATGAAGGACCCGGTCGAGGCTCGTGCCGACGACTCGGAGGACCTCTACGACGTCGCCGAGTGGGAACCGCGGACGGCGCTGGACAACCTCGCGGTGGCCCTCCACGCCGGCGCCATCAGGGTCGCGCGGTGGTCCCTCTACGTCCTCGGGTTCGTCATCTTCCTGGCGATTCTTGCCGGCGGCGCGGGCGCCATCATCATTGACAACCCGTTCGTCCTCGGACTGGTCGTGCTGTCGGTCGTTCCCGCCGGTCTCCTGGCGCTGTACGTCTACCGGACTGACGTCACCACGAAGGAACCGCCGACCCTGCTGGCGGTGACGTTCGTCCTGGCGATCTTCTTCGCCGGGTTCGCGGCCGTCGTCAACGGCACGCTCAGCCCCCTCCAGTTGCTCCCGCTCGTCGGCATCCCACTGTACTACTACCTCGTCGTCGGCCCGATCGAGGAGATCGTGAAGCTGCTCGCGGTACGGCTGTACGCCTACCGGGACGACCGCTTCGACTCGGTCGTCGACGGCGCGGTGTACGGCGCCGTCGCCGGTCTGGGCTTCGCCACGATCGAGAACGTCCTCTACATCACTCAGAACCTCCAGGGCTCGGGCGCGCTTCTGACGGCAATGACCGTCGACTTCGCCGCCCAGTTCTCCGAGGCGGTCGAGGCCGGCGGCGGGATAACGGCCGTCCGTAGCCTCGCCGGCCCGGGCCACGTCATCTACTCCGCGTTCGCCGGCTACTACCTCGGGCTGGCGAAGTTCAACCGCGAGAACGCCGTCCCCATCGTCATCAAGGGGCTCGTCATCGCGGCATTCATCCACGCCACCTACAACGTCCTCGTCGGCCTCGTGCCCGGCCTCGTCGCCCTCGTGGTCCCAGGGGTCCCGACGCTGGTCGTCTTCTTCGGGTTCGTCGTCGTCTACGCCGGCCTGTTCTTCTACATTCTCTACCGGAAGCTCCAGCGGTACCGCCGGGCGTACAAACGGGCCCACGACGGTGCCGAGGACCCCGAGGAGATGGCGCCCGACCTGGCGGAGTTCGAGGCCGACTGATACGATACCGACCGCCGCCCGCTACTGGTAACCTTCGGAGAGGCTCTCGACGTACTTGGCGACGACGTCGACCTCGAGGTGGACCGGGTCGCCGACCGATTTCTCCGACAGCGTCGTCAGTTCGTAGGTCGCCGGGATGACCGCGACGGTGAACGACGCCTCCCGACGGTCGGCGACGGTCAGCGAGACGCCGTCGACGCCGATAGAGCCCTTCTCGACGACGTACCGCGCGAGGTCGTCGGGCAGCGAGAAGCCGAACACCCAGTCATCCCCCACCTGCTCGATGGCCGTTACCTCCGCAACGCCGTCGACGTGGCCCTGCACGAAGTGGCCGTCGAAGCGACCGTCCGCCGGGAGCGCCCGCTCGAGGTTGACGCCGTCGCCGACCGCCACCTCGTCAAGGTAGGTGCGCTCGAGGGTCTCCTCCGAGCAGAACAGCTCGAACTCGCCGCCGGTAGCGCCGTCCGCCCGGACCGATTCGACGGTTAGGCAGGCGCCGCTCACCGAGACGCTCTGGCCGTGCTCGAGTTCGTCGCAGAACGACGCCGAAACGCCAATGCGTCGTCCATCCGGGCCGTCCTCGATTGCCGTCACCTCGCCCGTCTCCTCGACGATGCCGGTGAACATACCGCCAGTACGGTCGGGCGTCTGGAAAGCCTGTCGTACTCGGGCCGCGGACGACGCCCGACGGCGGGGTGCCCCCGCGCCGTCCCCGATGAACGGTTGCGTACGTATAAGTACCAGTTCGTTGAACAGGCGGGCATGGCTGTCGAACACCCGTACGTCGGCAGGAACGCAGGGACGGTCGCCTGTCCGGTCTGCGGCCGGACCACGAACATCGGTCTGCCCCGACATGCGACGCTCGAAACCGTTACCGCGACCGGGAACCCACAGCCGGACGAGGAGGTCGTCGACGGCTACCGACGAAGGAAGTGCCGGCCGCAGGTGTGCTCCTGTGGTCGGTCGTTCGAGTTCTGCTTCACCTGCTGACGGGGCGCGGCGGACGCCTCCGACCCCGGCGGTCGGCCTGCTCGCCTTGCCGCCGGCAGCGGGCGGGAGCGGCGGGCTTTTGAGCCCCAACGACCCAGGCCTGCTCGGCGTCGAGTTCCTGGTCGGCGGGCGGACGCTCGTCGGTGCGGCATTCCTCGCTATCTCGGGCGCGCTGGTCGTCGGGGTCCTCTACCGGCCGAACCCCCTGGACGTCATGGGCGGGACCGCGCTGGACTGGTTCCAGGGAGCGGACGACGACGCCGACGCCGACGCGGAGGGGGAGTGAGCCGTGGCGATGGGCATCGTCCGCTCACTATGGTTGCTGACGACGCTCGTGATAGCGGTGCCAGTGGCGCTGGTCGGCATCTCCACCGTCCTGGACGGCCGATTCCCGCTCGGAGCGGTCTTCTTCGGGATGGCCGTCGGATTCGTCGCGGTCAGCGAGTACATCTACGCGCGGCTGACCGACCGGATCGTTGGTCAACTCAAGCACTGAAAAACGCCCGCTGACGACGAGCGTTCAGTCGGCGGTCAGTTCGGCGCCGGTCTGCTGGGCCATCTCAAGGACGTCCTCGAGGGGTCTGTCGATTGGTTCATTGTGCAACAGTACGTCGACCGGTAGCGTCGGGGCCCCGCCGACGAGGTTCTCCAGCAGGACGAGCCGTTCGCGGGCCCGCGACATCCCAACATAGAACACCCGGCGCTCATTGTCGGTCAGCGTCGGCACGGGGTCGGAGTGCTTGGTGAACTCAGTGACGCCCGCGACGTCGGTGGGGTCCTCGACGGAGGCGGCCATCTGCTCGACCACTTTCTCGGTGAGGTCCGTCGCCACGAACACGTGGTCGGCCTCCCGGCCCTTCGCGGAGTGGATGGTGCCGAGCCGGAGCCGCGAGGGGTCCATCCCGGCGTAGTCGCCCGCGAAGTACGCCTCCACGGAGCGCTCCTGGAAGTTCGACACCTTCGTCAGCATGTCCGAGGCCGAGGCCGGCCCGGGCGCGAAGGGGGCGTGGTCGTCGACGAAGTCAGCCGGGAGTTCCATCTCGGTGAGATCCTCGACGCCCGCGGCCTCCTGCCGGTCGTCGAGCGCCTCGAAGTAGTCGTCGCGCGCGCCGGTGCCGAAAGCGCTGTCGGCGAGCATCTCGCCGAGGCGCCGGGCCTGCAGGCCGTCGATGGACTCGCCCGAATCGACGGCCTCGACGGCGTCAACGTACCCCTGCAGGCGGTCGGTCCACATTCGCTGGTCGGTCAGCGACCGGAACGGGATGCCCTCGTCGATGAACTCGTCCATGAACTGGAACATCTGGTAGCGGGCGCGGAACAGACACATCACGGTGCCCTCTTCGTCCTCCTCGAGGGTGCCGCGGACGTTCCGGACCAGATCGAGCATCGAGGGGTTCGGCACCGCCTCGACGGACCCGCCCTGCGTGCGTGGCTTGAGGTCCTTGTCCTGGCGCTTGTCGATGTGGTCTATCTGGGTGTTGACGGCGTTGAGGATTTTCGACGGCAGCCGGTAGGAGTTCGGTAGCACGACGTCATCGTCGACGTTCTCGTCGAGCAGGAGGTTGGGGTCGGCGCCCTGCCAGGCGTACACGACCTGGTCGTCGTCGCCGGCGATCAGTACCGAATCGACGTGGGGCTTCCACTCGTCGTAGACGGCATACTGCAGGGTGGTGATGTCCTGGAACTCGTCAATGACGAGGTGGTCGACGGTGGGGACCAGCGAGCGCTGCTTGACCCGCTCGAGCATGTCGGCGAAGCCGACGACCCCGTGTTCGCCCTTGTAGGCGCGCCACGCGCGGATGGCCTCGGGGATGTCGACCCGGTCGTCCGAGGAGGGCCACGTCGGGGTGTACTTGTTGCCCGTCTGGGCGTTGTCGTCGATGTCCGGCGGGAGCCGGACCTCGTCGTCGTCCCACTGGAAGGGGACGTCCAGAAGGCCTCCTTGTCGTCCTCGCCGACCACGTCGCCCCGCGAGAGGTTCAGGAGTTCGTAGGCCTTGGCGTGCATCGTACAGACGTTGCTCCGCAGGGACTTCGGACTGCGGTCGAGCCGGTCGGAGAGCCGTTCGCGGACCTCCGAGGCCGCCGCTCGCGTGTAGGAGACCACCAAGATGTCCTCGACGGCGACCCCCTCGTCGAGCATCTCGTCGACCCGGTCGAGCAGCGCCGTCGTCTTCCCGCTACCGGGGCCACCGAACAGTCGTGTCACGTGGGTGGAACCAGTCATTACTCGTTTAATGCCGCGCTGCGGTATAAATCGAGTGCTTGTATTCGGCGCGGCCCACTCGCGGCGTCAGTTCGCAAAACTCACTCGGCCAGGTACGCCCCGAGTGAGGAGTGTCGGATGACAGTACCGAACCAAACTTCCGGCAATCCGGTTTCTCGCACCGTTTTCAGGTGCGGGTCCGGCCCCTACTACGGGTCTGGGTTGTCCCGAAATCCAACGTATAGCCGATACGCTATGTACACTGCCAATATTAGCAGCACCACGGCGACCGGGCCAACGACCTCAGATTCGCCCGGGATCTGCGCTGGAATGAATGTGAGGGTCGCCGGAGCTGTGAACTATGGAGTCATTGGTGGAGTAATTTGGAACTTGATATCGGATAGTCGGTTGATAGCTGATGTAATGAACTTTCTGTAATTAAGAATTATAACAGTGAGTTATCCTTCGGGCCGAGTAGCGGTGTCGGGGAGGAACGACGGACACTGGTGAGCGGGGGACGACCGATTTGGCCAGGCAATACGTTCGTCTTTCGGGCACTTGCACTCAAGTAAGCACCGATGAGCAACGGATAGAGAACCGTTCGCAGGTCGTCTCAGGTCGGCTGCCACCCGCAGACTGTACACGACGACGCCTCGAGCTCGTGGAGTCCGCCGCAGTCGGGACACCGCTTTTTATTATAGTCGCGCTCCCAGGAGAGAGACTCGGTTTCGTGGCCTCGCTCGTCGAGGAACTCGTCGAAGATGTCGTCGTTTACGGTCGCCATACAGACCCCTGTAGGCAAACCACGGACATAAAATCTGTGGTAGTCGTTATCACGGTGGGTGGTGTCGCGGGGCGCGCGACCGGCGGGTTTTGATCGTCGCCGCCGAAGCGAGCCCAATGTCCGACACGGAGGAGCTACCGCTGGTCCACGAGAGCCGCCCCGGCACCGTCGGGGCGGACGCGCCAGCAGTCGTGCTGATCCACGGCCGCGGCACCGACGAGCGGGACCTGCTGCCGCTCGGCGCGCAACTGCCAGACGAGTTGCACGTCCTCGGTGTGCGGGCGCCCCAATCGATGGATCCCGACAGCTACACCTGGTACGACCTGGACCTCTCGGCGGGCGGCCTCCACGCCAGCCAGCCGGACCCCGAGGGATTCTGCCGGAGCCTCGATGCGGTCCATGAGTTCGTCAACGGCGCTATCAACGCCTACGACTTCAACCCCGACCGGGTCAGCCTGCTCGGCTTCATACTGCCGGCTGTGACCACGTGAAGCGGTCCCGTCCGGAAGACGTGATTTTGGACGGTATCCACCCGGATGTCACCGAGGAATATTGAAAGAATTACAGCCGGCAGTATCAGCCAGGGCACCATCACGAGCCTCTCGGCGCTCGTCGAGCGGCCCGCGCCTACCGGTGGGTCGTCACGCTGAACGGCTATCTCGCCGCCGAAGACGACGTCGACGCCGCTGTCGGCACGCCGGCCTTCGTCGGCTGTGGCGCCCACGACCAGGTCATCCCGCCGGAGCGAGCCGAACGCGCCGCCGAAACACTCAACGACGCGGGCGTCGAGGTCCGCTTCGAGCGCTACGGCGTCGGCCACGGCACGACGCTCAGGAAGGTCACTTCATGGAACTGTCCCGGCGGGACGCCATCGCCGCGCTGGGAGCCGTCGGCGCGGGGGCGGGCGCCGCCTACGCCGCCCGGGAGTCGGACGATTCACCGTCCGGCGAGTCGGCCCCCGACGTCGAGACGCTGACCGCGGTCGCGGAGGTGGTCTACCCCGACGAGGTGACGGGCCTGGGGAGCTTCGTCGAGGCCTACGCCCGGCGGCGGGCGGCGGCCGACAACGAGCACGCCCGCGGGGTCCGGGCGGCGGTGGCGGAGCTAAACGACCGCGCAGAGGCGTGGTACGGCGCGCCGTTCGCGGCGCTTCCTGTCGAGGACCGCGACTCGCTGCTGCGTGAGGTGGGCGCCGACACCGCCGAGGAGGACCCCGCCGGGACGACCGCCGAACGGGTGCGGTACTACGTCGTCAACGACCTGCTGATGGCGCTGTACGCCTCGCCGACCGGCGGGGAACTGGTCGGCATCGAAAACCCCCAGGGACATCCCGGCGGGACGGATAGCTACCGGCGGGGGCCGAGAGCGTGAGCGGCATCTCATCGACGGCCGGAGAGCGGGACCGCACGCCCGTCGAGGACGCCGATGTCTGCGTCGTGGGCGCGGGCCCGGCGGGCGCGCTGGTCGCTGACCGGCTGGCGGCCGACCACGAGGTGGTCATCCTCGACGCGGGGCCGCGGTTCGACTCCGGGGACCGGCTTGAACGCCAGGAACGCGCCATCCGACCGGCCTACGACCGGCCGGATGTCTGGGAGATGGGCGGCCCCCGAGACGCCCACTCGGCGTCCGGCGAGCGGTTCTACCCGCTCAACCACGCCCGCGTCAAGGGGGTCGGCGGCTCGACGCTCCACTGGCAGGGGATGGTCATGCGCCTCCACGAGGCCGACTTCAACTCCGGCACGGAGCGCGGCGTCGGCCCCGACTGGCCGGTCGACTACGCGGACCTCCGGCCCTACTACGCCGAGGCCGAGCGGGCCTTCGGCGTCTCCGGCGCCGACGACAACCCGTTCGGGCCGCCCCGCGAGGAGCCGTTCCCCAATCCCGCGTTCCCGCCCTCCCACAGCGACTCGCTGTTCGCGGAAGCGTGCGAGGATCTCGGCATCGCGACTCACTCGGTGCCGAACGCCCGCAACTCCGAGCCGTACGGCGGCCGCGGCGAGTGCGTCGGCTACGGCACCTGCCAGCCGGTGTGTCCCTCCGGCGCCAAGTACGACGCAACCGTCCACGTCGAGTCCGCAGAGGCGGCGGGCGCGACGGTCATCGACCGCGCCCGGGTGACGGAGCTGGCCCATGGCCCCGACCGAATCGAGGCGGCCGTCTACGTCACGCCCGACGGAACCGAACACCGCCAGGCGGCCGACGCCTTCGTCCTGGCGGCGGGCGGCGTCGAGATCCCGCGCCTGCTCCTGCTGTCGGCCTCGGACCACTACCCCAACGGCCTGGCGAACTCTAGCGGCGCCGTCGGCCGGTACTTCACCGACCACCTCTTCGCCGGCGTCGGCGGCGTCCTTGAGGAGCCGACCCGGCAGAACCACGTCGGCTTCGTCACGACCGAGAGCCACCAGTTCTACGACGAGGCCGACGAGACGGTGGCGCCGTTCAAGCTCGAGTTCCTCAACTACGCGGGCCCGTCGCCGGTCGAACTGGCGATGACGGGCGACGATTGGGGCGACGAGCTGCTCGAACGGCTACGGAACTCCTACGGCGGCCACCTCGCCGTCGGTGCCCTCGTCGAGCAACTGCCCCGCGAGGACAGCTACGTCGGCCTCGACGACAATCGGACCGACGACCTCGGCAACCCGGTGCCCGACGTCCACTGGACCGTCGGCGACCGCGCGCTGCGAACCATTGAGCGGGCCAACGAAATCCAGCGCGAGGTTCTCGAGGAGCTGGGCGCCGAGGTGACCTGGACCGCCGGCCCCGACTCGACCGGTCCCGCCTACCATCACATGGGCACCACGCGGATGGGCAAGGACTCCACGGAGAGCGTCGTCGACCCCACGTTGTGCACCCACGACCTCGAGAACTGCTGGATAGCCTCCTCGTCGGTCTTCCCGACCGGCGGCGCCGTCAACCCGACGCTGACCATCGCGGCGCTGTCGCTTCTGACCGCCGACGCCGTCGACGAGGCCCTCTCGCAGTCGCTTTAGGCAAACCTAAAAGCCCAAGTGTGGCCGCCGGATACTCTACGGCAATGAGCACGCTGGAGACGGACGCGGCGGACGCAAACGGAGCCGACACCGACGAACGCCGGGAGTTCACCTTCGACGACCTCAGCGTCGTGATGGGCACCTACAACGAGGAAGAAGCCGTCGGGACGGTGCTCGACGACATCGAGCGGGTGACCAACGGCCGCGCGGAGGTGGTCTGCGTCGACGGCTCCGACGACCGGACGCCCAAAATCGCCGAGGCACACGGCGCCCGCGTCATCCGCCAGGAGCCGCGCGGGTACGGGGTCGCCGTCGGGGCGGCGCTGGAGGCCGCCTCCCGCGAGGTCGTCGTCACGACCGACTGCGACGACACCTACCCGATGGAGGCACTGCCGGCGTTCCTCGAGGCCGTAGACGAGGGGTACGACGTGGTCAGCGGCGACCGACTGTACCATGGCGCCGAGGCGATGCCGGCGTTCAACCGCTTCGGCAACCACGCCTTCGCCGTCGTCGCGAGCGCCCTGCTGGGCGAGCGGGTCCACGACACCACCACCGGCATGCGGGCCTACCGCCGGGAGGTCATCGAGGACATCGAGTGGACCGAGAACACCGGCCTGTCGGCAGAACTCCTGATGCGACCGCTGGCCCGCGGCTACGACGTTCGCGAGCTCCCCATCGAGTACGCCGAGCGGTCCGGTGAGACGAAACTCGACCCGCTGACCGGCGGCGCCGAGATCGCTAAGTCCATTCTGAAGGTCGGCCTCGAGGAGCGGTTCTGAGCGGGCGCGGTGGCCGATTGCCTGCCGCCGCGAACGACCGTATGGGCGGGGATCGTAGAGTAGCATCCGCGCGAGCGAAGCGAGCGCGGTTCCCGGCGCCGACCGGAGCGAGTCGCTATGTTTCACGGCGCCTTCGGCGCCGTTCGATGTACCGAGGCGGCTTCGCCGTGGTCCGAGAGACGCCTCTGGTGTCTCTCGTCATTGCGGGAAATCGGAGATTTCCCGCTTGCAGTCAGAACGCTCCGCGTTCTGACGACATTGCCGGACGACGTCCGGCAAGCGGCCAGAATCCTGCTGATTCTGGCAACATCACGAGAGAGCGAAGCTCTCTCGAACGACTTCGCAATTTTCCCCACGTTTTTGCCGGGGCGGCCGCAGGCCGCCCCGTATAAAAAGTGGGTATTTATCGCCCCTTCTTCAGGCGTTGACCGGTGTCCCGCGGCAGGCCGGCCGTCTCGACGGCCTCGATAACCGCCTCGATGTCGTACTCGACGCGGTGTTCCTCGACGGTCAGCGCCTCGAGGTCGACGACGGCGTAGGCGGCCCGCGGGTCGTCGTCGCGCGGCTGGCCGACCGACCCCGGGTTCATCACGACGCCGTCGTCGTAAACTTCGTGGGCCTGGACGTGGGTGTGGCCCATCACGAGGACGTCCTCGCCCTCGAGCAGTCGCTCGGAGAATAGCGCGGGGTAGGTGTAGCGGTTCGGGTCGTCGGGGTGGCCGTGGACGACCTTCATCCGGCCGTCGAGGAGACGGCGCTCCTCGGGCAGGTCCGAGAGCCACTCCATCGCCGTCTCGTCGAGGCGTTCGCGGGCGTGCTCGACGCCGGCGTCGGCCATGCCGTTGCCGGCGAAGCCGGTTCCGGTGACGACGGCGCGGTCGTGGTTGCCCATCACCGTCGGGACGCCCTGTTCTCGGAGCGTCTCGACGCACGAGGCAGGCCGGGGGTTGTAGCCCACCACATCGCCGGCACAGACCAGCGCGTCTACGTCCGGCATGTCATCCAGCACCGCCTCCAGTGCGACCCGGTTGGCGTGGATGTCGGAGATGGCGCCCACTCTCATGGCTCGGGTTTCGGCCGCCGCCGGCTAATGGGTGGCGGTCCGCCGGCTTACATCCGGGAGGCTTCCTTGGCGTCCTCGGCGTGCTCTAGGGCAAACGTCAATTGCGCGCGGTGGAGCCGCTCCAGTTCCTCGGAGTCGGCCTCGGCGAGTTGCGTCGTCACCTCGATGCCCGGCAGTTTCGTCTTCATCTTCGCGCCGCTGCCGTCCAGCATTTCCTCGAGGTCAATGTCTACATCGGACATGATGCGACGTGGTACCGAATCGTCCTTATCGTTGCGGTCGGGGGGCTACTCGCCGTTGTAGAAGCCGGCCTCGAAGTCGCCGTCGGCCCGGGCGACGGCGGCGGCGCACACCGGGTGCTCGAACTCGCGGTCGTACAGTTCGCGGGCCATCGCCTCGGGGTCGGTCGCCTCGAGGTCGACGGCCTCCGGATGGTCCTTCTCGTAGGTGGCGACGAGCGTCGGCGCCTCGACGGCCCCGACCAGCAGGGCGTCCCGGCGGACGATGCCGACGTGGCTCTCCTCGCCGACGACACCCGCGATGCGGGGCGTATCGTAGTCGTCCTTCTCGTAATCCATCGCCAGGAGCGTCTCCGCCAGCGCGTCCCGTCCCGGGTAGCCGAGTTCGAGCTTCTCGACGATCGGGTCGACCTGCGTGCCGTTGCCGACGACGGCCGCCTCGCCGTCGGCGGTCGTCCGCATGCAGTTGTAGGAGATGTAGGGGTTGTCCGTCTCCGGGGCGTCGGCGGTCGGCGCGACGGTGAGCGTCCCGTCGCGCTCGACGACCCGGCGGTTTGGGAACGACCGCGAGGAGACGCGGTAGGCGGCGCGGTCCGGTGCGACCACGAGGAAGCGACCAACGTACATAGGCGAGGATGCCGGCGGCGGCGACATGTTGGTGTCGGTTCGCGGTCACCGGCGTCGACCCGATCCCGAGAGTGTCTATCGTCTGCGTACCGCTGAGTCGAATCGTCTGACAGTGATTACTGTAACTGTTTACCAGTGTGACTGCACGCCTCCGTGCAGTCGATACTGAAATGACTTAGCGTAATCACTATGAAATCACGACGTACTCGACTGCACCAGCAGTGACTCCGGCTTGCTTCAGTCTTCGAAGGCCTAATTTATTCTTGTCGAGCGGACCACCGCACGTTCGCCGCTCGGCGTCCCGTGAGTCCGCTTCCGCCTGTTTTCGGGACTTCTCGGCGACTGTATCCAAATATTACGTGGTGTACCCGAATATTTTTGTAGATAAGTAACAAATTTAAGTTGACGTGAAATTAGTAGAGAACCACCTTTACGCGAGCAGGCGGTGGCGATGAGTACGGCCTATTCATTTCGTGGAATTCCACAGATTCTATCGCGTTCCGCTCTTGAACTGCATCCCGTCGAGCGAGAAGTGGAAGTTTCCTCGACACGTGGGCGATTCCTTCCGAATCCGGACCGAAACGTCAGAAGCTGTGAGAGCCGGAATCCAGTGTCCGAATTCTGCGGTCTTTGGGCCGTAGAACAGCTTGCGACTCGCGAATACGAACGATGGACGCTCGATTATAACGAATGAGACCAAACCGTCAGTTCCGACTCCGGAGTAATCCGGTAAAAACAGCAGGAGGTGGCGGCCGGTGAGCTTCGAACGACCGTCGGACGACCACCGAGAGCAGGCGAGACGGAACTACCAACGCGTAAAAAACGAGGTTATCTCGGAGGAGAAACAGTCGATTCTGTCGGAGTATCGGGCCGACGACTTCGACAGCGTACTGCTCGTCGCGACGGCCCCGAGGGGAGGCAGTAGTCTCCTCTTCGATATCCTTCGACACCACGAGGAAACGTGTAGTCTCGACGGCGAACACGACCGGTGGTTCATGTTGAATGGAATCTGTTACCCGGCGCTCAAGTCGGATGTCGTTCCGGCCGATTTCAGTTCGTTCGACCGTGAAACGGTCCTGACGGACCTTCTCGCAGAGGTCGGGGCGACCGAGCGGTCCGGTGACCGCACTCACTACGTGGATAACACGCTCGTTCGGCTCCCGCTGCAGTTTTCCAGCCGGGAACTCCCCTACGAGCGAATCCGCGAACAGTTGCTCGACGGTGCATCGCTCGACGAGATACTCGAGCGGCTCGACATTCCGACCCTGCAGTACGACGAGTACGCGGACCGAGACGCGGACAGTCCGTTCGAAACCGAGACGATCGAAGACCGGCCGTTCGTCACCTCACACCGCCACAAGCGCAGTCTCAGAGCGGACGACTTCGAGCGGACGCTCATCCTGAAAGCGAGCGGCGACGCCTACCGGCTTCCATGGATCCGCGAGGGGTTGTTCGCCGATACCGACGTCAGGGTCGTCCACCTCACGCGGAACCCGGCAGCGTCGATCAACGGACTCTACGACGGCTGGCGGCTGAACAGGGGATTCCAGACGTACGACGTAGGGCCGCTCGATCTCGAAGGCTACGACGGCTCCCTGTGGTGCTACGACCTCCCGCCGGACTGGGTTACCGAGGGCAGGCTCATCGACATCTGCCTGCTACAGTGGACTAAGGCCCACCGCCATATCCTCGACGGTCGCGACGCCTACGAGGACGTCCTCCGGGTCCGGTTCGAGGATCTCCTCACCGACACCCGCTCCACCGTTCGGGAGATTGTCGAGTTCGCCGAACTCGGCGAGTCGCCGCTACTTTCCGAGTACGTCGAAGCCCCGGCGCAGGTGATGACGACGAAGGAACCGAGACGCGCTCGCTGGCGGGACAAGGAGGACCTCGTGGGGAGCGCGCTCGACCGAGCCGATGAGACGTACACCGAGGTGACCGAGGAGTTGGGATACACGGAGGAGTCGGAATGGATTTGAGCGAAGCGACCCCGGCCCGCGGCGGCGATGAGAACACACGCCGGTCGCTGCCGTATCGGCACCGACCGGCAATCCAACGAGGACGAACCGCACGAGCACGCCAAAACGAGGCGACAACCTATGTCTGACAGCACATCGAACGCGGCGTCGACGGTCGAACCGCATCGGGTCGAAACCGCCACGAGCGGTGAGGGCGAGAGCGATACGGGCACGTTCGCTTTTTTCGGAGGGAAGCGTAACCGATGATCGGTACGACTACCTGGCTGTTCGGTCTGCCGTGTTCCGGAAAGACGACGCTCGCTGAGGGACTGATCGGTCCGGAGACGGTCCACCTCGACGGGGATTACCTCCGAGACACCCTCAATTCGGATCTCGGGTTCTCCAAGGAGGATCGGACTGAAAACCTCAGACGGGCCGCCGGAGTCGCCCGGGCGTTGAACGACCAGGGATTCGACGTCGTTGCGTCGTTCATCACGCCGTACCGGTCCCAGCGAGAGCTAATCGCCGAGTCACTCGAGAACGTCTCGTTCGTGTACGTCAACGCCCCCCTCGAAGTGTGTGAGAAACGCGACGTAAAGGGGATGTACGAGCAGGCTCGCAACGGCGAAATCGAGGGGTTCACCGGTATCGACGCGCCGTTCGAGGAACCCGAGAGACCGGAGGTTGAGGTCGAAGTCCGGACGGCAACCCACTCCAAGGAGGCGAACATAAAGCGAATCAACGCGGAGCTCGACCGCAAGTTCGAACCGAGCCACGTGTTCATCGGTCGCTGGCAACCGCTCCACGACGGCCACCGCACCATCATCGACTCCGCCGCGGACAACGGCAAGCACGTCATCATCGCCATCCGCGACACTGAACTCAGCGAGAAGAACCCACTTACGGCCCAGGAGCGCCGAGAACTCATCGAGGACGTCTACGAGGACCACCCGAACGTCGAGACGATGATACTCCCGGACGTCGACACCGTGGCCATCGGGCGCGACGTCGGCTACTCCGTC
>PXSL01000135.1 GCA_003022815.1 Halobacteriales archaeon SW_5_68_122 | reverse complement strand
GTCCAGCCCGAGGACGTTCTCGGCGGCGGTCCCGACCTCCTCGGTCCGTTCGTCCGGTGCGTAGATGCCCATCCGCCACTGCTCGCGGCCGGCCCGGCGTAGCGCCTTCACCAGCGTCGACTGCGACTCCAGTCTCCGCACCTCGCCGTTGACGACGACCCGGCTCGTGGACTCGCGCATCTCCGGGCGCGAAGGCACGTCGAGGACGACCGACTCGGGATCGACGCCGGCGTGGTCTGCGATGTCCCGCTCGGAGGTCCGGACCGTCTCGTGGTCGGCGTCAACGATGTCGTCGGGCACGTCGGAGAGTTCGGCCCACACCGCCCGCTTGTAGAGGTCGCGGGTGTCGAGCGCCGCGGCGAAGCCGGCGGTATCCGGACAGTTCCGCAGCGCGACGGTCAGGTCCCGGTCGTCCATCCGGCGGATCTCGGCGGCGGTCGCCTCGCCGGTCTCAAGCAGGCGCTCGGTCGCCCGCCGCAGCATTCCCTTCGAGATGCGGGCGACGTGGTGATTGTAGACGACGGGGTTCATCAGGCCACGGGCGAGCAACAGCGACTCGGCGGTCTGGACGTTGCCCTCCGCCAGCACTAGGTCGCCGTCGACGAACCGGAGTTCGCGGACGAACCGGCCGGTGTCGATGGTGCCATACGGAACGCCGGTGTGGTGGGCGTCCCTGAGGAGATAGTCCATACGGTCGACGTCGAGTTCGCCGGAGACGAGCTGGCCGAGTTCACCCTCGCCGGCGACCAGCCCCGCAACCCGGCCGGGGTCGATATCGTGCAGTGCCAGCACGCGGGCGACCTCGCCGCGCTCCAGTAGGTCGCCGACCTCGTCGTGCATCTTCCCTGTTCGCCGGGCGACAAGCCCCTCGATGTTGTGGCTGAACGGGCTGTGGCCGATGTCGTGGAGGATAGCCGCCGCCCGGACGCGTTCGGCCTGCCGGCCCTCGATGCCGAGGTTCTCCAGCGCGCGGGTCGCCAGATGGTAGACGCCCAGCGAGTGCTCGAAGCGGGTGTGGTTGGCGCTCGGGTAGACCAGCTCCGCCGTCCCGAGCTGCTTGATGCGCCGGAGCCGCTGGACGGCCGGGGTGTCCAGCAGGTCCTCCGCCACCCCCTCGACCGCGATGTGGTCGTGGACGCTATCCTTGATGGTGGCCATTGCCCGCAGGTTCGTTCCGACGGAATAAAAATCGTCGTTCCGCCTTAGGGACGCTGTTTAATTATGCGAGAGCCGGCCGGTCACCCGATGCCGGGTAGGACCTCGAACGGGGCCGACCGCTCGCGGAGCGAGCCGGCGCAATCACGGCCGCCGGCCGCGCGCAGCGAGGCCGAGCGAGCACAGCGAGAGAGGCCTCGGGAAGAAGCGAGCGGGAGGGGCGTCCGGAGACGCCGTCATCACTGCCGACGTACCCTACACCCTCGTAACTGAACACCGCACCTCAGGGCAGTCCCAGCACGTCCTCGGCGGCCGCACCGACGGCGTCCACGTCGGATTCGGGGCAGTAGACGCCGAGGCGCCACCCCGAACGGCGGGCCCGCCGGAGCGCGCCGACCAGTTCCGAGGCCTGCTCGAGGCGCTGAACGACATCGTCGACGACGACCCGGCTCCGGGACTCCTTTAGGGCCGGCCGCGGCGGGATATCGACGACCACGGACTCGCGGTCGACGCCGGCGGCGTCGGCGATCTCGCGGGCCGCCGCCCGCTCGTCCTCGCGGTCCATTCCCGCGATGGCCTCCGGGACGCGGTCGAGCCCGGCCCACACCGCCCGCTTGTAGAGGTTCCGTCGCTCAATGCGCTCGCCGAGGTCGGGGACCTCCTCGCACAGCGCGACCAGCAGGTCGTGGTCGGCCATCCGTCGAAAACGGTCGACGGAGGTGTCGCCGGCCAGCAGGCGCTCGCAGGCGCGCTCCAGCATTGCCCCGGCGATGCGGGAGACGTGGTGGCGGTAGACGGTGCCGTCCATCAGCGCCCGCGCCAAAAGTAGCGACTCGGCGCTGGGGACGTTGCCCTCCGCGATGACGAGCCGGCCGTCCCGGTACCGGAGCGACCGCAGCAGGCGCCCCGGGTCGATGGTGCCGTAGGGGACGCCGGTGTGGTGGGCGTCGCGGACGAGGTAGTCCATGCGGTCGACGTCGAGCTCACCGGAGATGAGTTGACCGAGTTCGCCCTCGCCGGCGACCAGCCCCGCCACCCGGTCGGGGTCGAGGCCGTGTGACTCCAGTACCCCGGCGAGGTCGGTCTCGTACAGCAGTTCGCCGACGTCGTCGTGGTCGCGGCCCGTGCGGCGGCGGATGACGTCCTCGGTCTGGTGGCCGTACGGGCCGTGGCCGACGTCGTGCAACAGCGCCGCCGCGCGGACGTGTTCGGCCCGGTCACCGTCGATGCCGAGAAAGCGGAGCGCCTCCCGCGCCAGGTGGTAGACGCCCAGCGAGTGCTCGAAGCGGGTGTGGGAGGCCGAGGGGTACACGAGCCGGACCGTCGAGAGCTGTTTGATGTGGCGGAGCCGCTGGACGGCGGGAGCGTCCACCAGGTCGGCGGCGACCGGACCGAGCGGTATCCAGTCGTGGACGGAGTCCTTGATGGCGTTCATGACGGGGTTTCGGCGGTGGGTGGCAAAAACGGACCGCACTCACGGCAGGAGGTTCGGCCGACGGTCAGATACAAACCCGTCGCCGCGAAAGGAAGCGTATGGTCACGTTCCTCGCCGGCGGGACGGGAACGCCGAAGCTCCTGTACGGGAGCGAGGGGATCTTCGACCCCGCGGCGACGCCGGTGGTCTGCAACACCGGCGACGACGTCGAGATAGGGGGGGTGTTGGTCTGTCCGGACGTGGACACGACGCTGTACTCCGAGGCGGACCTGCTGGACCGCGAGCGGTGGTGGGGCATCGCCGACGACACGACGACGACGAACGCGGAGGCGCGAGCCGTCGCCGAGGCCGCCGGCCTCGGGTCCGGGCCGCGGTACCTGCCGGACGCAGCCCAGACCGACGGCCGCGACATCGCCCGCTGGCGGCGGTTTTCCGGCGTCGCGGAGTTCATGGAACTGGGCGACCGCGATCGGGCGGTCTGTGTCACCCGGACGGGCCTGCTCGACGAGGGCTACAGCCTGACCGAGGCGACCCGGGCGCTCGCCGATGCCCTCGGCGTCGAGCGGTCGGTGCTCCCGATGAGCGACGACCCCGTCGCCACCATCGTCCACACCGAGGAGGGGCCGATGCAGTTCCAGGAGTTCTGGGTCGCCCGCCGGGCCGAACCGGCGGTCGAGGACGTCGAGTTCCGCGGCGACGAGCGGGCGACCCCGACGGACGCGGCACTGACAGCGCTGAAGGAGCCGGTGGTCGTCGGGCCGTCGAACCCGGTCACCAGCCTCGGGCCGATGCTGGCGATGGACGGTCTCCGCGAGGCGCTCGAGTCGACGACGGTCGTCACCGTCTCCCCGTTCGTCGAGGACCGCGTCTTCTCGGGACCGGCCGCGAAACTGATGGCGGCGACGGGCCGGGAGCCCTCAACCGCCGGAGTCGCCGAGACGTACTCGTTCGCCGACGGGTTCGTCCTCGACGAGGCCGACGGGACCGACCTCGAGCGGCCGGTTGTCCGGACCGACACTGAACTGGGCACGCCCGCGGACGGGCGCCGGGTCTGTCGGGCCGTCGAAGAGGTGCTGGAGCGTGCTGGCGCGGAGGTGCCGTAGGGTGTTCGAGCCGCGCGTCGCCGCCGCCTCGCTGTCGGGCGAGGCCGACGCCGACTGGGCGCGGGCGGCCGCCCCACACGTCGGCTGTGCGTTCCTCGGTGGCGTCGCTCTGGACGAGGCGACGGGGGCGGCCGCTCGACGGCTCATCGCCCGGGATCGCGAAGAGTTCCTGCCGGCCGACCCCATAGCGTTCGTCGACGACCAACTGGACGCCCTCGCCGACATCGACATCCGGCCGGCGGTCAACGTCCGCAGTCGGACGCTCGAGCCGATCGCCGAGGCTGGCGCCATCTGTGCGGCCCACGGCGCAGTGCTGGAGGTCAACGCCCACTGCCGGCAGACGGAGATGTGCGAGGCGGGGACGGGCGAGGCGCTGCTCCGGAACCCGGACCGCCTCGCCGACCAGATCGCGGCCGCTGACGACGCCGGCGCGACGGTGAGCGTCAAGGTCCGCACGGAGATCGACGGCGTCGACCTTCCGGCGGTCGCGGCGCAGGCCGTCGACGCCGGCGCCGCCATTGTCCACGTCGACGCGATGGACAGCGAACCCGTGGTCAGAGAGGTCCGGGCCGCCGTCCCGGACGCCTTCCTCGTCGCCAACAACGGCGTCCGCGGCCGGGAGTCCGTCCGGGAGTACCTCGAGTTGGGCGCCGACGCCGTCTCGGTGGGTCGCCCCTCGAACGACCCGCGGGTGCTCCGGCGGGTCGCCCGTGCCGTCGAGGAGTTCCCCGGTTCGCGGGAGGTGTCCGCCGATGCGTAAGCCCGCCGAGAACGGACAGTTGGCGCTGCTGCTCGAGGTGACGGGCACGCCGAAGCCGGGCAACGTGGACCGGCACCGTGACTACCCGGGACTGCGGTTCGAGCACTTTGCCGCCGGCGCCGTTGGGGCACTGGCTGGCCTGCGGATGGCCGCCGACGGCACCCCTCTCGGCGCGGCCTTCGAGCACGCCGTCGACGGCATGAGCAACCAGTCCGGCGGCAACACACAGTTCGGCGCGCTGCTGATGCTCGTGCCGCTGGTCCGGGCGGCCGCCGAGGACCGCCTCTCGCCGTCGGGGGTCGCGGACGTCGTCGAGGCCACCACTGTCGAGGACGCCTGCAGCTTCTACCGCGCCTTCGAGCACGTCGACGTGGCCGTCGACGACCCGCCCGAGGAGTTCGACGACCTGGACGTCCGCCGCGGTGGCGACGCGACGGACGCCCTCCAGCGGCGGGAGAGCACGCTGTACGACGTGATGGAACTGTCGGCCGACGTCGACGGCGTCGCCGCCGAGTGGACCGGCGGCTTCGAGCGGAGCTTCGAGGCCGCGGGGTGGCTCCTCGACGACGATGGACCGGTCTACCGGCGGGCCTCGCGGGCCTTCGTTCGACTCCTGGCCGACGAGGAGGACACCTTCGTCGTCACGCGGAACGGCCCGGAAGTGGCCGCCGAGGCCACCCGGCGGGCCGGGGCGGTCCTGGACGGCGAGGGGGACGCCGAGGAACTGGCCAAGGAGTTCGTCGAGCGGGACATCAACCCCGGAACCACGGCGGACCTGACCGCCGCCGCGCTGTTCGTCGCCCTCGAGCGGGGCCTGGAGGTGTGACCGTGGCGGAGTGGCCCGTCGACCTCGCGGGCGTCACCGAGTCCGTCGTGACGACGCTGGGGCCGAACGACCAGTGGAACCTCGCCGCGCTCGGGCTGTTCGCGGGCGACCCAGTGACGGCCCGCACCTGGGGCCGGACCCGGACCTGGCGGAACTTCCGGGAGCGCGGCGGCGGCTACGTCCAGTTCACCCGCGACCCGGCGGACTTCGTCGACGCCGCCTGCTCGATTCGGGAGCTCGACGACCCGGTGCTGGGGAGCGCCGACGCCTGGGTCCGGGTCGACATCGAGGCCATCGACGACGGCGCCGAGGGCGACACCCAGTGGGTGGACTGGCGGCTCGACCCCCGGGAGTCGGCAGTCGAGCGCCGAACGGTGCCGACCACCAACCGCGGGTACTACGCCGTCGTCGAGGCCACCGTCGCCGCCTCCCGGCTCGACGTCCCGGCGTACGACACCGAGGAACTCCGGGCCCGACTCGCCTACTTCGCCGATGTCATCGAGACGTGCGGCGGCGAGCGCGAACGGACGGCACTCGAACGATTGCAGGACCACGTCGACGCCGTCGACCTGTAGCGGCTCGAACTCCGTCCGGGGAGCCACTGGCCGCCTCCGGCGCGCGTTCCTGTAACTGAGATGGAAAGGTACTTGTTCCGTTGCGACCCGCTCTGGAATGATGTTCACGTTCACGTTACCGCTCCAGGCCGGTGGTGCCGGCATCCTCTACGGACTGGCACTGCTCGTCCATATCGGCATCATCATTTGGACCTACAGCGACGCGAGCGCGAACAGCGATCAGCCGGCGTTTCTCTGGGCCATCGTGGTACTGCTAGCGCCGCTCCTCGGCATCCTGCTGTACCTGTTGCTTGGCCGGCGCTGAGCGACGCGACCGGACGCCGGTCGACGGACCTTTCGAACCTTTTTTGAGTGCCACCACAGTAAGAACGGGTACCAATGGCCATCAAGCCCGCCTACGTCAAGAAGACCGCGAAACTGCTCATCGAACGGTACCCGGACGCCTTCGGCGACGACTTCGAGCACAACAAAGACCTCGTCACCGAACTGACGAACGTCGAGTCCAAGGGCGTCCGCAACCGTATCGCCGGGTACATCACCCAGAAGCAGCGGCCCGCACAGCCGGCGTAGACGGTACGACGCGTTCATTCTCTCGTCTTCGTCGCTCTCGGCCGGACACGCCTGCACCTTTCACAATCGTTTTCCTCCGGCTTGTCGTACCCCGAGCAATGTCAACCCGCGTAGCCGTCCTCGGCGCGACCGGCGCCGTCGGACAGCGACTCGTCCAGCTCCTCGACCCGCACCCGGAGTTCGAGATCGCCGCGCTCACCGCCTCCTCGGCGAGCGCCGGACACCCCTACCGCGAGGCCGCAAAGTGGCGCGTCAACACGCCTATCCCCGGCTCGGTCGCCGAGACGACGGTCACCGAGACGGACCCCGGGGCGGTCCCGGACGACGTCGCGCTGTGTTTCTCATCGCTGCCCTCGGGCATCGGCGCGGCGGTCGAACCGGAGTTCGTCGAGGCCGGCTACGTCGTCTCCTCGAACTCCTCGAATGGACGCCTCGACGACGACGTGCCGCTGACCATCCCCGAGGTCAATCCCGATCACCTCGGACTCATCGAGGTCCAGCGCGACGAGCGCGGGTGGGACGGCGCCCTCGTAAAGAACCCCAACTGCTCGACCATCACGATGGTGCCGACGCTGGCCGCCCTCGACGGGTTCGGTCTCGAGCGGGTCCAGGTCTCGACGCTGCAGGCCGTCTCCGGGGCCGGCTACTCCGGCGTCACTTCCATGGAGATACTCGACAACGTCCTGCCGCACATCGCTGGCGAGGCCGAGAAGATGGAAACCGAATCGCGCAAGTTGCTCGGCACTTTCGACGGCGCTGAGGTCCACGACCACGGCGCCGAGCTTTCGGCCTCCTGCAACCGCGTGCCGACGCTGGACGGCCACCTCGAGAACGTCTGGGCGGACCTCGCCGACGACCCCGACCCCGAGGAGGTCGCCGCCGTGATGCGGGAGTACCCGAGCCTCGAGTTGTACTCCTCGCCCGACCCGCTCATCGAGGTGTTCGAGTCGCCGGACCGCCCACAGCCCCGGATGGACCGGATGCTCGGCGACGGCATGGCCATCGCCGCCGGTGGCATCGAGCGGACGCCCCGTGGCGTCCAGTACAACTGCCTCGCGCACAACACCATCCGCGGCGCGGCGGGAGCCAGCGTCCTCAACGGCGAACTGCTGCTGGAAGAGGGATACATGTAAACTACCCCGACCTACTTGCTCCCTCGGGCCTTGCGGCCCTCAGTCACTCCTTGAGGGCGGGGCTTTCCAGCACCGCAATTGTACCCCGCGGCCCCATGTGGTTCGAGAGAGCGACGCTCCCGTCCCGTGGATTGTCCCGCCGGTTTAATTGCCGGTGGACGGCTCGTGTGTCCCCGACTACAGGGTGCGAGGCCGCCGGCCTCGCACCGCAGATGCCAGTTTACTCGCGGCATCTCCCGACCCCGGCTTGTGCGAGGACGGCAGTACCGTACAGAACGGGCCGAGAGGAGCTAACTCTTGCGGTTTGGTCTTCCGTTCCCACGCGCTTTCTCCCCGGCCTACTCGCTCCCTTCCGTCGCTCCGTGAGGCCGGGGGCTCCGCGCTACCGTTCGCTGAATGTCCGCGGCAACGATTTAAATATGAGAACGCGGCCAGCGGGCGTATGCGCTGAGAGACGCCGGCGGCCCGCCGAGGCCGGAGCGCGGCACACGGGTCGTCGCCGGGAGCGTGCCGCCTGCTCGCAACACCGTAACCGTCGTATGTCTCGCTCCGGAGGGAGCCAGTATGCGCGACTACCTGCTGGGCCGTAGCCCGCGGTTCACCGGCTACTTCTGTGGGCTCGCCGCCGGACTGGCGCTTCT
>PXSL01000134.1 GCA_003022815.1 Halobacteriales archaeon SW_5_68_122 | reverse complement strand
TTCGCCGAGGAGATCGAGGACAGCCAGCGCGAACAGGAGGCCGCCGAGCGCGACCTCGCGGAGGCCGACCAATGACGCTCGACGGCGAACTGAGCGACCACGAGCGCGCGGCCGTCGAGGCCGAGTTGCGGTGTCTCGCCGACGACGAGTTCGTCGCCGCCGAGCGCTACACCGAGTGGCAGGTCCGCGGGCCGACGCTGGAGGCCGACGTCGCCGTCGCCAACATCGCCCAGGACGAACTCGGCCACGCCCGCCTGTGGTACGACCTGCTCGAGGAGTTCGGCTACGACGAGACCGACCTCATCTGGGAGCGGCCGCCCGCCGAGTTCCGGCACGCCACGATGGTCGAACGGCCGTTCGAGCGGGGCGACTGGGCCGACTGCGTCGTCCGGGGCTACCTCTACGACACCTACGAACGGCTCCGGGTCGAGGCCCTCCAAGGGTCGGCGTACCCCCCCATCGCCGACCGCGTCGGGAAGGTGCTCGGCGAGGAGGAGTACCACCGCGAGCACGCACACAACTGGCTGGAACGGCTCGCCGAGGACACCGAGAGCCGGCGCCGGATGCAGGCGGCCGTCGACCGGCTGTTCGGCCACGCACTGACACTGTTCGGGCCGACCGACCACGAGGAGACCATCGTCGACCTGGGCATCCGGACCGAGCCGCTCGCAGACCTGCGGGCCGAGTGGCGCGACATCGTGACGCCACAGCTCGGCGGCCTCGGGCTGGACGTGCCCGTGGTCGAGGCCGAGGAACTGCTGCCGGAGGCCCGTGGCCGCGACGGCACCCACACCGAGGCCTGGGAGTCGCTGTACAACCAGTTCACATTCACCTACGAACAGCTCGGGCGCGAGGAGGCACCCTCGCTGATGCCCGGCCCGGACGAGGCCGATGTCTGAGGACCCACCCGAGATCGACGTCGACGCCGAGGGCGGCCCCAGCTACTGCGCCTACACGGAGTACGAGCACGGCGTCGCCGTCGAGGAGTTGCCGGCGACCGGCGAGGGCGTCGAGGGCGCCGAGGCCGCCGTCTTCGAGGAGCTCCGGAAGGTCGAGGACCCCGAGATGCCCATCTCCGTGGTCGACCTGGGCCTCATCTACGACGTGACCGTCGAGGACGGCGTCGCGACGGTGACGATGACGCTCACCTACACCGGCTGTCCGGCCCGCGACTACCTCCAAGCGGACGTCCGGCAGGCCGCCGCCCGCGCCGAGGGCGTCGACGAGGCCGAAGTCGAGCTGGTCTGGAGCCCCGAGTGGAACCTTGAGATGGTGACCGAGGCCGGCAAGGCCGACCTGCGGGAGTTCGGGGTGAGCGTATGAGGAACCGCCCAGACCCCTCGACGGACGTCGACGAGGACGGGCCGGCGGAGTGCCCCTACTGCGGGTCGACGAACACCGAACAGGAGCATCCGAAGGGGCCGTCGCTGTGCCGCTCGATGCACTACTGCAACGAGTGCAACGAGCCGTTCGAGGCATTCGGATAACCCAAATGGCCGTTTGACCCTTCTGAATGCCTTTGTCTTGACGAGCGGTAGCGACGGGCATGCAACGCCGCAGACTTCTCGCCGCCGTGGGCGCGACGAGCGCCGCGCTGGCCGGGTGTACTGCTGGGAGCGACTTTCCGTCGTCGACGGAGACGCCGGAGCCGTGTACGGCGGCGCGACCGGACCCGGTCGACCCCAATGGCGAGATGGAACCCTACGAGTACCCCGAGCGGCCCGACGAGTGGACCGCGGAGAACGTCGAGCTGTTCCTCCAGACGTTCGAGAGCACGTATCGCCAGCACGAGATTCTCGCCGCGGGGACGACGGCCTACGGGCACAGCGCAACCGTCGAGGGAGTACAGGAGCGCGACGACGGCTATCGCGTCGAGTTGGAGACCGTCTACTACTACGAATCGGAGACCGACCACGGGACGGTCCACGCCGACGGCCCGGTGACGCGGGTGGTCTACCTCGTCGCCGACGACCGGCTTCGGCGAGCCGAAGCCGGCACCCGGGAGTCGACGCCGGACCCCACCGACGGCGACACCGTGGCCTGCTGGTAGCCGCCCGGGTCAGGCGCCGGTCTCCAGGTCGCCGCCCTCGCGTTCCCACTCGGTGAGGCTGCCCTCGTAGAAGGCCAGCTCGGGGTACCCGAGGTGCCGCAGGACGGTGTAGGTGTGGCTGATGCGGCGGGCGGTGTTGCAGTACAAAAGGACCCGATGCTCGGGGTCGATGCCGCGCTCGGAGAGCAGTTCGCGCACTTCAGCCTCGGGGCGCAACCCACGGGAGTCGTCGTCGACGAGTTCTCGCCAGTCCAGCCGGACCGCGCCGGGGATGTGGCCCTCCTCGAACTCCCAGGCCTCGCGGGTGTCGATGATGACGGTGTCGGGGTCGTCCGTTGCTTCCTCTACTGTAGACAGTTCGACCAGCGGGCCGTCGCGCTGGAAGGTCGCCTCGTAGTCGGCGGGCCCGGCGTCGAGCGCTTCGTCGCCCGTCGGGTGCTCGAGCCGCCACGCCGAGAAGTCTCCGTCCAGCAGGTGGAGCTTCCGGGGGTCGTGGCCGTACAGCTCGGCGGTCACCAGCAGGCGGGCGGCAAACACGCCGTGGGTGTCGTCGTAGGCGACCAGCTCGTCGTCGGTGCCGACGCCGGTCTCGGCCATCAGCGCCGCGAACCGGTCGGCGCCGGGGAGCATCCCGGCCTCGCCCGCCTCCGCCGAGCGGAAGCTGTCGAACGGGACGTTCCGCGCGCCCGGCAGGTGGCCGATACCGTCGTACTCCCAGGCGTCTCGAACGTCGACGACTCGGACCGACTCGAGGCGGTCGGCCAGCCACGACGCCGGGACCACTACCTCGCTCATATCTCCGCTCCGGCGGCGCGCGGCTTTAACCCTTCAATCGACGGCGGTCGGAGTCCCCGGACTTTATTGCCGGCATCTGACTTAAACGGACGGCCGTTTGGGCGGGTCCCGGGGGCTCTCAGGCGGAATCGGTGCCGCCGACCGGAAACGGACGGCGGCAGGATGTCAACAAAAGTTGCCGCAGTTGGGGAGGTGTGGCCGTACGTGCCGATAGTCGTACTATTATATCGGTGGTAGAATTATGGTTCAGGTGTATCATGAGCGAATACGCGAAAGAGGACGTACTCGTATCGGCCGACTGGGTCGAGGACCACTTGGACCACTTCCGGAGCGACGACCCCGACTATCGGCTGCTCGAGGTCGACGTCGACACGGAGGTGTACGACGAGGAGGGCCACGCGCCGGGCGCCATCGGCCTCAACTGGGAGACGGATCTCCGCGACCAGGTCGAGCGCGACCTGCTGAAGAAGGAGGACTTCGAGGCCCTGATGGAGGAAGTCGGGATCACTGAGGACACCACCGTCGTCCTCTACGGCGACAACGCCAACTGGTTCGCCGCCTACACGTACTGGGAGTTCAACTACTACGGCCACGACGACGTGCGTCTGATGGACGGCGGCCGCGACTACTGGATCGAGAACGACTACCCGCTGACCGACGAGGTGCCGGAGTTCTCGTCGACCTCGTACGAGGCCAGCGGCCCCCACGAATCCATCCGCGCCTACCGCGAGGATGTCGAGAAGGCCATTGACCGCGGCCTGCCGCTCGTCGATGTCCGTTCGCCCGAGGAGTTCAGCGGCGAGATCCTCGCGCCGCCGGGACTGCAGGAGACTGCCCAGCGCGGCGGCCACGTCCCCGGCGCCCAGAACGTCTCGTGGGCCGACGTCACCAATGACGACGGCACGTTCAAGACCCGCGACGAACTCGAGGACCTGTACGCCGAGTACGGCATCGACGGCGACGAGACCACCATCGCCTACTGCCGCATCGCCGAGCGCTCCTCGGTCGCGTGGTTCGCGCTCCACGAGCTGCTGGGCTACGACGACTGCGCCAACTACGACGGCTCCTGGACGGAGTGGGGCAATCTCGTCGGCGCGCCGATAGAGACGGGCGAGGCCGACTGAACGAAGTGACGGAGGCCTCGTGAAAAAGCGAGCGGGGAGGCGGAGCCGACCCGCGAGCACGGCGAGGCCGACTGACGGGAGAGCCGAGCACCGCGAGGCTCTCCGAATGACCGAGCGGCGTCAGCCGCGAGGCACGAAGCGACGGAGGCCTCGAGGTGGAGCGACGACCGACGACCCCGACAGATTCTCCGTTTTTCGACCGGCCAGCGTTGCCTTCGACCGCTGGTTACAAGCGCTCGGCAGGCCAACGTCCGGGCATGTCAACCGACGAGTTCCTCGACGACGTCCGGGCGGCCAACGAGACCGCCCTCTCGCGGCTCGGCTCCTCGAAGTCGCTGTACGCCGATACCGAGGGGGAGATGGAGGCCGAAGACGTCCTGACGGCGGCCGCCACGGCCGAAGGCCATGCCGCCGAGACGTACGCCTCGTGGGCCGAAACCAGCGAGGGCGAGGTTGCGGCGGCCTTCGAGACGACCGCGGAGGAGGAACGGGACCACTACGAAACGGTCGCCGGCGAACTCGACGACCACGACCCGGGCGAGGTGCCGGCCATCCAGTCGTACCTCCGGGACCTGGAGGGCGACGTCGAGCGGCTCGGCGGGTTCGTCGGCCGGACGCTGGCCGCCGAGAAGTCCAAAGAGCAGGTCACCGGCTTCTTCGTCGGGGACGCCGACCCACAGACGGCGCGGCTGTTCCGCGGGATGGGCGACGACCTCGACGCCCAACTGGCGCGGGCGACCGACCTGCTGGCGGCGGAATGCGGTGACGACGAGGAGTGCTACGAGCGCGCCCGCGAGGCCGCTTCGGGTGCCATCCAGGCCGCTTACGACGAGTACACCGAACAACTGGAGTCGATGGGCGTCAACCCCAAGCCCGTCTGTTGATACTGCCGGGGGCTATGAGACGGCCGGCTACTCCGTGGCGGCCGCCAGTTCCGCCTCGACCGCCTCGACGGCCGCCGGGAGGTCGTCGTACCGGACCGTGCCGACGCTCCGACAGCCGTCCTTCAGGTCGACTCTGACGGCCGCCTTCCCGAGGAGTTCGGGCCGGATGCTCACCTTCGCGGCCGCACAGACGCCGTCCTCGCCCGGGAGTCGGTACTCGACAATGCCGCCGCCGGTGTCGGTCCGCTCCCAGTCGGCCGGCGGGGCCGGAAGCGAGGCGACCAGACGCTCCGGGTCGACCGCCGTCTCGGGGCGTGCGCTCATGTCCGTTCGTAGGGGCGAGCGCCTGATGTAGGTTGCGCCGGCGGCGCCGCCTGCCGATCGATTGCGTCTCCCGCCCGATGGTCTCCCGGCGCCGACTGCCGGCGGTACCTTCCGGCTCCGAAGGGCGGTATCGTCCCCGGCTCCTACGAGGGGTATGCGACTGTTCTGGCACCAGCGCGACCTCCGTCTGCGGGACAACGTGGGGCTGTCGGCCGCGGCCGACGACGACGTAATTCCGGTGTACGTGTACGACACCGACCTGCTGGCGACCGTCGGCAAACGACAGCGGGCGTTCTTCTTGCGGGGCGTCAGCCGCCTCCGGGAGGCCTACCGCGAGGCCGGCAGTGACCTGCTCGTCCGGTCCGGGACGCCCGCCGAGGTGCTCCCGGAACTGGCCGAGCGGTACGACGCCGACGCGGTCTACTACAACGAGCACTACCGACGCCGGCGGCGGGAGCGACAGGAGCGCGCCGAACGCGCCCTGACCGACGCCGGCGTCGAGACGGCCGACTACACCGACCTCCTTCTGGTCTCGCCGGGGAGCCTCCAGCCCCGGTACCCCAACCACAGCCAGTTCTACGACGACTGGCAGAACGTGCCGAAACGGGCGCCGGTGGGCACGCCCGACGCGTCGGCGCTGGCCGACGTCCAGGCCCGGAAGGCGGTCCCAACCCCGGACGTCGACATCGACCTCCCCGAGGCGGGGTACGAGGCCGCCCGCGACCGTCTCGATCGGTTCTGCGACGAGGGCATCTACACGTACAACAACACCCGCGACGACCTCTCGCGGGCCGTCGAGCGGCCCACGCAGGCCGTCTCGCAGATGTCGCCGTACCTCGCCGCCGGGATGGTCGGCATCCGCGAGGTCTGGGGGGCCGCCTCGGACGTCCACGACGGGGTCCACGGTGACGAGGCCCGCAACGTCGACAAGTACCGCTACGAACTGTCGTGGCGCGAGCAGAACTACCACCTGCTGTACTACAACCAGGACCTGCCGTTCGAGAACTACAAGTCGTTCCCCAACGAGATCGCGTGGCGGGACGACGAGGCGGCGTTCGAGGCGTGGAAGCGCGGCGAGACGGGCTACCCGCTGGTCGACGCCGGGATGCGCCAGCTCGAACGTGAGGGGTACGTTCACAACCGGCCCCGGCAGGTGGTGGCGAGCTTCCTCACGAAGCACCTGCTCGTCGACTGGCGGAAGGGCGCCCGTTACTTCACCCGCAAGCTGGTCGACCACGACTACGCCTCCAACTACGGCAACTGGCAGTGGACGGCCTCGACGGGCACCGACTCCGTGGACGTGCGCATCTTCGACCCGGTCAGCCAAACCTCGAAGTACGACGCCGGCGCCGACTTCGTCACCGAGTACGTCCCCGAACTGCGGGGCGTGCCGGCGGACAAAATCGTCGACTGGCCGACCCTCTCGCAGGCCGAACGAGACGAACTCGCGCCGGAGTACCCCCACCCCATCGTCGACCGCAACGAGGGGTACGAGCGGGCCCAGCGGGTCTTCGAGGAGGCGCTCGGCAAGCGGTAAACTACCCCGGCCGGCGGGAGGCCGTCCACGACGGTCCACTCGTAGGCAGTCGTGGGTTCAACAGCTCTCGCAGGAGCAGTACGCCTCGCAGACGGGATTCCCGCAGTTGGGGTTCCGCGCCGAGCAGTAGGTCCGGCCGTGCCGGATGAGGAGGACGTGCAGCGGGTAGGTCAGCTCGTCGGGGACGGTCTCGTCGAGGACGTCATGGGCCCGCTGGTTGGACGCCGACTCCGGGACGAGACCGAACCGCTTCGTGACCCGCTCGACGTGGGTGTCGACGGCCATCGTCGGCTTCCCGAAGTGAAAGTTTAGGACGACGCTGGCCGTCTTGGGGCCGACGCCCTTGATGTCCGTCAGCCAGTCCTTAGCGTCGTCCGTCGGCATGGCGTCCAGAAAGGCCAGCGAGTAGGCGCCGCCGGTCTCCTCGCGGATGGCCGTCAGCGCCCGCTGGATGCGCTCGGCTTTCTGGTTGGGCAGGCCGGCCACCCGGATGGTTTCGCGGAGTTCGCCGTGGTCGGCGGCCTCGATGTCGGCAAAGCCGTCGTACGCCGAAAACAGCGCGTCGGCCGCCCGGCGGGTGTTCTCGTCGGCGACGTTCTGGGAGAGAATCGTCGTCACCAGCTGTCGGACGCCCTCGCCGGGGTCCGCGCCGGCGTCGGCGCCTCGCGTACTCGGGGTTCGTCCCACGACGACATGGACGCGGTAGCGTCGGGGGCGGTTTCAGGCCGGCGGAGGGGGTGACTTCGGCCGGTTCCCCTACACGACCACGACGGCGTCGGTCTGCCAGCAGTTCCGGAAGGGGCCGGTGCCCGCGGGCGACAGGCGGAACTCGTAGGTGCGCGTCCGGCCGTCCGGCCCGGTGACGGTGACCCGCCGCGTCGCCGCGTTCCAGTCCTCCTCGAGCGGCCCGGGAACGGCCTCGACGTGGTTGACGAGCGGCGCGTACCGGTCGGAGTGAACCATCCGCGCGAACCGCTCGTAGGGGCCTGTTCGGCGCCGGTTGGCCGGCGAGGCGTAGTTGTATGCGGTCTTGACGCCGGCGTCGGCAACCGGGTCGCTGTTGTCGGCGAGCGCCGTCAGCTGTCGCTGCAGGGCGGCCTCTGGGCCGTCGTCAGGGTCGGGCACCGGCACGCCGGGTACCGGGTAGCTGGTGTCGCTCCGCCGCTGATCCATACGTCCTGTTAGGGCGTTCCGGGCTAAAACGGCCGTTATGCGGCTGTTTCGACCGGTTGATTGAGCCCGGTAGAGCGGCCTTTGCCCCGAGAGGGCCGGAGCTCACCGGTCGGAGCCGGCCCTGCGCGCCTCGAGGCGGTCGACGACCGCGCCGACGACGTCGGTGAGGTGGGCCGTCCCCCAGACGGCGACGACGACCGCGCCGACGGTGTCGAATACCAGATCGAGCATCGTGTCGCGGAGGCCGTACTGCGTGAGGACGGCGCCGTCCCCGGTGAGGGCGGCTATCTCGCCGATTGCAAACTCGATGACCTCCCAGAAGACGCCGAACGCCAGCGTGACGACGAGGATGAACGCGAACGTGAATTGCGGCGGGAGCCTGACCATCTCCGAGTGCTCGTCGAACGCCCGCGCGGTGGTGTAGCCGGCGGCGGCGACGATGCTCGAAGAAAGGGTGTGGGTGAGGTGGTCCCACCCCGGCACGAAGCTGTAAACGTTGACCCCGGCGACGGGGACGACGACCGCCCCGAGCGCGTGGAGGAAGACGGCAGTCGTGATCCACAGCGTCAGACCGGCGTTCAGCGGGATATTGTAGTCCCGCTCGAGGGTCGCGGGCAGGAGCGAGACGCCGAAGGCGGCCGCGGCGTTCACGACGACGCCGGCGTTTTTCGTGACGAGTCCGACAGCGAACAGCCCGACCATCGCAACCTGCAATCCGCGGGTGAGCCGGAGTTGCCAGGCCTTGCTCAACCCGAAACCGTTCCGGAGGCTCATGGAAACTCCTCGTACTCGACGCCGTCGACAGTGCGTTCGTCGACCGGTGCGAGCCGGCGGAAGTACAGCTGGAAGACGACGCCGCCGAAGACGCCCGCGACCGTCGAGGCGACGAAGTCCAGCATCAGGTTGTGCTCAATGACGGTCTCGTCGACGCCCGGCTTCAGGAGGAAGCTCGTCCCGAGCAGGACGTCGGGGATCCAGCGACCGACTGCCCAGACGCCCGCCGCAGCCATGGTCGTCAGGACGACGAAGGCGACCGCGAAGCCGCCGCTCATCCGGACCGGCGTGAACACGTGCAGTTCCACCGCGACGATGAGTGCGACTGCGGCCACGGCGGTGTAGTTAGACACCCGGCCGGTCCCGAACCCGGAGAGTCGGACGACCGTCCGCGCGAGCACGGGCAGCAAGGCGAGCACGAGCACCTCCCAGGGCAGCATCGCTCGCGGGCTCCGGAAGCCGACCGGCGGTACGAGCGCCAGCGCGACGATGGCGACGGCAAAGCCCGCCGACAGTAGGTTGCCCTCCAGCGCGCTGCCGACGGCCAGTAGCGCCGCCAGCCCGATCAGGAGCCAGGCGATGGCCGCATTCAGTCGGGTGTCGTTGAGCACCCGCGCCAGCGCCGACTCGTCCATACCTCGACGTCGCCCCGGACGAGTAAAAGCTTACAGCCGGACGCGAATCAGACCGAAGAACGAGCGTAGCCGTCGCTGGGTGCGTGGCGCTGCTATCGGGGTCGAGGGCGTCGATCCGACGCCCGGTCACAGCAGCAGGTACAGCGTCCCGTATGCGGCGAGCGCCGTCGTAAGCGCCGCCATCGCGGTCAGCGCCGCATCGAGAGCCGTCAGCCGTTCGGCGGCGGCGGGCCGCGACAGCACTGCCCGCCACTGTCGTGGACGGCCGACCCCCGAGACCATCCCGATACCCAGCGCCCCGAAGACGAACCGGTAGGGCGACTCAAGCGTCGGGGAGGGCAGCACGAGCGCCGCGACCGCGAATCCGACGCCGAGCGTCGCGTGCGGGCTGACGTAGTCGGCCATCCGGCGGTCGGTGGCGTGGAGGTAGACGACGGCCGCCGCCCACATCGTCGCAACCTCGAGTCCGAAGACCGCGAGCAGGTGCAACGTGGGGTCGGGATGGAGGACGACCCGCTCGGCGACGAGCGTGCCGTCGAGCGGGTAGAGGAACGCCGGCGGCCCGCCGGTGAACAGGTCCCCGAACGGATGCGAGAGGAGGCCGACTGCGGCGGCCGCGCCGACGTGGCGGGCCGCAATGGCCCGGCGGGCGCCGACGCTCCCGATGGCGAACACAGTCGCCACGAACGCCGCCAGGATGACGGCGGCCAGCAGGCCGTCGCCGGCACCCACTGCGACGATTCCGGCCGCGATAGCGGCTGCGAGCGCGCGGGCCGGCTTCGTCCCTGCGGCCCACAGGCCGGCCGCCGCGGCGGCCGCGCCGCCGACGAGAAGCGAGTGCGTCATCCCGCGGTGGACAATGTTCCCGGCCGCCCAGAAGCCTGCCTCGGCCTCGAGAAGGCCGCTCGCGCCGATCAGCCCGATGGGCGCATACAGGATGTCGACGTCGGGTGCGAGGCCGAAGGCCCCGGCCAGAAGCCCCACAGCGAGCGCTCGCTCGTCGTCCCAGCCGATCAGCAGCGCCAGCCCCGCCACGATGGCGAACGCGACGAGGCCGTGCCCGATAAACATTCGTCCGAACTTCGCTCCCCGCGGAGATAAGTGGCCCGGACCCGTTTGTATGTACTGCCGACGAACCAGGCTACCTGTAATCGCTCAGACCTCGGCGTTAACATCGACCCGGTTGAACTGGCTTGAGGTAGTTGCTTCATCGAGAACCTCCCCGCGGTGCCGGATACGAACGGCCAGCCCGCCGGGGCTGGTTTCTCGTTTGCGGGCTCCGGCAGAGACGAACTCGGCATCGTTTGGAATCGGTACGTAGGACCGCTCATACTCCTCGGGCGCTCCAAACTGAATCGTCCCTCTGGCCACAGATTTCGGGTCGCCGTCTACCCCGACGATACCGTCCCATGACCCGTTACAGTCGACTTCGACGACCGTTCGAACGAGCCCGAACGGTAACAAGCACCCGTCGTCTTCAGCCACTGCGTGCTCAATCTCCGGGCAGTCGATCGGTTGTGCTACTCCCGCCACAGCAAACCGGAAACGAAACGGTTTGAAATGCGTGGCAACGAGCTGTTGCCAGCTCATCCTCGTCGTGTCGGCAATACCGAGTTCGAGGGTCCCCTCAGTACCGGCCGGAACCTGCTGTTCGACCGCCCGAGAAACGATGTTACGTCCGTCCGCCGCCTTGACGAGCGCCGCCTCAATCTGGAGGGTCGGTGAAGAGTCCGTCGGGTTACTAACCGTTCCTCTAACTCCAAACGTCAGTCCGTCGCCGGCCGTATCAACGAACGCTGCAGCCTCGACGTTCAATTCAGGAACGATCTCAGCAGGCTGCAACGTCGATGTCGGTTCCGATGTTGGCGTCTCCGTTGCAGTTCCGTTATCGTCGGTCATGCTGCCAACTTCTTGTCCGATTCCCGAACACCCTGCCATGATCGCGCTTCCGGGAACCGAAATCGCCGACGTCACGAATTCACGCCGCCTCATACTGGGTCTGTACGGACACGGCACCGAACTCACAAAGCAATTTTGGGAAAAGCGCTCTGATACTGCCGGCTGTAACTGTCCCGTAGTAATTACTACAGGTTATTACCGGATTGATCGTACGCTGTCATGCGGTCGTGTCGGTAAACAGGTACAGCAGTCAGCATCAGACCTCGTGCCGCGAAACGGCTTGCATCGGACAGCTGCTGTCGAATGGCCCCGGATCGGGGTTTCACGGAATTACAGCCGGCAGTATCAGTTATGCCGACCGGGATATCTATGTGAGTTCCCGGGAAACGGGGCGGCATGAGCGACGAGGACCCCTCGGACAGTGGCTGGTTCGAGGGACCCGATCGTGAGGATGCCGAGGCCGCAGCAACGGCCATCCGGGGAGAGAGTGCTGATACCCCGTCCGATTGGCCAACACGGGCCGTTGAAATCGGCTTCGCGGACGACGAGGACGACTACTACAGTCTTCTCCACGGCGCTACGATGCGCGCGACCCGGGAAGCCATCCGGGAGCGAGAACGGTCGGATGACCAACAGCTGAAGCGCAGTATTCGGGCGATGGACGACTGCCAGCGGGTGGCGAACGAACTCGCCGAACGGGTCTCCGAGTGGGCCAAGAGTAAACGCGAGGACGCGGGCGCCGGCGTCGAGTACGCCCGGCAGTTGGCCGACGAAGACGACGCCGACGAGTCGCTCGTTTCGCTGGCCTACCGCGTTCGGGACCTCGACGACGAGGCGGCCGACCTCCGTCGACACGTCGAGCGGACGGTCCCCGAGGTGGCGCCGAACCTCTCGGCGCTGGCGGGACCGGTGCTTGCAGCGCGGCTGATTGCTCTGGCCGGCGGGCTGGAAGAGCTGGCCCGCAGTCCCGCCGGGACGGTGCAGGTGCTCGGCGCCGAGGAAGCGCTGTTCGCACACCTCCGCGGCCACGCCCCGTCGCCGAAGCATGGCGTCATCTACGCCCACGAGGCGGTCCAGGGCACACACCCGGAGCACCGCGGCTCCGCGGCGCGGGCGCTGGCCGGCAAACTGGCCATCGCCGCCCGCGTCGATCACTACTCCGGCGAGCGGAAGCCGGAGCTGGACGCCCAGCTGGCCGAGCGCATTGACCGCATCCAGGAGCGTGAGGTCGAATGAGCCTGCCCGACGGCGTCCAGCGGCGGACCGTCGACGACTCGGAGGGGCTGGCGACCCGCGGCGAGCCGGTGTACGGCGAGCCGACGGACGGCGAGTGGCGCCGGTGGGACCCCCGCCGGTCGAAGCTCGGCGCGATGCTCGAGACTGGGATGGAGACGGGCCTTGCGGGCGGCGAGACGGTGCTGTATCTCGGCGCCGCCGCGGGGACGACGGTCAGCCACGTCGCGGACTTCGCCGGCCCGACCTACGCCGTGGAGTTCGCCGCCCGGCCGACCCGGGATCTGTTGTCGGCCGCCGAGCCGCGCTGGAACCTCTTTCCGCTCCTGAAGGACGCCCGCAGGCCGGAGACGTACGCCCACGTCGTCGAGCCGGTCGACGCAATCGTCCAAGACGTCGCCACTCGTGGGCAGGCGGCCGTCGCGCTGGCCAACCGGAGGTTCCTCCGCGAGGATGGCCGCCTCCTCCTGTCGGTGAAGGCCCGAAGCGAGGACGTCACCGGCGACCCCGAGGCGGTGTTCGAGGCGGTGCTCGACGAACTCGAAGCGGGGTACGACGTTCTCGAGACGCGGTCGCTGGAGCCGTTCCACGACGATCATTTCGCCGTCGTCGCCACGCCGGGGTAGGGGTCCTGCGATCCGGCCGCAACGGGACGTGTGGTATTTACCGGCCGACGGCCAAAATACGGGTGATGGAGCTGGGGTCCCGCGACGCGTTCGACCGGATGGGCACGCTCGGAATCGAGGAGGAGTTTTACGTCGTCGACGAGGCCGGGCGCCCGACGGCCGGCACCGACGAGCTGGTCTACGAGTCTGACCCGCCGGCAGTGCTGGAGGGCCGGCTCGACCACGAGCTTTTCAAGTGTGTCATCGAGACACAGACCCCGACCGTGGAATCGCTGTCGGCCGGGCGGGAGGCGCTCTCGGAGGTCCGGACGGCGCTCGTCGAGCACGCTCACGAATGGGGGTTCGACATCGCTGCCGCGGGGCTACACCCAGCCGCGCGGTGGCGCAGTCTTGAGCACGCCGAAAAGTCGCGCTACCGGTCGCAGCTGGAGCGCATCCAGTACCCCCAGCACCGCAACACGACGGCCGGCCTGCACGTCCACGTCGGGGTCGACGACGCCGACAAGGCGATGTGGGTTGCAAACGAACTACGGTGGTACCTGCCGGTGATGCTGGCGCTGTCGGCGAACTCGCCGTTCTGGAACGGGTACGACACGGGGCTGGCCTCCGCGCGGGCCAGAATATTCGAGGGCCTGCCGAACACCGGGATGCCGACGGCATTCGAGGACTTCGAGACGTTCCGGCGCTTCGAGCGGACGATGGTCGAGACGGGGTCGATAAACGACCGCGGGGAGCTGTGGTACGACGTCCGGCCCCACTCCGAACACGGGACCGTCGAGGTACGCACTCCGGACGGGCAGGCCGACCCCGACCGGGTGTTCGCCTTCGTCGAGTACACGGCGGCGCTCGTCGAGGACCTGGCGGCCCGCTACGAGGACGGCGAGACGGGGCGGAACCACCGGCGGGAGCCGCTGGACGAGAACAAGTGGCGGGCGCTCAGATACGGTCACGACGCGGAGCTACTGACGCCGGAGTGGGACGGAACGGTCGGACTGGGCGAACTCGTCGACCGCGAGTGCGAACGGCTCGGGGTCTCCGGACTCCGGGCACTCTACGAGGCCGAGAGCGGCGCCGAACGGCAGCGCCGCCTGCTCGACGAGGAGGGGCTAGACGCCGTCTGCGCCGCGCTTCTCCTCGGACCGTGACTGTCGTGGGTTTTCATTTGCCAGTATTGCACGTGTCCGGCTGAGTACATATGTCTACCGACGAGACACTGAGCGACGGGGCGGGTACCCCCGTCGACGCGGAGGAGGGGAGCGTACGGGACAAACTGGGACAGGAGGCCGAAAAGGCGGCCGGGCAGTTCGACGACAGTATCGTCGACCTGCTGTCGTGGGTGCTGGACACCGAGACCCGGGCCCAGATCTACGTCTATCTGTGAACCGTGCAGGCGCTGTATTTCCCCCTCCTTACTTCGCTTCCTCCGGTCGCTCCGTGGAGGAAGGGGGATTAGCACCCTCACCGCAGAAGCTAAACCACGGCCGTGCCTTTCGGCCCGCATGGATGTCGTACTGGGCGGGACGTTCGACCCGGTGCACGACGGCCATCGGGCGCTCTTCGAGCGGGCCCTCGAGCTGGGCGACCTGACGGTCGGGCTGACCAGCGACGAACTCGCGCCCAGGACCCGCAACGAGGACCGCTACGTCCGCCCCTTCGAGGAGCGACGGGCCGACCTCGAGGCGGAACTGTCGTCGATGGCCGAAGCGTTCGGCCGCGAGTTCGAGATTCGGAAACTCGAGGAGCCGACGGGCGTGGCCGACGAACCGGGGTTCGACGTGCTCATCGCCTCGCCCGAGACCGCAGACGGGGCGGAACGGGTCAACGAGAAGCGGAAGGCTAAGCGGCTCGAGCCCCTCGAGATAGAGGTCGTCGACCATGTGTACGCCGAGGACGGGGACGTCATCTCCTCGACGCGGATCGTCGCCGGCGAAATCGACGAGCACGGTAACCTGACGCCGGAGCGGGACGGCCGCCACGCGAGCCGAAACTGACTGGCGAGTCCGTCACCACGACGGCGGCTCCAGTCCCGCCTCCTCGACGAGGCCCTTCCAGCGCTTCTGGACGGTCAGACGGGCGACCCCGACGCCCGCGATGAGCGCGCCGGCGTAGACGCTCGCGGCGACGGTCGCCCGCTTCGAGCGGCGCTCCTCGGGCACCGTCGACAGGAAGAGGTCGACGGCGCGCGACCTGGCGTCCCCGCCGAGGTCCAGTCGCTCGGCCGCGTCGTCGATGGCGGCCAGCCACTCCTCGTTTTCGACCTGTTCCGTGGCGCGGTACACATCCGGCCGTCGGGCGCCCAGCCATATAAACGGTCGGCGGAGATTCGATACGTTGCTGGAACGGCATCGACATTTCACGCTGTTTGCGGCGGTTGCGACTACACTCCCGTCCGAACAGTGTCAGATATACCCCTCCAGCACCGAACGGTGGTATGCACGTCGAGGCCATCTTCGTCTCCGAGGCCGCCGGCGAACCGATGGAATCCCGCGAGGCGGTCGAGGCCGTCCAAGGCGGCCTCCGGGGCGACCGCTACTGCACCGGCCGGGGCTACTACTCGCCGTTCGATGTCTGCGAGGCGACGTTCGTGGCCGCCGAGGCGCTCGAGGAAATCCGGGAGTCGACGGGCATCGACCTCACCGACGGCCGGCACCGCCGCAACGTCGTCCTCCGTGGCGGGGACGTCCACGACTTGCTGGACTGTCGGTTCGAACTCGGCGAGGCCACCTTCGAGGGAACGCGGCCGCGGCCGCCCTGTCGGCATGTTGAGGAGGTGGCCGGCGAGGCGGGCGTCGCCCGAGCGCTGGGCGACGGCCGCGGCGGAGTCTGTGCGCGGGTGGACGGCCCCGGCGAACTGCGGGTCGGCGACGAAGTGGGCGACGTCAAGGAGATGGGCAACTTCGAGGGCTTGGTGGCGAACATCCGGGACCGCGTGGGTCGGTAGCGACAGGTATTTTTGAGGCACGGCGGTACGGCCCGGTGCGCGCGGGTTGCCGAGCCAGGCCAAAGGCGCAGCGCTTAGGACGCTGTCCCGTAGGGGTCCGCCGGTTCGAATCCGGTCCCGCGCATTTTGTCGCGAGCCGAACGGCGAGCGACGAATGCGCAACGAGGATTCGAGCCCTGCAAGTCACAGCCCGCACAGGGTCAAAGGCCCGAGCAGGAATGTCTTGCTCCGGTTCAAATCCGGTCCCGCGCATGAGCGAACGAAGTGAGCGAGGGAGCAGGACCGATTTGGACCCTGGAACCCGAGCGAAGCGAGGTTTCGTCCGGGGCGAACCCGACCGGGCCGCGAGACCGCTCACGGCCGACAGCACGGGTCCCGCTCTAGCGTGCGTTCGGCCGTGAGCTTGTCGCTTAGTGAGCAACAGAGAGTTCGGTTAAACAAACGTTTATCCGGAAAAATCGCCTAACGACGGTACTTCTCATGAGTAGACAACCGTTTGGCGAGTCGGTACGGTCGTTTACGGACGAAATCGATCCGATACCGTTCGGCGTCGGCGCGCTGTTGGTCGTCGGATTCCTGGCGTACACCGCATACGACGTCGCGGCGGTCGAACGGGCAATCAGCCGGGCGTTCACTGTCTTCGGGGAGGGCTTGGCATGGCTGTACCTCGGCGGAATGTTAGTGCTCGTCGGCATCAGCGCGTACCTGATGCTCGGTCCGTTCGCGTCCGTGAAACTGGGCGAGGGCGACCCGGAGTACGGCTACGCGTCGTACGTGGCGATGTTCTTCTCGGCGGGGCTGTCGGCGGGCATCGTCTTCTTCGGGCCGGCGGAGGCGCTGGGGTACTACGACAGCGTGCCGCCGCTGTTCGCCGGCTCGGCGGAGGCCGGTACTCAGAGCGCCATCGTCCCGGCAGTGGCGTACACCATCTTCCACTACGGCATCAGCGCCTGGGGCGGCTACCTGGCGGTCGGCCTGCCGGTCGCGTACTTCGCGTACAATCAGGGAGCGCCCTTCCGGGTCTCGACGGCCCTGTACCCGATTCTCGGCGAGGAGGGCCTGGACGGACTGGTCGGGCGAGCGGTCGACACGCTGGCCGTCGTCGCAACCATCGGGGGCATCGCAACCGGACTCGGGTTCATCGCAACGCAGTTGCTCTCGGGCATCACCTTCGGGACCGGGCGGACGTTCTCCGACACGGAGACCCTGGTCGCAATTGCGGGCATCACCACGCTGTTCACGATTTCGCTGGTGGCCGGCGTCTCGAAGGGCATCAGGCGTGTCTCGCAGTTCAACATGGGGCTGATGGGCCTGCTATTGGTCGTGGCGCTGGCGCTCGGGCCGACGGCCCTACTTTTGAACACCGGCGTCGCCGCAATGGGGACCTACGCGACGAACTTCTTCCAGATGAGCCTGTTCACGGGCGCCAGCGGCGGCACGGCCTGGACGACCGCCTGGACGGTCTTCTACTGGTCGTGGTGGATCGCCTGGGCGCCGTTTGTCGGTCTCTTCTTAGCACGGGTCTCCCGCGGCCGGACCATCCGGACGGTCGTCGGCACGGCCTTCCTGACGATGACGGTCACCTCGGCGCTGTGGTTCACCGTCGTCGGAGGGAGCTCCGTGTGGCTCCAGCACACCGGACAGGCCGACCTCCTGGCGGCGACGGCGGAGTTCGGCAGCGGTGTAGCCGGGTTCGCGCTGTACGCCGCGTTCCCCGGCGGGGTCGTCTGGCAGGCGCTGTTCTTCGTTCTGGTGACGTCGTTTTTCATCACCTCGGCGGACTCCTCGACGCTCGCCATCGGCATGCTGACGACCGGCGGCAAGCGCGATCCGTCGGCGCTGAACCGGGCCTTCTGGGGCGTCGCACAGGGGCTCATCGCCGCGGTGCTGGTCGTCGTCGGCGGGGCCGCAGCTCTGCGGTCATCGGTCATCGTCACCGGCGCGCCCTTCGCAGTCGTCTGTCTGGTCTCGATGGGGTCGTTCGTCCGGTGGCTCCGCCGGCGCGAGTCGGTCGGTGACGAACCCCCGGCGAGCCGGCCCGCGCCGGAGGCCGCGACCGCGAGTTCGCCCGACGACTGATACTACTGGCTGTAACTGCGTGAAGCAGTCCCGTTCGGAAAGTCGGGTTCTGGACGGTATCCGGCCGGACATCGCCGAGGAGACTCGAAAGAATTACAGCCGACAGTATGAGCGGCGCTTGCGACGCCGGCCGTTCCCTCCCGGTCGATGCTACTCGCGCCGTGTGGTGACAGTTCTGGGTCGCTCGCCGCCACGAACGGCGGCCCCCGGGCGGCCGGGCTACGGCCGGTCGACGCCGGTTATCTCGAAGCGAGCGCCGCCCGCCTCGCTCTCGGTGGCGCGAATCTCCCAGCCGTGGCCCGTGGCGATCTCCTCGACGATGGCGAGACCGAACCCGGTGCCCTCCTCGGAGGTGCTGAAGCCGCTCTCGAAGACCTTCTCGCGGTCTACTTCGGGGATGCCAGAGCCGTCGTCGGCGACATAGAAGCCGTCCTTGAGGTCGCCAACGGTAATCGTCACTTCCGGTTCACCGTCCTCTGAATCCGTCGAGCCGTGCTCGACAGCGTCGTCGGGAGCGTCAGCGACCGAGGGCTCGGAAGCGTTTTCGCTTCCGGCGTCGTCGGCCTCCGGCCGACTGCCCGTGAAACCGTGTTTCACGGCGTCCTCCCGAGCGTGCGAGGGAGGGCTTGTCGAGCCGTGCTCGACAGCGTTCCGGAACAGGTTCTCCAGTAGCTGTTTCAGCCGGTCGGGGTCGGCCCTGATTTCCCCGGTGGACTCCACCCGGAGGGTCGCGCCGGCCGTCCGGACGGTCCGCCAGCAGTCCTCACAGAGGTCGCCGAGTCGGACGTCCTCGAGGTCGGTCACCGCCTCGCCCTCCTGTGCCAGCGTCAGGAGGTCCTCGATGAGGGTTTCCATCCGGTTGAGGGCGCCGTCGACGGCGGCCAGGTCCTCGTCGTCGTGCTTCTCGCGGGCCAACTCGAGGTGGCCCTTCGCAACCGTCAGCGGGTTCCGGAGGTCGTGGCTGACGACGCTGGCGAACCCCTCGAGGCGGTCGTTGGTGTGCTGGAGGTCGGTCTGCTGCCGGTGGCGCTCGAGCTCGTAGCTCACCCACCGGCTGACCACCCTGACGAGCATCCGGCCGGCCTCCGAGAACGGCCGCTCGCGGGGCTCCTCGGAGGCGAAACAGAGCGTCCCGTACAGTTCGTCGTCGACGACCACCTTCCCGCCGATGTAGGCGCCGAGCCCGAACCGCTCCTGTGCGGGGTCGCCGCCCCAGCCGGCGGCGACGGTGTCCGGGATGGCCTGAAAGCCGTCGGGTTCGACGGTCCCCCGGCAGTAGGCCTCCGACAGCGGGCAGGACTCGCCGGGTTGTATCATGGGGTGGTCGCCTCTCGAGTAGACCATAACTTGACGGCCGTCGCCGTCGTCGTCCGTCCGGATACGGGTGAGGAAGCTCAGGTCGGTGTCCGTCGTCACCTCGTAGAGGTTCCGGAGGAACTCGACGTCGGCCTCCCGCTCCTGCTGCCGCCGCTTTCGCTCGCTGATGTCCCGCACGACGGCGGTGAACCGGTGTTCGTCGCCGACGACGGTCTCCCCGAAGGAGATGCCGAGCGACATCTCGTGGCCGTCCCTGTGGCGGCCGGGGAGTTCTATCCACTCCCACTCGAGGCTCTTGTCGCCGGTCTCGAGGTAGTGGTCGACGGTGGCCCCGTGGGTCTCGTGGAACCGCTCGGGGACGAGTTCGAGGAGCGACTCGCCGACCAGCTCCTCCGGCTCGTAGCCGAACAGGTCCTCGACGGCCTCGTTGACGTACTGGACGGTTCTGTCGTCGTCCATTGTCAACACGACCTGCTCGGTGCTGCCGGTCAGCGCCTCGAATCGGGCCTCGTAGGCCTCCAGCTCCCGGCGTCGCTCCCGGCGGGCGGTGATGTCCCGGAAGTACGCCGAGACGCCGCCGTCGTCCGGGTAGGCCCGTAGCTCGTACCACGCGTCCCTGTCGGCGAGGTAGCCGTCCGCCGTGCCCGGGTCGCCGTTGCCAATCGCCGTCCACAGTTTCTCTTCGGGCGCGCCGAGGAACCGGGCGCCGGCCGCGTTGACGCCGACGCACCGCCACTCGGCGTCGAGGGCGACGTAGGCCTCCTCGGCGGAGTCGGAGCCGTCGTCGCCCGGGTCGGTCTCGTCGCTCATCTCCATCGCGTCGCACTCCCTCCGGTTCCCGCCCCGTCGGCCGTAGTCCGATCCCGTCGAGCCGGCGCCGTCGCTGGGCCGCCCGACATCGACCCGACCGTCCATGGATACATTTGGACAAACTAAGAGGCTCGAGGGTAATAGGTGTACCCGCGTGCCATCACCGACCCGCGGGGTAGCGAGTCCGCGAGGCCGGGGTGAACGCCCGGTATCTGTCCCGAACCGTGCGTGTTATGCCTCCAAGTCACCGAGTTCTGATGTGAGCGAACCGACGCCGACGTCACCGGCAGAGGGCACGCTGTTGACGAGTAGCGGGTACCGCATCACGGTCGACGAGGGGCGCGACGCCTTCTACGCGCTCTGCATCGAGGACCCCGATCACGAAGGGATGTGGCTCATGTCCGACACCGTGCGAGACCTGCAGGACGCGCGGTGACCGGGGAAGTCGGGTCGGAATTCGGACGAGTCAAAAAAACGTACCTGTAGGTAGAGCGACCCGCACACGTATAGTCACAGGCGAGCGGCTCACTCGAACGTGACAGGTCGTAGTCAGGCGGGTCGAGGGTCGTCAGGACGCTCCGGAGTGCGGGCTTCTGGGGCGCCGTCATGCTGCCGTCCGTCGCGGTTGCACTCCTGCTCGTCAAGCCGGCCGGGTAGCTCTTCGGCGCCAACTTCGTCGCCGTCTTCGCCGGCTACTGCCGCGGCCCGGCCCGCTGAGGTCCCAATAGCCGCCTCGGACCCGGCTCACTCGTCGCCGGGCTGTTCCTCGCTGTCCTTGGAGACGTCGAGCATCACGGCCTCCAGTTCGGCCGCCGACTCGACGGGGTCGAACACCGTCCGCTGGAGGAGGTCGGCCGGACTGCCGGGGTAGTTCCGGTCGCCGAGCCGCGTCAGGTCAGTCAGGTCGACCGTCGCGTCGCCGCCGAGCGACTCCGCGAGGCCGACGAACGGGCCCAGTAAGAGCTCCTCGTGGACCAGTTCGGTCGCCTCCTCGACGGCGCCGACCGAACCGAGGTGGCCGGCACCGATGACGGCCTTGATGGCCCTCGCCGGGTCGCCAGCCAGAATCACGGGGCCGACCTGTGCGACGGCGCCGTCGCCGACGCTGACGACCCACCCGGCCTCCTCGAACGCGTAGCGGTCGAACCGCTCCGGCGCGTCGTCGCCGGCCTCGTCGGCGACCCTGGCCGCGTTGAGTACCCGGCGGATGTTCGCCGCCGCGGTCCTGGCCTCGCGGACCGCGGTTTGCGCGCTGGCGGGCACCTCAGTTCCGGCGGCGTCGACGACCTCGGCGGCGTCGCCCACGACGAAGGTGGCGTCGCCGACGCGGAGGTCCCCGCCTGTGGGCCGTCGCTCGCCGTCGAGGGCGTCCGGACCGCGGATGCCGCCGGCCCACACGAACACGTCCTGGGGAAGGGTGCGGCCGTCGGCCAGCGCGACCGTCTCCGCGTCGGCGTCCTCGACGGTCGCGCTCGTCTCGACGGCCACGCCACGGGCCTCCAGTTCCTCGCGGACGGCGCCGGCGAACGTCTCGTCGAAGCGCGGCGCGATCCGGTCGGCCATCTCAACCAGCGTCACGTCGAGGTCCAGCGCCTCCGCCTCGGAGAGTTCCGCGAGTTCGCCGGCAACCTGGACCCCGGAGAGACCGGCGCCGCCGACGATGGCGTTCCCGCCGGGGGCCGCCAGGGCGTCTGTTCGGATGGACTCGGCGTGCGGCACCCGCTTTAACGGCGTGGCGTTGGCCTCGACGCCATCGAGGCCGTAGAAGGCCGTCTCCGCGCCCAGACAGACCGCCGCCGCGTCGTAGCGCAACTCCTCGCGGCCGTCGCCGTCGACCGGGTCGAGCGTCGCCACGCCCGCCTCGGGGTCGACGTCGGTGACACGGGCCTGCCGGACGGTCGCCTCCGGGAGCACCTCCCTCAGCGGGAGCGTGATGACGTCGGCCAGCCCCGGGTGACGGACGAGTCGGTGGAGTTCGTGCTGGACGAGATGTTCGTCGGACTCGTCGATGACGATCAGCTCGACATCTTCCGGAAGGCGGCGTTCGAGTCGACGGGCGACGGTCAGGCCGGCGTAGCCAGCACCGAGTACGGCGACACGCATACCGTCAGTACGCCGCCGACGCTCAAAGACCCTCTGACGTCGACGGTCCGTACACGTCACCGAGGAACGACCGGACCGCGTCGTTGACCGGCTCGGGGTTCTCGAGGTTCGAGGAGTGGCCCGCGTCGGGGATTATCTCGCGGCGGGCGTCGAGGCCTTTGACCAGGCCGTCAGACCGCTCCGGTTCGAGCGCGACGTCCTCCTCGCCGTGGACGACCAGTGCCGGCACGTCGATGTCGGACAGGCGGTCGGTGAAGTCCGGGTGCTTGACGACGCCCGCGAGTTGCTCGGGCACCTCGCCCTCCGAGCGGGTGGTCGCGATCATCTCGCCGTAGCGCTCGATTTCGTGGTCGGCGTGGGGACCGGCCGTCGTGTCGATGAGCACCAGGCCGTCGAGGCGCTCGGGGTACCGCTCGGCGAACCGCAGAGTCATGAACCCGCCCATCGACATGCCGCCGAGCACGCAGGAGTCGACCCCCTTGGCGTCCAGAAGCGCCGCACAGTCGTCGGCGAGGTCGTAGAGGTCGTACGGGTCGACGTAGCGGTCGGTCCGGGCGCGGGCGTCGTAGGCGACGACCCGGTACTCGTCGGTCAGCGACAGCTGTGGGTCGAACATCGTCCGGTCCATCAGCGTGCCGTGACAGAGCACGAGCGGCGGGCCGTCGCCGCGGTCGGTCGCGACGGTGTCCGGTCGGGCGCGGTAGCGGTGGACGGAGCGGTCCTCGGGTGCCATGGACCAACCCGGTGGGCCACCGACTTAGTCATGTGGTCGTCCTGTCCGTCGGGTGACAGCCGTCAGCCGTTCGTCGGACCCGCCACAAGCCTTTTTCTTGTCTCTCGTGATAAACGAACCATGAACCGACTCGGGGAGCTACTCGAATCCGTGGTGGCGGACGTCGACAGCGTGTTTCTCTTCTCCCCGAGCGCGTCGCTGTACGAGGCGTTCGCCGAGGCCGACACGCCGGTCGCCGTCGTGGCCCCGGAGAACGACGTCGACGCCGACGAGTACGTGGAGTTGCCGCTGGAGTTCCGCAACCTCGCCGAGCGCATCCGGTTCGGCATCGAGGGCGGCCTCGACAACGGCTACCTCGAGGAGGGCGACCAGGTGGGCTGTGCCGCAAAGCTGTCCGCCGACGACATCGACACCGTCACCCGCGTTCGGGCCGGCGACTTCGACCGGTCGGGCGTGTACGACCTCTTCGTCAACAGCCGCGCGGAGCCGGAGGTCATTCGAAACGTCCTCGAGGTGGCCATCGAACTGGGCAAGAAGGGCCAGAAGGGCAAGCCCGTCGGCGCGCTGTTCGTCGTCGGCGACGCCGGCAAGGTAATGAACAAGTCCCGGCCGCTCAGCTACAACCCCTTCGAGAAGAGCCACGTCCACGTCGGCGACCCGATCGTGAACGTGATGCTCAAGGAGTTCTCGCGGCTGGACGGCGCCTTCGTCATCAGCGACGCGGGCAAGATCGTCTCCGCCTACCGGTATCTTGAGCCCTCGGCGGAGGGCGTCGACATCCCCAAGGGGCTGGGCGCCCGCCACATGGCGGCCGGCGCCATCACGCGTGACACCAATGCCATCGCGGTGGTCCTTTCGGAATCCGACGGGCTGGTCCGGGCCTTCTCGGGTGGCGAGATAGTCCTCGAACTCGACCCGGAGGAGTACTGACTATGTTCGTCCGGGGGTGGTTCGACGGCCTCACGAGCAGCGAACAGAACTTCGTCATCGCCGTTGCCCTCGTCGTCGTCGGCCTCCTGCTCGGGGGCCTGACGGCGAGGATCATCCGGCGGGTGCTCGAGGCTTTCGACGTTAACGAGGCCGTCGAGGGAACCGCCTTCGAGCGGACCGCCCGTGGTCTCGGCACGTCGACGGTCGGCCTGCTCTCGCAGTTGTGTGGCTTCTTCGTGTTCCTGGTCGCGGCGCTGTACGCCTTCGAGATACTCCGGTTTCTGCCCTCGCGCCGACTCCTCAAGGCCATCAGCCTGCTGTTGCCGCGGGTGTTCGTTGCGGTGCTCGTCCTCATCGTCGGCGTCCTGCTTGGCGACAAGGCCGAAATCGTCGTCGGCGAGCGGCTCCGGAGCATCAAACTCCCGGAGGTGACGGTACTCCCCGCCACCGCCGCGCTCCTCGTCCTGCTTACGGCGTACTCCTTCGGGCTGTTCTTCCTCGGCGGCCTCGCGTTCAAGGACCTGCTCTCGTCGGCCGCCGCTGGCATCTATCTGCTACTGACCGAACCGTACAGCATCGGCGACGAGGTGGAGATAGGCGGCAACCGCGGCATCGTCCAGGAGGTGGACGTATTCGTCACGCGGATAGAGAACGAGGGCGAGGAGCACGTCATCCCCAACCGCAAGGTGATGACGGAGGGCGCGATGCGGGTCCGGGGGTGAAAGGCGGAGTATCGCCCCAACACGTGACATCCTCCGTGCCCTGAACGGAGAGGGAGCGAAGCTCCCTCAGGCAGTCGGGCGTTGCCCGACGACGGCGCGGTTTCCCACCGCCGCGTGACGGCTGGTTTGGGACCCTCGGGTTTGTACATCGGCGAGTGCTAGGAGTGCCACGCCCCTGTTACTCCTATCCTATGAAGGATTCGGAGGTATCTTGATGTTTTGTGTCGGGATTCTGGGCCTCTCCCACATGGAATACCCTGCGAGAGTCGGGCAGGAATCCCGAGATTGTCCGATTATCCCGACATGGGGGCGGCCATGCCGTGGTTCGAGAGACGAAGTCTCTCGTCATTGCGGGAAATCGAAGATTTCCCGCTTGCAGTCAGAACGCTCCGCGTTCTGACGACATTGCCGGACGACGTCCGGCAAGCGGCCAGAATCCGCAGGATTCTGGCAACATCACGAAAATCGGAGATTTTCGAACGACCTCGGTCAGGTGTGCGAACGGGCCGCACTAGCAAATTATTACGAAGTTGACACGATTCACGCCCGTCCCCAGGATGCGACGCGTTCTGGTGTCTTGGAAATCAAAAATTTCCGATGAGTCCGCAGGAACTCCGTTCCTGCGAGATATGAACGAATCGCAGAGCGATTGTTGACGTAGTAAACGGCGGGATTCTCTCGCTGGCTAAAGATAGCCTTATGACCGTGCGGTAGCAGGGTGCGGGTATGGCGGAGCCAGATACGACCGTCGAGGAGCTGATGACCTCGCCGGTGGAGGCCGTCTCGCCGGACGCGACGCTATCGGAAGCCGCCCGGGTGCTCGACGCCGAGGGCATCGGCTCGCTCGTCGTCGGCGAGGACCACCTCGACGGCATTATCACCGAGTCCGACGTGGTCGCCGCCGTCGGCGAGGAACTGGACCCTTCGACGCCCGTCTCGGAACTGATGTCGGACCCGGTCGTGACCATCCGGCGCACGGGGACGCTGCGGGCGGCCGCCGAACGCATGGGCCACAACGGCGTCAAGAAGCTCCCCGTCGTCGAGAACGGCGGCGCCGTCGGCATCATCACGACGACCGACCTCGCGATGCACCTCCCGAACCTCGAGGTGAACATGGCCCACCAGGCCGAACCCGACATCGTCGACGGCGAGTGGGAGTGACCGCCGATCCGGCGATGAAGAGCCTCGTCCGCGACGATTTCGCCCGCGCGACGACGTTCTTCGCGCTGGCCTTCGGCATCGCCACGGCCGTCGGCCTGCTGATGGGTGACCTCCGCCTCGGCATCGAGTGGGGACTCCCGCTGGGCGTCGCGTTCGGCGTTTTCGCGTACTTCTTCGTCGCACCGGCCGAGGAAGAACCGGGCGCGGAACCGCCGGTCGACGACGGCGAGTGACGAGATTTGACCTCCTCCCCCCCGTGAACATGGGGGAATCCCGAGCGTTGGGATATTAGGGTTTGCGCGTTATTCGGCGGGTGCTCGCGGTTGGAATCCGCGAGTCCGGCTGAACTGAATGACGCGAGGCTGGGCCAAACAGCCGTTACCGCTATCCCCCAACGGGAGAGTCACGGGTAGCGTTTTCTGTCTGATGTTATCGGCTCCATTCACGTCGCCGTGGGCGACAACCCCACAGCGGCCGCACTTCCACAGTCCACGTTCAACACGGCTGTCGTTATCCTTGTGGCCACAGATACTACATGACGATGATGTACCGCGCTCGTCCGGCATCTCCACCTCAATGCCACGTTCACGGGCTTTGTAGTCGATGAGGTTCATCACCCGCTTGTACGCCCAGTTATCCAAACGTTTGTTCCCGTGTCTGCCCCAGTTATCTTCATCGACACCACTTGGGTCGCCGACGACTAGCGTTCCTACGTTGTGGTCAATACACCGCTCAACGATATCTTTCGACAGGGCGTGCAGAAAATGCTCTTTGCGCCGTGAGAGTTTTTTACGCGCCCACTGTGCCGTCTGACTAGGGCCGCGGTTGCCTTCTGTCTGGTATTCTTCGCGCTGGAAGTAATGTTTGTCTTCGCGCAGTGTATTCCCCGGATACAACAGGGCGTCGTTGGGGAACGCAACAGTCGCAGGGTTGCAGATGCCGAGGTCAACACCTGCAGTCTTCTCGCCGGGTGATTCGGCGGCAATTTCTTTTTCACAGACGACGTGTAACTCCCACCGTTGTTTGTAGCTACACCAGACAGCACGCACCTGCTGGATGTTCGCCAGTTCAACCGCTGGTGGTGCTTGATACTCGCAAAGGATGAAGTCACGTCCGTTTTTGTGGGTTTTGCCTTTGCTGAGGCGGAGTCTGTCGTGTTTGGTGTCGTGACGAATGCCTTTTTTCTTCCACGTCACCGTTGAGCGTGGGTGTTCTTTATGGACTCTGTTGCCGTCGCTATCGTAGTAGTTACGTTTGCGGTAGCCCGGTGGGTTGTCCCGGTTGTCGTCGGAGCCGAACCACGAACTGTATGCTCGAGAAAGTTCTTCTAAAACTTTCTGACTGGACTGCGAGTGCAGCCCGTTGTATTTGATGTGGTCTTTCAGTTCGTATTTGAGTTCGTTTTCGTCGGGGATTTCGCCGGTTTCGTCCCACTGTTGGCGGGCGTAGTAGTTGGCGACGTTCCAGAGTTTGGA
>PXSL01000133.1 GCA_003022815.1 Halobacteriales archaeon SW_5_68_122 | reverse complement strand
AAGCCGGGTGGACCGCGAGGACGTCGCGTTCGGCCTCATCGCGCTGTTCCCGACGGTCATCATCCCCGACGAAGGAGGCGGCACCGACACCGTCGAGGATGCCTTCGGGAGCGTCGACGGCGTCGAGAGCGTCGACGTCGACGAGGTCGGCCGAATCTGATACTGCGGCGGTGCTCAGATAGAAACCGTCCAGTAAGTCCATTTCTGCCGGCTGACCGGCCGGGTCCTGGCGGACTGATAGTGACTGCTGTGAGTCAGTACCGGATCGACCGCACGACCCCGGGCGGTCGTACCGGCAAACAGTCACAGCAATCACTATGAAAGGGCAAGGCGTTGCGTAGCGGCTTCGCCGTGGTTCGAGAGAGCGAAGCTCTCTCGTCATACCGAGGGAACGGAGTTCCCTCGTAGCTCGCGGGACCGAAGGTCCCGCTCACTCACGAAAGGCGCGAAGCGCCTTTCGAACGACCACGTTGTACGGCGGCCGGTGGAACCGGCCGCCCACTCGGCGAACCCGGACGACGCAAGCAGAGAGGGAGCCGTCGGCTCCCTTTGGCAGTCGGCGCACGGCGCCGACGACCGCGAGGGACCTTCGGTCCCTCTGCCCGCTCGCGCGGCAACGCCGCGCGAGGACACCGCAGGGAGCAACGCAACCGAGGAGCACAGCGAGTCCCGGGCAGCGAGGCGACTCCGTCGCCTCGAGCCGTGCGAGCGGGCCGTGCGAGGCGGGTTCACCGCCTCGGATTCGCGGCGCGGAGCGCCGCGCATGGCCCGCAAGCAGACGTCGAGCGTGCCGAGGGCTTTCTGGATTCCTCAGTCCGTATCTAATATTACTCCCGGCGCGAACCGACGGACAGTTACCCCGCGGCCGAGCATGTACGGCTATGACCGACTACTTCGAGGTCCACGCCCGGGACTCGGCCGCCCGGCGGGGGGAACTGCGGCTGGCCGAGTCGGTGCCGACGCCGGCGCTCGTCGATGACGTCCTCGCGGACGCCGGCAGTCGGTGGCACGAGGCCCGCGAGGTACCGGCGGGCGACGACGCGGCGCTGACGGTGCTGCCCCACCGGGCGCTGCCGCGCGGGACGGAGCCGCCGGTCGCGGAGGCGTTCGCCCCCGAGCCCCCCGACGTCGAGTTCCCCAGCGCCACTGTCGTCTCCCCGGCGACGGCGGCCGACCACGGCGCCGACGCCTACCTGCTTGCGGGCGCGCCGGGCTACGCCAGCGACGCCGAGGCGTTCGTTGACGCCATTCTCGCGGTCCAGGAGTCGATTCCGGACGACGCCGCGCTCGGCCTCTCGGGAGCCGCGACGCCGGCCAACGCCGCGACGCTCGCCTACGCCGGCGTCGACCTGCTCGACGAGAAACGCGCCCGGGCGCGCGGCCTCGAGGGCTTCTACCTCTCGACAGACGGCGAAGCGTTCCTCGAGGACCTCGACGAACTGCCGTGCGCCTGCGAGGCCTGCCGGACGTCGGTCGCGGATTTCTCGCGGGCCGACTGCGCCGACCACAACGCCAACGTCCTGCGGGCGGAGCTGGCCCGCGTCCGCCGTCGCATCGGCGAGGGCCGGCTCCGGGACTACGTCGAGGGGCAGGCCCGCCACGAGGCGTGGCTGACGGCGACGATGCGCCGTCTCGATGACCAGTACGGCTACCTCGAGGCGCGGACGCCGACGTTCCGCCGGAACGAACTGCTGGCGGCGACCGACGACACACTCCGGCGGGTCGAAATCCAGCGGTTCGCCGACCGCGTGACGAGCCGGTACCGCCGACGGCTCGAGGCGCCGCTCGTCCTGCTCCCGTGCTCGGCCCGCAAGCCCTACAGCGAGTCCCAGAGCCCGAGCTGGAGACCACCTACCCCGCCCAGCACTACGACAGCGTCGTCACCGGCCGGTGGACCGAGACCGAAATCGAGTTCGTCGCGAGCGTCCTGGAGCGATACCTCGAACGCGCGGATTACGACCGCCACATCGCCCACGTCCCGCCGGAGGGCTACCGGGAGATATGCGAGCGGGTCGAGGCGTCGACGGGCGTCGAGTTCGAGTACACCGTCGCCGACCACCCGACGACCGACGAGTCGCTGGCCAATCTCGACGCCGCCCTGGAGGGCAATGACAGCTACTACAAGAGCGAGCGGGAGGCGGCAACAGTACGGGCAATAGCGGACTTCCAGTTCGGGCCGGCCGCCGGCGACGAAGTGTTCGGCTCCGGGGCGACCACCGAGGGCCGGTACCCGAAACTGCGGGTCACCGAGGACGGCGAACAGCTGGCGGCGATGGTCCCCCAGTACGGGACGCTGTCGCTGACGCTGGCCGGCGCCCGCCGCTGGCGCGACAGCGACGCCCCGACCAAGCGGGTCGAGATAGACGACTTCGTGCCGGGCGGCAGCGTGCTGGCGCCGGGCGTCGTCGACGCCGACCCCGAGATTCGGCTCGGCGACGAGGTACTCGTCGAGGGGCCGTCGGCCGTCGCCGTCGGCCGCGCGAACTGCCACGGCGCGGCGATGGTCGATTCCTCGCGCGGCGTCGTCGTCGACATCCGACACTGCGAGGAGCGGTAGCGAACGCCGGGCCGCCGGCCGGGCCGGCGTCGTGCCGCCAGTAGTTTCTCCGGACCCACGCTCGAGGACGGCAGACTTTTGCGACCGTCTCCGGAACCGGAGGCCATGGACCGCCCCGCACTGCTTGCCGTCCCCGTCGTCGCCATCGCGGCACTCACCGTCCCGCTACGGGGTCTCGTCGCCTTCGAGGCCGCCCGGACGGCGGTCAGCCCCGTGGTGTTACTGGCGCTGCTGTCGGAGGTGCTCTGGACGCTGACCGCAGCGGTGGGCTTCGCCGCCGTCGGCTACGTGTACGGCCGCCGGGGCGGCCGCGCGCCGTCGACCCGCGTGTTCGGCGTCGCCGCCGTGTCGGCATTCTTCGGTGCCGCAGCCGGAGGGGTGCTGTTCTCGTTCGGGGCCGCGGCCACCGCGCCCGGCGGCCCGACCGTCAAGTACGTCTTCACCGGCCTCTACGCGGCGCTGGACGGCCTCCTGTTCGGACTGCTGGTCGTCGGCGGGTACGCCCCGACGCTGACTCCGGCCCGGTGACGGTGGACAGCAATTCGCGTTCTCCGTTCGGCATGGCAATGGAGCTAACCCCGCATGTCGTAACGCAAGCCAATGTCGGAGGGAGAGTCCAGTTTTCGCAGGTGTCTTCAGTGCCGTGTTCGATCTTTGGGGCGCATATTCGGCAAGGATTGATACGACCTCACACAGCCCTGTTCGAGCGAGTTGATTTTTCGAGAAGCGATTGCAGGTAGCAATCCGGCGCGTAAACTACCCCGCCCTACTCGCTCCCTTCCGCCTTGCGGCGGTCGGTCACTCCTCGGGGGCGGAGCTTTCCCGCACCGACATTGTGCCCCGCGACCCCATGTGGT
>PXSL01000132.1:23508-26055 GCA_003022815.1 Halobacteriales archaeon SW_5_68_122 | reverse complement strand
TGGGCGTCTCGCCGCCGGACCTCCCGATCCCCGAGGACGCCGCCGACATGGGAATGTAAATTTCGCGGGACTCTCCGTCGAATCGAGGGTTGTACTTGGCGCAAGTGTTAATCGCGTCTAACTCGGAGTGCCGACATGCCCAGTGGGACCCGCCTTCTTATCGTGGACGACGACCCCTCCCTCGCGGATCTGATGGCCAACCAGCTATCGGAACTGCGGGAGGCGTTCTCCGTTCGCGTCGAGACGGACCCTCACGACGCGCTGGACGCCGTCGAGGCGGGCGACGTCGACTGCGTGCTTAGCGACTATCAGATGCCCGAGATGAACGGCCTCGAACTCCTCCGGTACGTCCGGGAGATGGAGCCCGGCATCCCCTTTATCCTCTTTACATCCCAGGGAAGCGAGGAGATAGCCAGCGAGGCCGTCTCGGCGGGCGTCACCGATTACTTCCGAAAGCGCCGCGGCAGCGAACAGTGGGAGGTGCTTGCCAACCGCATCGAGAACTCGGCGGCCAGATACCGCGCCGAACGGGCGGTCCAGCGGCGCGAGGCCGCGCTCCGCGACCTCGCTCGCACCGTCATCGACAGCGTTTCGACGCCCATCGAGGAACTGCTGGAACTCGGCCGGGAAACCCTGGAGACCGAGTACGCGGCCCTCGTGCAGGGCGAGGGCTCCGACGCGGAGCTTCTCGTCGAGAGCGTCGACGGCGCCGCGCCGCTCGGCGCCGACGGGGAGGTGCCGCTCTCCGGAGACCTCGAGGACCTGACGGTCGACAGCGGGAGCGTCATCGTCGGTACCGTCGAGGACCCCGGTCCTGAGGAGTTCAGCTCCTACGTCGGGAGCGCCATCTACGTCGGCGACCGCCGGTACGGGACCCTCTGTTTCTGCGACAGCGGCGACCGCAAGGAGTTCTCCGAGTGGGAGCGCACCTTCATCGAGCTGCTTGGCGACTGGCTCGGCCACGAACTCACAAGCGAGTGGGCCCGCGAGCGCGACGAGGCGGTCCGCTCGGCGCAGGACCGCATCGGGCGCGTCCGCCGGGCCATCGAGGAGGGCGATGACGCGACCGCTCGTGAGGAACTGGACGCCGTCGAGTCGCTTCTGGAGCGGGACCCGCCCTCGACGACCGCCGTCTCCATCGAACTCGACTAGCGGAGCAGTTCGACGAACTCCTCGGGGTGCTCCGCGTGGACCAGTAGGTCCGCGTTGTCGAAGACGACGAGCCGTGCGTCGGCCGTCTCGGCCAGTTCCCGCCCCCGTTCGAGCGGCGGTAACTCGGCCTCCCGGCCCCACACTATCGTCGTTGGAATCCCCGTCGCCGCGAGCCGCTCCCCTACGTCGACATCCAGGTCGAGGAAGCCGCTCAGGAACGACGCCGGCACGAACCGGGCGCCCGGCTGGTGGGTCGTCTTCCAGTCGTACTCGACCCACTCGTCGGGTATCGCCGCCGCCTCCGAGAAGCCGTGGTCCGTCAAGAAGTATCGGATCGAGGGTTTCGAGGTCAGCAGATTGTACAGCCCCTCGCCGACGACGGGCGACCGGGCCAGCGAGCGTAGCCACGTCCGTTGGCCCGGAATCGACGAGGCCGTCGGACAGACGAGAACGAACTCCGAGGCTGACACGTCCTCGGCGGCGGCGACGTAGGCCGCCGACAGCGAGGAGGCGACGACGACGGGGTTCTCCGACAAATCCTGGATGAAGTCGCCGACGAAGGCGACGTACAGCGACCCGGAGTACAGAAGCGGCGGCCGGTCGGAGTGGCCGACCCCCGGCAGGTCCGGCGCGAGGACGTGGTACTCCTCGGCCAGGGCGTCGACCACGTAGCGGAACTCGTGGCTCGACCCCGCCGCGTTCATGCCGTGTAACAGGACCATGTCGGGGTTCGACGGGTCGCCCGCCTCGGTGTAGGCGACGTCGAACCCGCGCCACCGGTAGGTTTCGGTCGGTCGCCCGAGCGGCGGGTCCAGTTCCGCGGGGTTGCCCCGCAGGGCGCGGTTGCCGGCAACGGCCGCCCCGAGGCCGACCGCGGCACCACCGACGACTCGTTTCAGGTTCATACGCCAGCCGACGGCCCTCACGCGCTTAGACTTACCGCCTGCGGCTACTCCTCGTGGGACTCCCGGACGCAGTCGGCGACCGGCCCGACTATCTCGTCGACCACCGAGTAGGGGTCGGTCTCCTTCGCGGTGACGGCTTCGACGTAGGCGTCGAGGCCCCCCCGGTCCTGCAGTTCCTCCTCGACGAGCGCGGCGCTGTCCTCGCGGAGCAGGGTCCGAATCTCGGCGGCGTACCGCTGGCGAGCTTGGGCCTCGAGTTCGCCTGTCTCCGCCAGCCACTCGGCGTGCTCCGACAGTACCTTGAGGAACTCCTCGACGCCCTCGCCGGTCTTGGCGACTGTCTCGACGATGGGCGGTTGCCGTTCGTCCTCGTCGTCGATTTCCTCGTCGCCCTCGAGGTCGACCGCGCCGGCGCCGTGGTGGCCCGCCATCGGCGAGGCGTCCCGCATGTGGATCATCTCGCGCAGCTCCTTGACCGTCCGGTCTGCGC
>PXSL01000132.1:0-23450 GCA_003022815.1 Halobacteriales archaeon SW_5_68_122 | reverse complement strand
CCGGCGCCGACCGTCTCGACGATGACGCGGTCCTTGCCGAAGGCGTCCAACGCCTTCGCCGCGTCCGTCGTCGACGTCGAGAGCCCGCCCAGCGTCCCCCGGGCGGACATCGACCGGAAAAAGACGTCCATGTCGCCGACGTTGGACGCCATCCGGATGCGGTCGCCCAGCACCGCGCCGCCGGTGAACGGCGAGGAGGGGTCGATGGCGATGACGCCGACCGTCTCGCCGCGCTCCCGGTAGGTGGCGGCCATCTTGTCCACCAGCGTCGACTTGCCCGCTCCCGGCGACCCCGTGATGCCGACGACCTGGGCGTGACCGGTGTGCTCGTGCAGCTCCGAGACGAGGTCCCGGTACCCCGGCGAGCGGTTCTCTATCTTCGTTATCACCCGTGCGAGCGCGCGGTGTTTGCCCGCCAGTAGCTCGTCAATGAGCGACTCGTCGCTGCTCATCTATCGGTCGGGGGCGTTCTCGCGGACGAACTCGATGGTTTCCTGCATGGTGGCGCCAGGACCGAAGATTTCGGCGACGCCGAGCTCGTACAGCTCCTCCCGGTCCTCGTCGGGGACGATGCCGCCGACGATGACCAGGGTGTCCTCGAGAGCGTCGTACCCCTCGAGGCCGTCGATGATCTTCGGAACGAGGGTGTCGTGGGCGCCCGAGAGAATGGAGATGCCCAGCACGTCGACGTCCTCCTGGACGGCGGCCTGGACGATCTCGTCGGGCGACTTGTGCAGTCCCGAGTAGATGACCTCGAAGCCGGCGTCGCGGAACGCCCGGGCGATGACGTGGGCGCCGCGGTCGTGGCCGTCGAGGCCGACCTTCGCCACCAGACACCGGATGGTCCGCTGTTCCTGCTCAGTGCTCATGCCCCCATATTTCGCCGCAACCCGCTTGACTCTCTCCGGTACGGTGTACTGCGTTCGAGGGCTCGTAGATCAGCGGTAGATCATCCCCCTGGCACGGGGAAGGCCCCGGGTTCAAATCCCGGCGAGTCCACTGGATTTTCGCGGCGCAACACGGCGAGCGCCTCGCCTGGCGCATCAACGCCGGGTGCGTTTAGGTCAACCAGCTCGTCACGTCCGACCCCCGGGTGCCGTTCGGCGGCCTCGAAGAGTCGGGCTACGGCCGGGAACTGTCCGGGCCGGGCATCCGGGAGTTCATCAACCGGAAGATTATCTGGGTCGAGTAGCGCCCGGACTACTCCCATTGTCGGGCGTGCCGTCATCCGGTTCCGAACTCCGGTCGGCCGTCGAGCAGTCACTCCGGGAGTGCCTCGATGCCGCCCGGCCGTGGCTCGCGAGGGCGCCGCCGACTCGCTCGGTATCACCCCCGGACGTTCCACCAACACTGGCGGAACGCCGTCGCCCGCGTCCTCGGGGCGCTCGTCAGCGACTAGTCCCGCCGCTCGACGCTGTCCTCGACCCTCGCTGCGAGTTCCTCGCGGCTCATCTCGCCGTCGAGGTACGCGTCTATCCAGGACTGCTCCATCCGCCAGGTGGCGACTACCTCGCCGTCGATGCGGACCGCGGCGTCCAGCCCGGAGACCCCCCACTGGCCGTCATAGGCCCGGTCGAAGAAGGCGCGTGCGACGTCGTTGATGCTCTCTCTGACCCCCTCCTCGGTCGGCTCCCGCGGGGTGTACGCCAGGGCGACGCGCTCGCCGACCGACAGCTCGCGGACGGCGTGGCCCTCACTCTCGACGGCGTCGCGGAGCGCGTTCGCCTTGACGCCGTCCCCGCGCTCGGTCGCCGTCTCCGCCCCGTCGTCACCGCTACAGCCGGCCAGCGGGAGACCGGCGGCGACCGCGAGGAGGTAGCTTCGGCGTCGCACATGCCCGAATGGTTGCCAGCCCCGCGTAAGTGTTCTGCCGGCGATAGGCGGCTCCACGGCCGGACGGATACCCTCATTACCCCGGCGGGACAACCGCTGGCCATGTCGGACGAGCGGTTCAACCTCCGCCGACTGTGGCCGCTCATCGGCACGCTGTATCTGATTTACCTCGCTCTCCAGCCCCCGCCGGCCCGGTATGTCGGGATGCTCTGTCTCGTGGTCGTTGCGCCCGTCGCCGCGGGCTGGTTCGCCGGCAACGTCCTCGGCGTCGGCCCGTGGGCGAACTAAGGCTTGTGCGTGAAGATGAACGCCCGCTCGCCCTCGACGCCGACACAGAGGTCCAGTTGCTTCGAGAGGTTGAGGCTGGTCGGGCTCTCCTTGCAGACGACCAGATCGTCGAACGGCTCCTCGCAAGCCGGACAGGCGACCGAGACGGTGTTCTGGTAGGTCTTTATCGCGGAGTTTTCGTCTCTCGGGGTCAGCGAGGCGAGCAGTTCGTCCGTGTCGATGTCCATACCCCCTCCAGCGGTGGGTCCCTAATCAATTTGGGGCCGTGGCTGGCGGGGTAACTTCCGCGAGAAGTGGACCGATTCAGTCGTCCTGTTCGTGGCCCCGGTCCCAGACGTTCGAGACGGAGTCGCCGGCCGGTGGTGTGTGATTAATGTCGCCTAGTGTGTCGTTTTCTTCCATTGTGCCACACAGTAGCACATCGAGTGTACTTAATGATTGCCTGAATCCAGTTATAAGACATTATACCGTATTAATTCGCAAAGGGAAAGCGGAAGTTGCCCTCGTAGTGACTGCTGTGAGTTACACTGTCGGTCATACGTCGTGACCCGACGGTCGCAGAGGAGGGCTCCGTGTAGCCCGGATTCGGCGAGGTGATGACGTGCTTCCACGTCACTGAGAACCGCTCGGGGTTGAGCTATCGCAAGTCAGGTCAGTTCGACCCCGATCTGGACCTTCGAGACGGCGAGTTTGTCGGCGTTGAAGGGTTTACACTCGATTTGGGTCGTCTCGGACCCGCCGACACTTGAATTAGTGCAGGATCCGGTGGTGCCGGGGTCGGTTGCCGACAAGTTTATCGACCGGTTGTAGTAGTCCTGCCAGACCTGCGCGCGCTCCGGGTGTGTCCGCATCGTTATCGTGACGTTCATGCTTCTGCCGCGGTTGACGAGCACATCACTACTTGTTCGCTCGGCCCGGATCAGCACCGCCGTCGAGGTGCCGCCGATGCTCTGGCCGCTTCCCTGCGGCTCGATGTACCTGACGACGACGGTACCGTTGTCGAACAGGAAGTCTGGCTCCTCAAGCATAATCGCATTGCCGTTATCGACGCGGATGACGGCGCCGTTCTCGTACACGATGCTCGTGTCGGTCCCCGGGTTGTACCGTATCGTGGAGGAATTGGCGACGGCCGGGTCCACCCCGTCGGCGCTGATGTTCATTTCCCGCTCGGTGCTGGTCGTTGTTCGCCAGCACGTCGAAGGCTCGCTCGGCGTTCGTGATGCGCTCGGCGTCGCGGGTATTGTCTAGCCCTGAGATGCCGCTCGCGTACACCAGCGTAATGGTCCCGAGCACCAGCGAGAACACCAGGATGAACCCGACCACCTCGCTGACGCCGCGGGTATCGGTCGGGTCAGCCATTGGTCACCTCCAGCGCACTGCCGTTGTAGCTGATCTCGATTTCGCCGCCCCCCACCGCGGAGTTGGCCACGTTCGTTTCGTTGGCGACGCCGACCTCGACAGTCACGTTCGGCCGGGCCGTTGTCAGCCGCAGGTACGCATCGGTCGGACCATTGCCGTCGCTCCGGACGAACACCGTGTACTGGGAGCCGACGACGCTATCCGGCAAGTCCCGCTTGATGACGACATTAGTGGCGCCATCGGTCCGGTGGAGCCGGTCCGCCGCGGCGATGTCCGCCGACACCTGCTGGCCGACGACCTGGAGTGTGTTCTCGGTCGTCCGCTCGCGCTGGGTGTCGACGAACCCGGTGGCGGCTATCAGGAGCCCCGACATCAAAAGCGTCGAGATGCCGAGTGTCAGCACGTAGCCGAACACCGGCGAGATGGCGCGTTCTCCGGTCACGCGACCACGCTCCATCTTGCGCTGATGTCGTCGCCCGTCACGGCGGCGTCGGACCTGTCTACGAGTGGAGACGGTATCGGTGCCATTTGTGCCCGGTCGCGGCGGCTCACACCCGCCACACCGTCACCTCCACGCGGACGACATTGTAGACGCTGGTGCTGCCACTGGCTGGCGGCACGGCATCCTTGAACTCGCTGGCGTCGCCCACCGTCGTCTGGTTGCTGGGTGGTGGTGCGGTCAAGTTGTCGTCGTCGTAGATGGTCACTGTCCGGCTGGCCGAGACGGCGTTGTCGCTCGGTGCCCCCCGGTAGACCATCCGGGTGGGCTCCTTGCTCTCGTTGTAGTGTATCAGCACGTTCACCGCCAGCCCGCGGCCGGCGAAGGCCCGTTTGGTGATGTTGCCGAACTCGTTCGGTGGGTAGTCGCTGGTGTAGTATCTACGCTGCCCGGTGGCGTTGTGGTACTGTTCCGTCGATTTATTCCAGTACAGCGTCGCGTTCTTCAGGGCGCCGGCCTCCTTTGGAGGTGCTGGCCGACAGCGGCGTCACCGCCGTCACCTGCAGGGCGAACACCAGACTCGACACCAGAAGCACCGACGCGATGACCGCCTCCAGCGTGTAAGCCTGTCCCCGCATCACCACACCTCCACTCTGAGCGTCGCATCGCAGGACTTCACGTCGGTGCTATCAGTGTCGAAATCACAGCCCGGAATCGTAACGATTCTGCGGGCGGCGACCACGGAGTCGTCGTCGGTCGGCTCGTCGCCAGTGACGTACCTCGTGTCGCAGTCGAAACTCGCGTTCTCCTCGTGGATGACGCCGACGGAGCTGTTATGACAGACTGTCCGGAACCGGTCGTCGTCGCTGGCCGTTGCGTTGACCTGTTCGACAGTAATGTTGACCTGCAGGCGGTCGGTGTCGACGCCGACGCGCTCGCTGAGGTTGTCGCCGGTGTAGCCGCAGGTCGAATGAATGTGGCTGTTATTGGTCGACTCGTTGAAAAACACCTCCGCACAGGTGTCATTGATAACAAACGGGTCCGTGGGGTCGCCGAGGGCACCCTCGGCGAGGTGGCTGGCGACCCGGTCCGCGGTGGCGCTTTTGTCTTGGTCGCCATCGACGAACGGCGCCGTCAGCGAGGGGATGAACGTGAAGACGAACGTCACCGCGAGCAGGAAAATGCCCATCGCGATGGCGAAGTCGAGCGGCGTCTGCGCGCGGTCCTGTCCGGTCATGGTCAGATCATACTGAACACCACGAGCGCGAGTGTCGGTAGGATGACGATGAACTTCAGCCCCGCCATCAGACTCACGTCTCGGATGTACCCGGCGATAGTCCCTGAAATGATGCCCTGCAGGGTGACGGCGTGGAAGAATAGCATCGTCAGCATATCGATATCGAGGCCGCCGCCGAACTGCCCGCTGTCGGAGGCCTGCTCGGTCAGCCCGGCCATCGTCTCGAGGAACTCCACCTTCAGCAGCGCCATCACGCCCAAAAGCGTCACGTAGGTCATAATGATGATGACCATCTGCATCCGGGTGCGGGACTTGCGGTCCCGCTCGATGTCGTCCTGGTTCTCGGAGGCCTGTGCGGCCGTCGACAGCACCTCGGTGATCTGACTGGAGGCCTCCTGTGCCTTGGTGATGAGCTTCACCGTCCGCGCCAGTCGCGGGATGTGATACTCGTTGTTGAACTCCCGCAGCGCCGTCTTGAGGCTCGTCCCGTAGTTGACCTTCGCGTACATCGTCCGGAACTCCTCGGCGAGCCGTCCCGACGACGTTTCGGCAACGACGTTCAACGACTCCAACAGCGTCATCCCGGTGTCGTTGGTGCTGGAGAGCTTCCTGAGGTTGTCCGAGAGCTTGTTCGTGATGGAGTTCCGCGAGCGGACGTTCCACTCGTGGAACACCGTCAGCGGCACGAGGTTGATGTACAGCGGCAGGTACAGCAAGAAGAAGGTCCCGAGCACCGGGTCCGAGACCATCCCGTCCATCGAGGTCGGGGCGAAGCCGGCTATCACCGAGAACGCGAGCAACACCAGCGAGATGGGCGCGGTGATGGCCAGCACCGCCATCGGGTAGTCCCGGAAGAACAGGTGCGGCGCCTTCAGGACGCTCACCGTCTTGTGGACGCCCTCACGGGACTTCACCCGGTCGAACACCGCGTGGTCGCCGGCGTAGTCGTCGGCCAGTCCCAGGTCGAACATCGCGTCGGATTCCCCGATGACCTCGCCGTCCTCGCCCCGGAGGTAGCCGTCGCCCACCTCGTCCTGGACGACCGTCGAGACGAGAACGAGAAAGCCCACCCCGATGAGCGGAATCAGCCCGTATACTGTTCCGTACAACAGTGTGTCCTGGGCCTCTCCGAGCATCGACATGATGACGAGAATGATGATGAGAAGCAGGGGGAAAAGCGACAGCGTCATGTACATCTCGCCGAACAGCTCTAGGGTCTCCAAGACGAGTTTCTGCTCCTGTTTCGAGGTTCGCATGTGCTTTTCCTTCTGGTCCTCGAGGAACTTCTCCATGTCACCCCCGGAGTTGATTATCGACAGCATGTCAGTCAGGAACTGGCTCAGCTCGCCGGAGGGCGTCTGGACAGCCTGGTTCCGGATGGCCGTCCGGTAGTCGGTGTCGAAGTACTCCGTCTCGAGAACGATTGACTGAAACTCTTTTGCTACTTCGCCGTAAGTATCGTCGGCCTTCGCCATCGCCTGCAGTATCTCCAGCTGATTGAGGCCGCCGACCGACAGCGCGTACATGAACGAGACGGAGTCCGAAAGCAGGACGTTTATTTCGCGCTTCCGAGCGCCGGCGTCGAGGTACGGCTTTCCGATCATGCCGCCGAAGCCGGCGCCGAAGCCGATGGAGCCGAACAGCAGCCCCGAGAACACCACGATGAACGGTATCTTGAGGCTGTTGACGACGCCCAGGTACTGCTCCGGTAGCGGCAGCCCGAGGAACGTCGGCGGTCCTGTGACGACGAACGTGATGACGGCCCACCCGAGGAGCGTCCCGACGAGCCACAGCGCCGCCCCGACGATGACGCCGACCGCCAGCGCCCGCGAGAGGTATATTTCGACCGTCTGCGGGATGCGCGCCTCGGCCAGTTTCGACTCCACGTTGGCGACGAAGTCGCTGTCCTCGTCGAAGAGGCGAACGTACAGGGGATAGAAGACGTCAGCAAGCAGGTTTCGCCCGGAGCCGGCGTCCGCGGTGCTCGCCGACCCCAGGCTCATGTCTCCTCACCGTCGAACCCGAACTCGTCGCTCGCCTCACCGCTGTCGGACCGCTGGCCCGACGAGGCTCGGCTCGCCTCGCCGCCGTCGGTCGTCGCCTCCCCTTCCTCGGGGCCGCCACCGGCCTCGAAGGAGAAGCCGCTGTAATCGAAGTCCTCTTTCTCGTCGGTGTCTTCGGGCTCGTCGGCGTCGTCCGGCTCGATGTCGTCGGCCTCGTCTATCTCGAGGGCGTCGGTGATGTCCTTCTCGACCGGCTCCTCGCGGTACTCCTCGAGCATCTCCTCGGCGTCCTCGAGTATCCGGCCCGTCTCCTCGAGCATCTCCTCGCCCGCCGAGGGGCGCGGCACCATCGCCTCCTTCTCGGGGTCGATGTCGATCTTGACCGACTCCATCTCCCGGAGGTCCTCCAGCGAGCGCTCCAGTCCATCGGTGGCGATGAGCCCCAGGATGGACTCGGGGTCGTTGATGAACGCCTGCAGTGTCGCCGCCACCTGGGTGTAGGTGTTGAGGCCCTTCTCGATGAGGTACGCCAGCACTATCTGTCGGCTCAGCATCTCCCGCTCCAGCCGTTCGCGGGTCCACCCGCGGTCGAACTGTATCTCGTCGAGCGTGTTCGACTCGCCCATTTTCAGGAACTCGTCGGTCTCGGCCTGCCACTGGTAGACGTCCTGGACGTTGATCTCATCGTTCTCGGGGTCGTAGTGGTTGATCTCGGTCAGCGACTTGTTCCGGCGGACCTTGTTGCCCTGTACGCGGGTCTGGGTCTGGATGGACACGAGGTCCAGCGCCGTAAACATCGTCTTCGAGACGTTGATCGGGTCGGTGGTGAACCGTTTGATGACCTCGCCGACGGAGTCGGCATGGAACGTCGTCAGGGTGGTGTGGCCCGTCGACATGACCTGGAACAGCGTCCGGCCCTCCTCGCCACGAATCTCGCCCATCACGATGTATTCCGGCCGCTGTCGCAGTGCCGCTTCGAGGAGGTCGAACTCGTCGACGTCGCCCTTGTCGCCCTCGCTGAAGGAGGGTCGGGTGACGCTCGCAATCCAGTTGCGCTGTGGCAGTTCGACCTCCCGGGTGTCCTCGATGGAGACGATCTTCGCCTTCGAGGGGATGAAAAGCGAGACGGCGTTCAGGCTCGTCGTCTTCCCGGACGCCGTACCGCCGGCGAAGATGAGCGACTTGTGGTTCTCGATGCACAGCCAGAGGAACGCCATCTCCTCCAGCGAGAACGTGTTCCAGTTGACGAGGTCGACCGGCGTGAACGGGACGTCTTTGAACTGCCGGATGGTGTAGTTGGTGCCGTGGTCCGACACCTCCCGTCCGAGGGTCAGCTGGGACCGCGACCCGTCGGGCAGCGTCGCGTCGACCTGGGGGTTCCGCTTGGAGATGCCCTTCCCGGACCGCTGTGAGAGCTTCACCACGAAGCCGTCCAGTTCCTCCTCGCCGTGGTAGAGATGTCCTCGATGTTGATGTCGTGTTTGATGCCGTCGATGCGCTCGAAGCCGATGAAGTCCCGCTTCAGCAGGTACAGCAGTTTCTCTATCTGGTACTCGGTGAGCGTGTCGGGGTCTTCCTCGAGCACCTCCGGCTCCGGGCGGATCTCGGCGCCCTGTAGCCGTCCGGCGCCGTCCGAGCGGCCGCTGTCCTCGGAGCCGACGACGCTCTTGAGTCCGTCGAGAACGCCGCCGTCGTCGGGGCGTGCGCCGTCGTCGTACAGGTCGTACCGCTCCAGCAGTTCGTGGGTCTCCCGCTCGATGACGCCCGCCCGGGCGTCCTCGCTGCCCTGAACGACCACCTGGTCGCTGGAGTACTTGATCGCGGTCTTCAGTTTCTTCGCGAGGAAGTCCTTGAGGTCCGCCTCGATTGGTGAGAGGTGCGGTTCGATGAGGTAGTACTTCTTCTCGTTCTCCTTCTCCGAGTGGAGAATGATGACGAAGGCGTAGGGCTCGTTCACCCAGTAGCGCTCGACCTCCCGGAAGTGACCCTTCTTCTCCTGGGGAACGGCCCGCTCGAGGTCGTACCGGTTGACGACCGTCGTCCCGCCGTCCTCGGCGGTGAAGAAGGCGTCCTCATCCAGCTCCGGGTTGACGCGGACGGTTCGCTCGTCGACCGTGTCGGCCAACCGTTCGGTCGTGACGCCGGCCCCCTCGAGCAGCTCACGGACGTTGCCGCTATCGAGTCCCTCCGCCGCGGCCGCCCTGAGCGAGTCGAGATCGAACTTCGCGTCCCCGACAGCTGCCCCACCGGCCGTCTCCGTGCTCGCATCGATCTCGGAGTCCGGCGTCGGCTTCCCCCCACCGGCCGCTTTGCCGTCCGAGTCATCGATAGCCATTGGTACGAAGTTCATTCCAGCCGTGAAAAAAGGTTTAGTCAGTATCTAATCCTGAAACGGCCGCGAGAGAGGTCGACTCCGGGGGATTAGCCGTTCTAAACAGCTTCCTGGAAAAAATTCACGAGACGAATCGCTCCAGCCGGTTCATTGCCATCTTCAGTTCGTCGAGTCCGGTCGCGTAGGAGGCCCGGAGGTGCCCCTCTGCGCCGGCGCCAAAGGCGGTCCCCGGGACCATCGCCACTGACTCCGCCTCCAGCAGGTCCTCGGCGAACGCCTCGGCGTCCCCGCCCGGACACTCCGGGAAGACGTAGAACGCCCCGGTCGCCTCGAAGCAGTCGATGCCCATCTCCTCGAAGCGCGACAGCACGAAGTTCCGCCGGCGGTCGTACTGGGCGCACATCTCCTCGATCTCCGCCCGGCAGTTCTTCAGCGCCTCGATGGCCGCGTGCTGGGCGGTCGTCGGCGCCGACAGCATCGTGTACTGGTGCACCCGGTTCATTGCGGTGATGACCTCACTCGGCCCCATCGCGTAGCCCAATCGAAGGCCTGTCATCGCGTAGGCCTTCGAGAAGCCGTTGAACACGACTGTCCGCTCGCGCATGCCGTCGAACTCCGCGATGGAGACGTGCTCACCCTCGTAGGTGAGGTCGGCGTAGATCTCGTCCGAGAGAATGTCGACGTCGTGCTCGCGGCAGAACTCGGCGACCGCCGCGAGTTCCGACCGGTCCATCGTCGCACCGGTCGGGTTGTTCGGGTAGCAGTACACCAGCAGGTCGGCCTCGTCGGCGCCGGCCTCGTCCAGTACCTCGGGCGTCAGTTTGAACTCGTCCTCGACCCGGGTGGGGACGTCCAGCACCTCGCCGCCGGCGAACGTGACGCCGGGGGTGTAGGAGACATAACAGGGCTGAGCGACGGCGACGGTGTCGCCGGGGTCGACCAGTGCCCGGAAGGCGACGTCGATGGCCTCGCTGGCGCCGGCGGTGACGAGCACCTCCTCGTCGGGGTCGTACTCGAGGCTCCACCGCCGGGCATCCTCGGCGATGGCCGCCCGGAGTTCCCGCTTGCCGCGGTTAGCGGTGTAGGAGGTCTGCCCGCGTTCGAGGGCGGTGATGGCGGCCTCGCGGGCGGCCCACGGTGCCGAGAAGTCCGGCTCGCCGACGCCGAGCGAGATGACGTCGTCCATCTCCTCCGCGAGTTCGAAGAACCGCCGGATACCGGAGGGTGGCACCGACGCGACCCGCTCGGAGGGGGTGAACGTCATGGCGTGACCGACAAGCGGTCGTCGTCGCCGCCGTCGTCGAAGCGGTAGCCGCCCTGCTTGTAGGTCTCCATGATGTAGTGGGTGACCGTCTGGGTGATCTCCGGCAGCGGCGCCACCTTGTCGCTGATGAACCGCGAGACCTCACGCATGGAATCGCCCTCGACCTCCAGGGCGAAGTCGTAGTCGCCGGAGACGAGCCGCAACCCCCGGACCTCCGGGAAGCCGGCCAGCCGTTCGGCGACGTCCCGGTAGCTGGTCTCCCGGTCCAGCGTGACGTTCAACTCGACGTGGGCCCGGATCCGCTCGTCGCCGACGGCGTCCCAGTCGACGATGGCGGTGTACCCCTGGATGACCCCCTCGGCCTCCAGTTCGGCGATGGTTTCCTCTACTTCCTCCGCGCTCAGGTCAGTCAGGCGAGCCAGGTCGGCCGTCGAGTGGCGGGCGTCCTCACACAGTAACTCAAGGAGTTCCTCGGCGTGGTCCATGGGATAACAGGACGGTAGCGCGGACTAAAGGGTTGGGAAGCCCCGTCAGTTCCTGCCACGCCGCCTAGCATGACAGTCCTTCGTGCGGCCGGACATATTAGGTCACGGGTTGACGTATTATCTCTCGATACTATTATTATGTCCGGTGTCGCAGGTGGTCGCATGCAGCAGCACGCGTTGCAGACGGCACTGACACTATACCGGGGAGGCACACTCGACCTCGAGACGGCAGCTAGACAGGCCGGCGTGTCCGCAGAGCGCCTCCAGCAGGCGGTTGACCGCGTCGGCGGCTCCGCCGCCTCCCCCGGCGTCGAGTCCGGGCGCGTCAGCGTCGGCGCCGACTAACGGGATTAAGTCACGGCGGGGCCAACCCCTGCCGTGTCGCGCAACGCGCCGTTCGTCGTCGCTCTCGTCTCCGGGTCCCACGTCGTCAACCACGCGTATCTGCTATTATTCGCTCCTGCCTTCCCGCTCCTCGGCGCGGAGTTCGGCGTCCCGGTTGCGGCGCTCGGCCTCGCCGTCGGCCTCGTCAACGCCGTTGTCACCGCCGGGCAGCTGCCGCTCGGCTACGTCTCCGACACCTACAGTCACGGAGCCGTCCTCGTCGGCTCGCTGGCCGTCGGCACACTCGGTGCCGCGCTGGCCGCCCTCGCTTCCTCCTACCGCGGTCTGCTCGTCGCCGCGGCGGTGATGGGCGCGGGCGTCGCCGGCCACCACCCTGCCCACTACCCGCTCATTTCCGCGACGGTCCCCGACGCCTACCGGTCGCGAGCTTACAGCCTCCATGGCTTCGCCGGCGCCCTCGGACTTGCTCTCCCGTTCGCGGCCGTCGCACTCGGCTACGGCTGGCGGGCCGCCTTCGGCGCTATCGCCGCCCTCGGCGCCTGTTACACCGTCGTTGCGGCCCTCGCCGTGTGGCGGCTCCCCCGCGAGGTGGCCCGCGCCGGTGTGGTGGCCCGCGACGAGACCGGGTCGGCGGCCGACGCCCGGTCGCTCGGCGAGCGGTTCCACGCATACCTCCGAACGGCCACCACTCCGCTCATCGTTCTCTTGACGGCGCTGTGGTTCGTCAACAGCGCCGCCGCCTGGGGCGTCCGCACCTACGCCGCGACCGTCCTGGATGCCGGCTACGGACTGGAGGCGGGGACCGCAAGCCTCGTCGCCAGCGCCATGTTCGTGGTCGGCGCCGTCGTCCTGCTCGGCGGCGGCTACCTCGGCGACCGGGTCGGCCCGTTGCCGCTATTATTCGCGGGGTACGGCTCGCTGGTCCTGTCGGCCGGCGCGCTCTCGACGGCGCTGCTACCGGCCGTCGCCGCCGTCGGCGTTGTGCTCCTGCTTGCGGCGACCATCGACCTCTCGCGGCCCGCGCGGGCGACGCTGACCGATGTCGCCTCCGAGCGCCGCGACGTCGGCAAGAACTTCGCGCTGATGACCGTCGGCATCTCCGCGGGCGGCGCCGTCGCCCCGCCGCTGTACGGGTACGTCATCGACACCGCGAGCGTCGAGGGCGCCTTCCTCTGTATCGCGGCGACGGCCGGCCTCGCGCTGGGGCTGTCCGTCGCCGTCGCCCGGACCCCCGGTGAGACCGGTGGGTAGCTATCGTGGTGATTACTGTGACTGTTTATGGGGGGACCGCACGCCTTCATACGGTCGATATTGAAATGACTCGCACTGCCGGCTATAATTCTTTTTAGACTCCTCGACGATGTTCGGTTGGACATCGTCCGGAATGCCATCCTCCGGATGGGACCGCTTCACGCAGTTACGGCCGGCAGTATCACAGCAGCCAGTATCAGTCGTCGTCCGGCGCCGCCTCTTCCGGGACGCGGCCCTCGACGAGCGATTCATTGCTGTACTGCTCGCGGATGTCCTTCTTCGAGAACTTTCCAGTGGCCGTCTTCGGTATCTCCTCGATGTACTCGACGCTGTCGGGGAGCCACCACTCGGGGTAGTCCTCGTCGAGCATGTCCGTAATCTCGGACTCCAGCGTCGACTCGTCGGCGTCGCCCCCGGGGACGACGAACGCCACCGGTCGTTCCTGCCACCGCTCGTGGGGAACGCCGACCACCGCCGCCTCCGTCACGTCGTCGTGGGCCATGACCGCGTTCTCCAGTTCGACCGAGGAAATCCACTCGCCGCCGGACTTGATGACGTCCTTGGCGCGGTCGACGATCTTGATGTACCCCTCTTCGTCGACGGTGACGACGTCGCCCGTCTTCAGCCACCTCCCGGAAGACGTACGGCCTTTCGACTCCCCGCTCGCGGGGACCTCCTCGAACTCCTCCTCATTGGCCTCCGGCCGCTTGAAGTACTCTTGAGTGACCCACGGGCCCCGAACCCATAGTTCGCCGAACTCCTCGCCGTCCTGCTCGATTTCGTCGCCTTCCTCGTCGATAACCCTGAACTCTAAGCCGGGCACCATGAGCCCCTGCTTGGCGCGGTGCTCGAGCTGGGTGTCATAGTCGGCGTCCTGAAGACTGGACTTCAGGTGTGAAACCGACCCGATGGGCGACATCTCGGTCATGCCCCACGCGTGCAGCAACTCGACGCCGCGGTCGTCGAACCACCGTATCATCGACTCGGGGGCGGCCGACCCGCCGACGACGACGGTATCGAGCGCCGAGAGGTCGACGTCGTTGTCCTCGGTGTACTCCATGAGGCCGAGCCACACCGTCGGCACGCCGGCGGTGATGGTAACGCCCTCCTCCTCGATGAGGCGGGCGACGTCCTCGGGTTCCGGCGACGGACCCGGGTAGACGTGTTTGGCGCCGCCGGCCGTCGCCGCGAACGGCATTCCCCAGGCGTTGACGTGGAACATCGGAACGACGGGCATCACCACGTCGTCGTCGGCCATCGGGATGCCCTGCGGCGTCAGCGTTGCCATCGTGTGGCTCCACAGCATCTTGTGGGTGTACTCGACGCCCTTCGGGTTGCCCGTCGTCCCCGAGGTGTAGCACATGCCGGCGGGCCGCTCCTCGTCGAGAACCGGCCAGTCGTACTCGGTCGGATGGCCCTCAAGGAACGACTCGTAGGGCTCGGCGTCGAGCGCCTCCGTCCCGCTCTCGGACATCACGACAAACTCGACGCCCTCGAACTCCGGGGCGTCCTCGGCCGCGGCCGCCAGTTTCGGCGCCAGCGACTCGTCGACGAACATCAGCTCGTCGTCGGCACTGTCGACGATGTACTGGATGTGCTCGTCCGGCAGAAGCGGGTTGATGGTGTGCAACTGTGCGCCGATGGTCGGGACCGCGAAGTACGTCTCGAAGTGGCGGTGGTGATTCCAGCAGAACGTGCCGACGCGGTCGCCGGCCTCGATGCCGTGTGCCTCGAGGGCGTTGGCCAGTCGTGCGGTCCGGTCGTCGTACTCGTCGTAGGTGTACCGCTCTACGCCCTCGTGGGTACGGGAGACGATCTCCGTGTCGGGATGAAGGTTCGCCGCGCGCCACAGGAAGGGTCGGAGCGTCTGGTCTGTTCCTCCGGGCATCCTCGGTACGTACGGGCAATCAGAACTTGGTTCTTGCCACCGTCCTGCACGGCTATGCGACCCGTCGGCTGACCGCGAGTCCCTCCCCCAGCGGTAACAGCGTCGTCTTGAGGGCGTCGTCCTCGGCGACGTGTTCGAGGTAGTCGGCGACACCGCGGGCCATCTCGCCGCCGCCCGCCTCGCCGTCGACTACCAGCCGGTGTATCTCCTCGAACTCGAACGGCCCGGCGGTCATGTTGTCGGCGACGACGACGCCACCGACCGGGAGCTTCCCGCGGACGGCCTCCAGCGCCTCGACGTAGCGGCCCTTCTCGTTGTCAACGAGCACCACGTCGAACGGGCCGTCGTAGGCCTCGACGGTCTCTATGGCGTCGCCCAACTCGAACTGCGCCTTGACCCCGAAGTCGCCGCGGTCCATGTTCTCGCGGGCGTCGGCCAGTTCGTCAGCGTCCATCTCGGTCAGCACGATTTCGCCGTCGTCGGGCAGGGCGCGAGCGAACCAGTACGCCGAGTAGCCAAACCCGGAGCCGAACTCGAAGACCCGCTCGGCGCCGACCAGGCCGGCTAACTGCTGGAGCCACCCGCCGACGGCCGGCCCGACGGTCGGGAACCCGGTCTCGGCGGCCCGCTCGTCCATCTCCCGTATCACCTCGTCCGGCCGGGACCCGACGGCCTCGGCGAACGCCTCGACGTCGTCCGGGACGGTCATGAGCGGTCCCTCGTGGCGTTCACAAAAAGGGCTACCGGCGGCCGGGAGCGTCGTATCGGGCAGCGGCCTAAGTGACAAAAAACACCGGACATGCGACCCATCAGGCTCAGGTGGGTTCCCGCCGTAGGGCAGTCAGAACCGGGTCCGTAGATGTCGGATGAACTCATCGATTCGGTGTACGAGCGGCTGGAGGAACTCCGCCGCGATGTCGACGAGGAACAGTCGAAAAAGATACGCGAGGTCCAGCAGCTCGTCATCGGGGTCCAAGAGAGCGTCGAAGTGGACGAGGATTGAGCCGGCACGCTGTGGTCTTCGAATAAAAATAGAACCGGTATTGGACGGCGTCTGAGCAGTTGTTTCGATACAGCCACTAAGTACTTAACAGCTGGTTGAATACTCTCCTCCCGGAGCATCATGAGCGAGAATCCAGACCGGGGTCCTACCGAGGGCTCGGGACCGACGGACGACGACCACGACGAATCGGGGTCGGACTCGACGGACGGGGACGTCCAAGACGAACAGGAGCGCCGCCTCGACGAGATGGAACAGCGCCTCGAGCGCAAGGAGGCCGAGCTCGACGAGCGCGAGCAGCGCCTCGAGCGGGAGGCCACCGAACTCGAGGGGCGGGAGGACGAACTGCTGGAGCGCCGCGAGGAGGTCGTCGAGTTGCGCGAGGAGGTCGAGGCACTCGAGAACGACATCGAGACCCGCGAGGAGCGACTCGACGAGCGGGAGGCCGCAATCGAGGAGCAGGAGCGGGACATCGAGAACCGAAAATCCGAACTCAACCGGAAGGAGCAGACCCTCCAGAACTACGTCGGGGACCAGCTTCAGGAGGCCGAGACCCGTCTGGTCGAGACCGTCCGCGACGCGGTCCGCTCCTCGATGCAGAACGTCAACGTCGAGGGCGGCGGTGAAATCGACGAGGAGAAGCTCACGACGACAGTCCGGGAGAGCGTCGACTCTTCCTCGGCATCCTGCTGGTCGCCGGCGGCGTCGCCAACGGCCTGCTCACCTACGTCGAGACCGCGACGATCAGCCCGATTTTCGACCAGACCTCCGCCAACTACATCGCGGCGTCAGGTCTGGTCATCGTCGGCTTCGCGGCCAACCTCGCGGCCGCCGCCGGCCGGGTGTAGCGCCTGGCGCGCCCGAGGCTCTCCGGTCCGCTCTCGCCCGGATAGCCGACGCTTCCCGTCCTGTCGGCGGACCCGGAGCGGCCCCGACCCTCGGCGCCGAGCCTACGGCTGTGCGCCCCGACCGACCGGTCGCTACTCCCGCCACTTGATGGAGCAGCCACGGGAGGGCCGGAACTCGTCGGTCGGCTCCTCGCCGGCCAGCACGTCCTCGATTACGTCCCGCATCTCGAAGCCGGGGGCGCCGGAGGGCTCCTCGTCGGGGTTCAACGCGTCGTCGAACCGGCCGTGGTACGCCAGTCGGAACGTGTCATCATCGTTGCGGAACAGGAACGGGTCGGGTGTACAGACGGCGCCGTAGGCCTCGGCGACCATCTGTGACTCATCGCGGAGGTACGCCGTCACGTCGTCGTAGGCGTCGGCGATGTCGTTCATCGCGTCGAACTTCGCCTGCGCGTACGGACAGTGGTTGCAGGTGAACACCACGAGTAGCGCGTCGTAGTTGTCGAAGTCCGAAAGCGAGTACTCCCCGCCGTCGGTGCCCCGCAACCCGAACTCGGGAGCCCTGTCGCCGGGTTCGAGCGCGTCCGTCTCGGATTCCAGCGCGACCATGTCGGCCGTCGGGCCGCCAGCCACCTAAACGCACTCCCGGTTGCCGCTAACGAGTTCCGATACGGTCCGTGAGGATATATTTAGTTGTCGAGTTCGGGGAAGCGTGGAACTGGAACCGACCCGGCGGAACGCCGCGATTGCCCTCGCGGTCGTCGTCGGAGCCCTGCTGGTGGCGTCGGTCGTCGTCGCGGTCACCTTCGAGGGACCCCGCGTCGAGGGCACCGAAAGCGAGTTCGCAACCGTCGAGCAGAACGAGTCGACAATCGACACGCGGATCGTCCTCTGGAACCCGAACGGCGTGGCGGTCCCGGGCGGCGTCGGCCTGGACTACACCGTCTTCCTCAACGACGTCGCGGTCGCCCGCGGCACCGAGCGGAACGTCGGCATCGGCCCCGGACGGGACGCCATCGAGACGACCGCCACCTTCGACAACAGAAGGATTCCGGCGTGGTGGATCACCCACATCAACAATGACGAGCGCTCGGTGATGTCGACGGAGGCCGACGTCGGCCTCGCGGGCCTGCCGATCGGGCCGACGCTGTCGGTCGAGCGACGGGAGATAGAGACGGACTTGTTGGGCCCGCTGGCGACGGAGAACGCCTCGCGAATCGCGGTCGGTGAGACCGACCTGCTGGTCGTCGAGAACCAGACGGGCCGGTGGGGGGAGGCCGACGATGAGCGGACGCCGCTTGTCGTCTCCAGCGCGATGGAGAACGTCCACGACCGACCCGTCGAGATAGCCGGCACCGAGTACGAGATACGGATGAACGGGGTCGTCGTCGGGGCCGGCGAGACGGACGACGGCATCACCGGTGACCCACCTCCGCAACGACGAGTCGACGGACCTCCGGGTCGAGGTGTACGCCGTCGCCGAGGTGGACGGCGAGCGGAAGCGCCTTCCGCTCACCATCTACGAGCGGCGGGCCGCCTTCGAGACGGACTTCCTCGACACGGGTCGGACGTCGGTCCGGCCGACCGAGGGCGGTGGCTCAAACGAGACCTTCGAGCAGGTGACCGTCGAGGGCTCCGGGAGCGAGTGGGGCGAGGTCCGCGACGAGGAGACGGACGTCGTCACGACCGTCGACCTGCGGAACCCCAACGAGGATCGGTACGCCGACCTGCTGTCGCTCGTGGTCGACCGGCGGACCACCATCGCCGGGGTCACCGCCGTCAACGACACCGACCGTGTCCGGGACATCCCCGTGGGGGCCGGCCAGGTCGAGTTCGTGACGCGGAAGCCCCACTCGGTGGTCCCGGAGTGGTGGGCCGCCCACCTGCGGAACGGCGAGCGCTCTGCGGTCCGGACCGAACTGGACGCCGAGGCCGACGTGGCGGTGACGCGGCTGCCGGTCGACCTTGAGGACCGCAACTCGACGCTCGAAACGGACACCCTGGGCGACCTCAACGACGACTCCGCGAGGCCCGTCACGAGCGGCGGCCGGACGGTCCTGACGGTCCGCTCGACGAGCGCCGAATACGTCGACCCGACGTCCGAGAAGGGGACAATCGTGGTCAGGGCCGACCTCGAGAACAAGAACCCCCTCGAGTCGGTGACGATCCGCGAGGTCGACTACCGGATCGACATCAACGACGTGACGCTCGCCGACGACCGAGCGCCGGAGAGCCACACGCTGGACCCGGGCGAGCGCCGGACCATCGAGTTCACGCTGACGCTGGACAACTCGCGGATGGCGGCGTGGTGGCCCACCCACGTCCGCCGCGGCGAGCGGTCGGTCATCCAGCGGAGTGCGACCGCGACCATCGAGACCGGCGGCGACGCCGAGCGGACCGAGTTGGGATTCCTCTCGGGCAACCAGACCGTCGAGAGCGACGTGCTCGCCGATTGACGGGTTCCGTACCGCCGCCACTCCGAACACGCCGCACCCGGCAAGCGAGGCCGCCCCACCGGTTACAACCGTTCCCAACAGCGTGCGTCGATGCATTACCCTTTCTTTGCCGACTCCTCCGGTATAAGCAACAAACTCAAGATGCTAACCCGTCTTGGCAGCTCTAGATAAGAGCGAGACTTGTCGCCCCTACGGTTCTCCGGTGTCGTACGGAACGACGGTGAACCCGAGGGTCCGAAAGTCCCCGTCGAACGCGAACACATATTCGACATCGCGCTCGGCGGCGAGAACGCCGGTGAGGTGATCGACGAGAGAAATATCGTGGTCGTCGTAGCGGTCGAACTCCGTCATTGCGGCGTCGAAGGTTTCCTGATCGGGATGGATCACAGTGATGTTCGGGGAGTCCCGAATCTGACCCAGGGCGCGGGAGGTGATATCATGCCCACGCCGAAGAAGAAGCGTCGCAAGCTCCGCGAGGACGTGCCCAGCTGTATAGATCGGTCGGTACGGGAGGTCGCCAGCGTGGATCGCATTGAGAACGGACGTCGCACGGGCGTGTTCACCGTCGTCCTCGTCGAAGATAGCATACCACGCGCTGGTATCAACGAACACGGGAGTCGCGCCAGGGACTGTGTGTGTGCCCTCGCTCATCCGTCGTCGCGTTCGCCGGCAATCGCTTCGGCGAGATACTCGTCATCGTTCCGGGAAACATCGGTCGTCCCCTCCCCGGAGAACGTCACTGTATCGGTAAAAAGCGGGTCGTCCGGGTCGAACTCGTCGGGGTCGTCTTCGGATTCGGTGAGCCACCATACGACCGCTCGGCCCCCGACCTTCCGGCGGTCGACCCGTCCCTGTTCGGTAAGCTGAACGAGCTTCTGACGCGCGGCTTCGGTCGTACAGTCGAGACGGTCGGCAACGTCGCGGGTCGTCACGACCGGCCCGTCGACCGCGCGGATCGCGCTCACAACCCGGTCGAGTGTGACCGTCTCGACGAACTCCCCCGTCTCGGCTCGTTCTCTTGCCATGTGCAAATAGACGTGCGGAAGGGATATAATCCTGTTGCCTCAAGACAAATCGGGCCGCCCCTCACCAGGAGGCGCTGATCGTCGACACGTTCGGGTGATACCGCGTGCCGTACTCGCCCGTGGACTCGGCAAACGCCTCGCCCAGCGCCTCCGCCTCCGGCGCCCCGCCGTCGACATCCGACACAATCGCCTGCACCGTCCCCGCGTACTCCGAGACATCCATTCCGAACAGCAGCACGTCGAATGGTTCGATAGGCTCGAGATCCCGGTTCCCATGGGGATAGTCAGCAAACTCAGGTCGCCCGCCGTTCACCTCTCCGGTCACGACCGGTGCATCCACCAACTCGTCAAGACACCACTGCACCGACTCCTCCTCGACCACGCTGTCGTTCAGGTCCAGGGTGCGGTTCACCGTCGGCCCGGTCGCTTCATCCTGTTCATCAGCCGTCTCTACAGCGACGACGCCCCGGGCCTGCTCATCGCTCACGAAAATCGCCCGCCCTGACGCATTGTCAGTACCCTGATAGGCCTGAACATCACCTGCATCATACTCTTGCACCTTGTTCCCCTCAAGGACGTCTCGGACCGCGTCGGTATCGGCGCCGATGAAGTGCGTCACGTTCGGTGTGTAGTAGTTGAGGACCTCGTCGACGACGCGGGCGTCCTCCCGCTCGCCCGCCTCGGCCTGCAACCCACACTGCCGTTCCAGCTCCGGCCCGAGATCCGGGTATCCTGAGAACATGGTTTCCACGAGGTTGACCGTAACAAGCGCCCCGTAAACGGGCGTTTTCAGGACATCGGCGCTCGGCGCACGCTGGAAGTTCCCCTGCGACGGCCGAAACGACCAGCTCTCGTTACTGGTCGGCCCGAACTTCGGCACCGTCTCACGGTTCTGGAGGTACCACTTCCAGTCGATTTTGGTGAACACCGCGTTGTCGGAGTATGTGCCGCCGGTCCCCTTCAGGTGAGGCCGCGGAAGCAGGTCCATGTAAAGCGGGGCCTCAACATTGCGGGGTTCGTCCCGCGGTGTCGGCTCGGCCGTCTCGGTCGGCGTGGCTGTCGGCTCGGCCGTCTCAGTCGAGGCCGGGTCGTCGCCGCTGGCCCCGAACTCGCTACATCCCGCGAGCCCGCCGGCCAGCGCCAGGGCTGTCGCCCGAAGGTAGCGTCGTCGACGCATCATCTGATTACTGTCTCCCACTCATCGAGTATAAAAATTTAATCGGCTCCCGCGGACTTCTCTCCAGCTTCCGACTGAAAGGGTTTCATTAGCCGTCGGCCGAATGGAGGGTATGGACCTCCACGTCCTCGACAGAGGCCGCATTCACTCGGACCTGAACTTCGCCCTAGACGGAACAGCCGTTGCCACCCACAGCGACCGCGATCCGGACCTGGAGTACGCCGAGTTCGCCGTCTGGAACCTGCTCATCGACCACCCCGAGGCGACAGTCCTGTGGGACACGGGGTCGCACCCGGAGGCGGCCGACGGCCACTGGCCCGCGCCGGCCTACGAGGCGTTCGCCCACCCGGACGCCGACGAACGGGACCTCGAGACCGCGCTGGGAGAGGTCGGCTACGGGGTGGAGGACATCGACGTGGTCGTCCAGTCGCACCTGCATCTGGACCACGCCGGCGGGCTCTACCACTTCGAGGGAACCGACGTGCCGGTGTACGTCCACCGGCGGGAGCTGGAACACGCCTATCTCTCGGCCAACACCGACGAGGGCGGCACCGCATACCTGCCGGGCGACTTCGACCGCGAGCTGAACTGGCGGGTCGTTGGCCAGCAGCGCCACCACCTGCTCGACGGTGTCGAGTTACTGCACGTCCCCGGCCACACGCCGGGACTGCTGGGCGCGCTCATCGAACGGGAGGACGAGGAGAACGTGCTCGTCGCGGGCGACGCGGCGTTCCTCAAGGCCAACTACGAGGACGGCCGCTCGATGGGCGCCAGCCTCCTGTACGACTCGCGGGCCGCCGCCGAGAGCATCGAGTTCCTGCGGGATCTAGAGCGCCGCTACGACGCCCGGGTAGTCTACGGCCACGACGCCGAGCAGTTCGAGCGCATCCGCGAGGGCCTCTAACGGGAGCACCAGCCCTCGGGGGCCTCGGAGTCGTCGGGCGCCTGGACCCGGACCCGGTCGGACTCGAGGTCGATGCGGCCGTCGAAGGCCTGTTCAAAGGTGTGGACCGTCTGCTCGTCGTGGGCGCTCGGGGTCATCACGAACAGTCCGAGGCCGTCACTCCGGCCGATGTGGGCGGTGAGGACGCTCAGGAACCTGAACACGGTGGCCTCCTCGGCGTAGTACAGAAGCGTCGAGACCGAGTCGACCGCAAGCACCGGCTCGTCGGCGGCCCTGAGGAACTCCGAGACCGGCATCGAGACGCCGGTGAGGTCGCCCGGCGAGCCGACGCTTGCGGTGCGTTCGGACTCGGTGGGCGTGCAGTCGACGAACGAGGAGACCGACTCCAACGCCGACCGGGGCGTCCGGTCGAGCCCCCGGGTCGCGCCGACGAGCAGCGTCTCGCCGTCCCGCTTGCTCCCGACCTCGTCGACGAACGAGGTCGTCCCCGACAGCGGCGGGGCGTACACGATGTAGCTGCCGACCGCCTCGGCGAGCCATTCGTCGATGTCGACCACGAGAATCAGTTACGTCCCCCGGCCGATAGCCGTTTCGCCGTTTTCCGGCTCCGTGACTCGCGCCCATAGCACCAGCACCGACGGGAGGACGTACAGCGACGCCAGGTACGAGTAGAAGACGCTGAGCGCCGTCAGCAGGCCGAACTGGCCGATGGCGGGGAATAGCGACAGCACCAGCACGCCGATGCCGAAGACGGTGGTGAGCATGCTGCCCGTCAGGGCGCCGCCAGTGCCGACGACCGTCCGGTCCAGCGCCTCGTAGCGGTCCCGCTCGCGCTCGAGGAACTCGTCGGCGAACCGGTGGGTGATGTGGACCGAGTAGTCGATGCCGAGGCCGATGGTAATGGCGAGGATGGTCGCGGTGAAGGCGTTGAACGAGAGGCCGAACAGCCGCATCGACCCGGCGACCAGCGAGACGGCGACCAGTATCGGCACGACGTTGGCGACGCCGAGCGACGGCCGGCCCAATAGCAGCCAGTAGATGGCCACGAGGAAAACGGCCGCCCCGCCGAGCGCGACGACGAGGCTGACGAGGGCGGACTCGAGGATGACTGACGAGATGGCCGCGAACACGACGGTGCTGCCGGTGGCCGTCGCCGCGAACCGCTGGCGGTCCGCGAGCGTCCGGGCGTCCGCCGTCACCTCCTGCTGTGTGGCGTCGGCCTCCACCGTGTAGACGACGCGCGTGCTCCGTCGGTCCTCGGTCATGTACTGTGCGGCCTGCCCGGCGGCCGGCGAGTCGAACAGCGCGTCGTACAC
>PXSL01000131.1:2080-16609 GCA_003022815.1 Halobacteriales archaeon SW_5_68_122 | reverse complement strand
CAGCTCTCCTACATCGTGCTCGGACTGGCCGTCCTCAGTCCCGATTCCATCACCGGCGGGCTGCTGCACATCCCCGCCCACGCGTTCATGAAGCTCACGCTGTTCCTCTGTGCGGGGGTCATCCACGTCGAGACCCACACCGACCACATCAGCGAGATGGCCGGTATCGGCAAACGAATGCCGACCACGATGGCGGCCTTCGCCGTCGCCGCCGCTGGGATGGCCGGTATCCCGCTGGTCGCGGGATTCGTCTCGAAGTTCTATCTGCTGGTCGGCACCGTCTCGACCGGCGACTACGTCTTCGCGGTCGCGCTACTGGTCTCCGGCGTCCTCAACGTCGCGTACTTCTGGCCGGTCGTCTACGGGGCGTTCTTCCAAAGCGAGGACGGACACGACGCCAAGCCGCTCGTTGAATTCCCGCTCGGCGGCGAGCGCCGATCGGTACTGGCCCGGGCCGACGGCGGGTCGCCGGAGGACGCCGATACCGACGACCCGGCCGTCAAGGACGCCAAGACCGACGCTGACGACGAGGCCGATGCGGTCGACGAAACGGTTGACCCCAAGGAGGTCGGCCGGCCGGACTTCAGCGGCGAGAGCGTCGAGCGCGACTACAGCGATCCCGCGCCACTGGTCGACGGGGAGTACGCTGTCGACCGCAACCCGAGCGACCACGCCCCCCCCGGAGCAGACTACGACGAAGAGGCGGACACCGCGGCCGACCACGCTAACGAGGACCACCACGAACCGGGCGACCCCGCTGACGAGGGCCACCACGGCGGCCCGCCGGCGGGCGGCTGGGAGCGCCGGGGCTGGCTCGGGGCGGAGAGCACCTGGTTCATGCTCGGGCCCATCCTCGCGGCAATGACCGGCTCGGTCGTGCTCGGCCTCGTACCGTACGCGGCGGTGTTCCTGCGACTGGTCGACGCAATCGTCTCGGCGGCGCTGACGGTGGGGGTGGTCGGCTGATGCTCGATGTCGTTCCGCCGTTCGTGCCCGTCCTCGTCGCCGCGGCCGTCGCGGCTGTCGCCCCACGGAAGGTCGGTCACGCGGTCGGCGTCCTGGCGACCGCCGGCGTCGCCGTCGTCTCGCTTCTGGCGCCCGCCGGGACCCACCTCCCGACCGCGCTGTTCGGCTTCGAGACTGTGCTGTACCAGGTCGACGAGTTCTCCCGGCTGATGGGCGTCATCTTCGGGCTCATCGGCGCCGCGGCGGTGCTGTACGCCCACGCCAGCGAGGCCGAGGGGACGATGACCGCCGCCGCATTGAGTTACGTCGGCACCAGCCTCGGGGCCGTCTTCGCCGGCGACTGGCTGACGCTCGTGTTCTTCTGGGAGCTGATGGCCGTCACCAGCACGCTGCTCGTGTGGCACTACGGCGGCCGGGCGGTCCGGACCGGCTTCCGGTACGCCGTGGCCCACGGCATCGGCGGCAGCCTCGTCTTGGGGGCGGTCGCCTGGCAGTACGCCGAGGTCGGCTCGTTGCTCTTCGGCGCCGGTGGAACCGCGGGAGTGGCCAGCGGCATCCCAGCACTGCTCATGACCGTCGGCATCGGCGTCAACGTCGGCTTCGTCGGCCTGCACACCTGGCTGCCGGACACCTACCCGAGCCCCCACGTTGCCGCCAGCGTCTTCCTCTGCGTGTACACCACTAAGACCGGGGTCTACGCCATGTTCCGGGCGTTCCCGGAGGGCCAGCTCGCAATCGCCTACATGGGCGGGGCGATGGCCGTCTTCGGCGCCTTCATGGCGTTGCTACAGGAGGACATGCGCCGCCTGCTGTCGTACCACATCATCTCGCAGGTTGGCTACATGATAGCCGGCGTCGGCATCGGGACGACGCTTGCGACCGCCGGCGCCTTCGGCCACGTGTTCAACCACATCCTCTACAAGGCGCTACTGTTCATGTCTATCGGCGTCGTCATCTACCGGACCGGCATCGAGGACATCACGGAGGTCGGCGGCCTCTGGCGGGTGATGCCGGCCACGTTCGTCTCCTACCTGCTCGGGGCGGCGGCCATCTCGGGGGTCCCCGGCTTCAACGGCTTCGTCAGCAAGGGCATCGTTGTCGCCGAGGCTCACAAGAGCATGAAGATGTTCGTTATCGGCTCCGAGGAGATGTTCCTCGGCGGCGAGGACCTGCTGTGGTGGCTGCTCATCGTCGGCGGCGTCGGGACGTTCATGTCGTTCATCAAGCTGGGCTACTACGTTTTCTTCCACGGCGAGGCGACCGTCGATCCCGACGACGCAAAGCCCGGCCAGGCCGTCCCGATGCTCGCGGTCGGCGGGCTCTGTCTCGCCCTGGGGCTGCTCCCCGGCACGCTCTTCGAGGTCCTGCCGAACACCGCGACGGTCGCCGAGAAGTACACCACCTACACCGTCTCGCATGTCCTCGAGGCCGTCATACTGGGCGCGGTCGGCTTCGCCGGCTTCTTCGCGCTGAAGACGCCGCTCTCGAAGGCGACCTGGATTCCGGACGTCGACCGCGTCCTGAACCCCACAGTGTTCTACGGCGGCCGGGCCTTGGCCGTGTTCGTCACCGGGACGTGGGCGGCCGTCGACCGCGCGGCGGTCGGCCTCGTGTCGGCGGCCTACCGCATCGGCGCCGACCCCGGGCGGTTCGCCTACCGGACCGCCGACCGACTCCCCGGGGTCTCCGCCGAGACCCGGACTAACGGCGGCCGTCCCAGGACCATCGACCTCCGGGTGTCGATGGGCACGAGCGTCTTTCTCGTCGTCGCGGCGCTGACGCTGGCGCTGGCCGTACTGCTATTGTGACCTCCGAAACCTCGACGGATCAAAGTATTTGACACATAGAGTGTATTGTATCAGTATGAATAGACGTGAAATATTAGGGGCCATGGGCGCCGGTTCTCTCGCAGTCGTCGCTGGATGCACAAATAAACCGGGTGACGACTCCGATGAACCGCAAAGTACCGAGTCGGAGAACGAATCGGATACTGGCTCCGATGGACAGCAAAGTGCTGACTCAGAATCTTATACTAACCCAGAACAAAGAGAGGATTTCTCTTTCAACAATAAAACGCCCAGTCTACGGCAGTTAACGATGACAGTAACCGACGATTCCGACACCGTCGTGTTTCAGGAGTCGTACCAATTAGACCCACGGGGAGAAGAGAGAAAGACAATATCCGAGCTGAGAGCGGAATCGTATAGATACAAATTTGAAGCAAGTAGTTCTTCGGCTACGAAAGAGTCCTTTTCTCCCCAACGAATTACTCAATTGCGTGTGAAGGTTCACTCCACAGAAATTAATCTGTTCGAGGTCGCTTAGGGAATCAACAAGTTGCGGTGGCGAGGTAGTTACAGGTTTGCGATTCTCCACGGGTTGAACAAGTTACTACTTCCCCTACGTTTTTGTCGAGCCGGCGACGGAGCCACGGGGTCGTGCAAAAGGTGGTTACCGGTCGGCGGCCTCGGCCTTGGCGTCGCGGGCGCCCTCGACGGTCTCGCGGACGGCTTCGACGCCCTCGTCGTGTACCAGGTCGCCGACGACGACGGTGTCGGCGTGGTTGCCCATCTCGTAGGCGGCGTCGTAGTCGCCGATGCCGCCGCCGTAGAAGACGATTGCCTCCTCGACGGCGTCGGCGGCCGCCGCCACCATTTCGGGGTCGCCGTACGTCCCCGAGTACTCGACGTAGATTATCTCTTGGCCGAACATCTGCTCTGCTACCTCGGCGTAAGCGCCGACGTCGCTGGTCCTGAGGTCGCAGTCGGCGTCGGTGTACTCCGCGACCGACGAGTCGGGGTTGAGCACGATGTACGCCTCGGTGTAAGTGTGGTCCCAGCTGATTTCATCGTCGAGTCTGGCCCACTCCTTGTGGGCGCCCGTCGTCCAGAAGACGTCGCCCGCGTTGAGCACGATCGGCACGAAACAGCCGTCCAGGCCCTCTTGATGGACGACGGAGGCGACGTTGGACGGCTCGATGTAGACGGGGATGTCGTGAGCGGCGGTCGCCTCGACGACGCGGGCCATCTTCGCCTCGGTCATCCCGGTCGTCCCGCCGATCTCGAGGGCGTCGGTCCCCGTCGCACAGACGTCCTCGAACGTCTCGCCCTCCGGCAGCGTCTTGTCCGGGTCGACTTTGACGATATGGTCCCAGTCGGACCAGGGGCCGCTCATACCCGCCTCAAGCCCGCGGGCGGCTAAAACAACTTCGACTCGACGGCCGGCGACGGAGGCGTCCCACCGCGCCCCCTTCCGGACCGCCCTCTCCCGCAGTCGGGCGTCCCACGTCGAGAGGGTCTCAGTGTAGGCGGCGCTGTCGACCGCCAGTGCCAGCCCCACGAACGTCACCACGAGGAGCAACGTACCTCCAGGTACCGTCTGTGCCCGGCGACCGCTCTCGGTTTCTACAAGGACCGACCGTCCGGCAAATCTCCCCGAAGACTAATTAGAACCCTGCTCGGGGGTCCATTTCACGAACCAGCCGTCGCTTCGATGTCGACCTTCGCCTGCCACTCGCGGATGCGGTCGGCGGAGACGCCCTGGACCTCCCGGCCGCCGCGAGCTTGTCGGCGGTCTTCTCGCCGACGCCGTCGAGGTCCTCGACCTCGCTCGCGGCCTGCCGCTTCTCGTACTCCGAGTAGTTGCAGATGGGACAGCCCAGTTCCCAGGGGTCGTCGTCGTCCTCGTCGTCGACGACTTGGAGGTGCGGCAGGTCGTGTTCGCCGCAGGTCTCCTCTATCAACTCGACGTCGCCCCGCCGCGGTAGCGGTAGCGAGTACTCACAGTCGGGGTACCGGGTGCACCCGACCAGCCGCGACCCGTTGCGGAGCCGCTTGATGGCGAGTTCCCCGCCTTCGTCCCGCGGCGTCTCCGACGCCGCGCCCTCTCCACAGTCGGGACAGGCACCGATGACGCGGTCGGCCGCCTCGTCGGCGGCCTCGGCCTCACATCGGGGACAGCCGTGGACGAACGTGCTCCGGCCCGTGAACCGGCAGTCCGGGAAGCCGTCGCAGCCGACGAAGTACGACCCCTGCCGGGAGCGCCGCACCAGCAGGTCCTCGCCGCAGTCGGGACACGGCCCGAGCGTCCGGTCGGCCTTCATCGACTCCTTGAGGTGCTCGCCGACCGCCTCCCGGGAGTCGTGTAGCTCCTCGAAGATGACCGCAAGCATCTCGCGGGACTCGTCGGTCACCTCCTCGAGGCCCTTCTCGCCGTCGGCGATGGCGCGCATGTCGGCCTCCAGTTGTGCGGTCATCTCCTCGTCGACGATGCGGTCGGCGAACTTCTCGGCGGCCTCGACGACCGCCATCGCCAGTTTCGTCGGCCGCGGCGGGTCGCCCTCGACGTAGCCGCGGTCGTACAGCTTCTGGAGGCTGTTGTGCCGGGTCGACTTCGTGCCCAGGCCGCGGTCGGCCATCTCCTCGATGAGCCGCGACTGGCCGCGGCGGCGGGGCGGCTGGGTCTGTTTCGCCTCGATTCGGACGTCCTCGAGGCCCAGTCGCTCGCCCTCCTCGACGGCCGGCAGGTGGTTCTCCGAACTCGACGCGTACGGGTAGACGTCGTGGTAGCCGGCTTCCAGCAGTCGTTTGCCGTTGGCCTTCAGTAGGCGGCCGTCGGCGTCGGCGATTAGCTTCAGGTGTGCCCACTCGGCGGGGTCGGCCACCGTTGCGAAGAACCGCCGGACGACGAGTTCGTAGGCCGTCCACTCGTCCTCGGAGAGCTCCGACCGCGGCGGGATCTCGCCCGTCGGGTGGATCGGCGGGTGGTCGGTGGTCTCCTCGTCGCCGGCGGTAGGTTCGACCTCGCCGCCGAGCAGGCCCTCGGCGTCCTCGTCGAAGGGGTGGTGGCCGACGAACGACTCCAGTAGCGCCTCCGGGTCGAGGTCGTCCGGATAGACGGTGTTGTCCGTCCGGGGGTAGGTGACGTAGCCGGCGGTGTACAGCTCCTCGGCGACGCTCATGGCCTTCTGTGCCGACAGCCCCAGCGACCCGGCGGCGCTGATGTAGGCAGTGGTGTCGAACGGCGCCGGCGGGGCGTCAGTCCGCTGTCGGCGGCTGACCGAGTCGACGACGGCCGTCTCGGCGGCCCGCAGGTCCTCGAGGGCGGCCTCGGCGTCGGCCTCGTTCCAGACCCGTTCGTTCTCGGTGCCGTCCTCGCGGTAGAAGTACCGCGCTTCGAAGGCCTCGCCGTCGCGCAGGTCGGCGAACAGTTCCCAGTAGTCGTCGGGGTCGAACGCCTCTATCTCCCGCTCGCGGTCGACGATGAGCCTCAGGGTGGGCGACTGGACCCGGCCGACCGAGATGAAGTCCTCGCCCAACCGGTTGGCCGAGAGTGACAGAAAGCGCGTCAGCGCCGCCCCCCACAGCAGGTCGATGACCTGACGGGCCTCGCCGGCGGCCGCGAGTTCGAAGTCCAGGTCGTCGGGGTTGGCGAAGGCGTTTTTCACCTCCGTCTGGGTGATCGATGAAAAGCGGACCCGCTTGATTGGGATGTCGGTGACCGCCTCGATGAGCTCGTAGGCCTCCTTGCCGATGAGCTCGCCCTCGCGGTCGTAGTCGGTGGCGATGACCGCCTCGTCGGCCGCCTCGGCCAGCTCCTGGAGCGTCCGGACGATGTTCTCCTGGGTGGGGGTCTTCACCACGTCGGCCTCGACCAGTTCGACCGGCTGGACGTCCCGCCAGTCGGCGTACTCCGGCGGGAAGTCGACGCCGACGACGTGTCCGGAGAGGCCGACGCAGCGCCGGTCGCCCCAGCGGTACGCGTTGACGCCGTTCCGTCGCTCGGTGGACGCCCCCCCATCCGACAGGATGTCCGCGATCCGTCGGGCGGCGTTCTCTTTCTCGGTGACGATGAGTTCCACGTTACTCCCGCTATGCCGACTCGGACTTTCAACCTTTCGCACGCAAAACCGCCAGACGGGAGCCGTCCGCGGGCGCGGCCGTGGCCGCGTGCTCAGCCTGCGAGCGGGCGCGCAGGGAAGGTGCGCCGTGGCCCCGACGACCGGCTTCCGGCACGCTCTTTGGCTCGCGGCTTCGAGTCGGGACATGGAGGAGCCAGCCGCTCGGAAGCTCCGCTTTCTGACGCTGCAGGTCGTCGGCGCCGTCGCCGTCATCCACCTCGTCGCCGGGGTCGCCGAACTGGTCCGCTTCGCCGCCGGCGGCCTCCTCGTGGAGTACCTCACGAGCAGGCAGGTCGTCTCCCAGCCGGAGCCGTGGCTGTTTACGCTGTCGGGGCTGGCCGTCCTGGGCGGCGTCCTCGCGGTCGGCCTCGGGTACCTCGGCCACCGGCGGGCCTACCTGCTCGGCGCGGCGGCGATGGTGACGTTCCTCGTCGGGTGGCTGGCCTGGCACTCCGTGCTCGGCCACGGCGTCGGCGGCCCCGCGACGACCGACGGCCAGACCCACCGCGGCCTCCTCGACGTCGTCGTCTCCCACTACGTCGACCCGCTGGTCGGGGGGTTCACCGGCGCCGACCAGCCGGGCCGGGCGACGCTTGCGGCCGTCTCGAAGACGCTCGAACTCCTCGCGCTCGCGCTGCTCGGGACGCTGCTGTTCGTCGACCCGCGAATCGAGGAGCCGGACAATCCGGTCGCGGCGATGAGCGAGGGAGCCGCCGACGAATAGCGCCCCCGGTAGGGCCGCCTCTGCCGATTCGAACCGTCGTGTCGTAGTGATTGCTGTGACCCTCTGCCGGTACGACCGCCCGCAGTCGGGCAGTCGATTCGGTACAGACTCACAGCCGACAGTATCAGGACTCATCGAGCAGCGAGCGAGCGCACCGTACGTAGCTGTTCGCGTCCCAGCTACGGGTCTCGCTGATTTCGTCGAGGAGCGTGCGAGCATCGGTCGGGGACAGCTCTCCGGCTCGGACGAGCACCGAGAGCAACGTCGGCGTCGTCACGAGCCGGGTATCGGCCAGCGAGGCGTGAATCAGGCCGAGCTGGTTGAACTCGTCACAGAGCAACAGCGCGGCGTCGAGGCCGTTTGCGAGGGTGACGGCGGCGTTTTCGCCGTCGTTGAGCGGGAACTCCGCGTCGAGGTCGCCCGATTGTGTCTCGAACGCGCTCGTCCGGTTGCGCGCCGTGGACGCGGCTTCGCCGTGTACGTCCTCGTGCGACGCCAGCTCCCGGAGTTCCTCAACGACGGCCGTCGGGACGACGACCTCGTACCGGCCCGTACAGAGCGCGAGTGGGTCGGGCGGCCCGTCAGCCACGACGCCGAGGCTGACGAGCGCGGAGGCGTCGGCGACGAGCGTCGCCATCTACAGGTTGCCGACCTCGTCAACGAAGTCCTCGTTCAGCTGTTTTTTCAACACCCGGAGGTTCGCCGCCTCTTCGGCACCGACGAGTGTCTTGAGCTGCTCGAAGGAGATTTCGTCGTCGTAGTAGGCGGCCGCAATCTCCTGGGTCAGCGCGTCGTCGTGGGCGGCTTCCTGGAGGTATTCCCGCAGGGCGGTCACGAGGATGTCCGTCCGGTCCTCCCCGAGGACGTCCGCCAGCGCGTCGGTCCGGTCGATGAGCCGGTGGGGCGCACGGAACTGAACGCGCTTCTTATCGCTGCTCATTGTGTGTACATTGTGAGCCGCTCCACTTAGCCGTCGCCGTGTGTACGTTGTGAGCCACAATTCGGGGTGGCACACGACGACGGCCGCTTCATCACCGCGCGGGAGCCTGACGGACAACTCGGCCGTTTACCCGTCCAGTTCCGCCCGCAGCAGTTCGTTGACGGTGCCGGGGTCGGCGCTGCCGCCTGTCTCCTGCATCACCTGGCCGACCAGGAAGTTCAACGCGCCCTCTTCGCCGGCGTGGTAGTCGGAGACGGCGTCGGGATTGTCTTCGATGGCCGCCTCGACGGTGGCGGCCACCGCGTCGTCGTCGGCCTTGCCGAGGCCCTCCCGCTCGACGATTTCGTCGGGCGCGAGGCCGTCGTCGAGCATGCGTCGGAGCACGGTCTCCTCGGCGTTCTTCGTGGTTATCTCCTCGTCGTCGACCAGTTCGACGAGGCGGGCGAACTCCTCGAGACGGCCCTCGATGTCGGTAATCGACATGTCGCGGTAGTTGAGCTCCCCGAGCAGGTTGTCGGCGACCCACGTCGCCGCCAGGTCGGGGTCGAACGCCTCGGCGATACGCTCGTAGAAGTCCGCTACCTGCTTCGTGGAGGTGAGCTTCGAGGCCGACTCGGCGTCGAGACCGTACTGCTCGCGGAACCGCTCGCGACGGGCGTCCGGCAGCTCGGGGATGTCGATTTGTTTCTTCCAGTCGGCGACCCGGAGCGGCGGCAGGTCTGCCTCCCGGAAGTAGCGGTAGTCCTTCTCCTCCTCCTTGCTGCGCATCGAGACGGTGACGCCGCGGGACTCGTCCCAGTGGCGGGTCTCCTGGGCGACCTCGCGGCCGCGCTCGATAGCGTTCTTCTGGCGGGACTTCTCATAGGTCAGGGCCTTCTCGGCGGCCCGGTGGCTGGAGATGTTCTTGACCTCCGTGCGGTTGGCGTCGGCGAGCACCGACTCGTCGACCTCGTCGCCGTCGAGGTCGGCGGCGTCAACGATAGAGAGGTTGGCGTCAACCCGGAGCGAGCCGTCGCGGGTGGCGTCGAACACGCCCAGGTACTCCAGCACCTCGGTCAGCTTGGCGAGGAAGGCTCGTGCCTCGGCGGCGCTCCGGAAATCCGGCGCGGTCACGATCTCCATCAGCGGCGTGCCGGCGCGGTTGTAGTCGACGAGCGTGTGGTCGGCGGCGTCGATTGAGCCGCCGGCGTGGGCGAGGCTGCCGGGGTCCTCCTCGAGGTGGGCCCGCTCGATGCCGACGGTCCGGCGCTCGTCGGCGACGGTGAACTCCAGTTCGCCGCCGTCGCAGATGGGCGCGTCGTACTGGGTTATCTGGAAGTTCTTCGGCAGGTCGGGATAGTAGTAGTTCTTCCGGTGGAAGCGGGTCTCCTCGGGAATCTCCGACCCGAGCGCCTTGCCGATCTTGACGGCGGCCTCGACGGCGCCCTCGTTCAGGACGGGCAGGGCGCCGGGGAGGCCGAGACAGACCGGACAGGTCCGGCTGTTGGGGCCGTCGCCGTCGGCGGGGTCGGTCGAACAGTCACAGAATATCTTCGTCTCCGTCTCCAGCTGGACGTGGACCTCCAGCCCGATGACGGCCGCGAGTTCGCGGCTCTCGGCGGTCTGTGCGGTCATTAACGGACAATCGAGGCGGGAACGCTTTAGCCTAACGAAGGTCCGGCCGCGGCCGGCCCGCGCCCTGAGTGCGACCGGCCACGGCGAGTCTGACAGCGAACGGATATGAGCGGCCCGTTCCGCGGCCGTCGGCCCGCGTTCGGCGGACTCGCGCGCCGGCTGACGTATCAGAAGTATTGTCAATGTCTGACGCAGATTTATACGTTCGGGGGCGCCAGTCGGACGTATGGCTGGGAACCGAGTCGACGAACTCGAGGCCAAAGTGCGGGAACTCGAAGCGACGATCGACGGGCTGACCGACGAGATCGTCGAAACCAAAGAGCGCCTCGAGGCATTGGAGGGCGAGAGCCCCGAAGCGCCCGACATCCTCAAGGGCCGAACGACCCGAAGCGAGGCACAGCAGGCGACGACGGAGCAGGCCGCAACCGACGCCGGGTCGGACGCGGAACCGCAGGCCGACGACGGGGAAACGTCGGCCGACGAGGTTAATACCGACGAGGCCGACGGGGATGACAACGCGGACTCCGAGTCCGGCGACGACATCATCGTCGCCTGACCCGGGGACCCACGAGCGCCCACATGTATATCAAAGAGCTCGTCTTAGACGACTTCAAGAGCTTCGGCCGAAAGACGCGAATCCCCTTTTACGAGGACTTCACCACCATCAGCGGGCCGAACGGCTCCGGGAAGTCGAACATCGTCGACTCGATTCTGTTCGCGCTGGGCCTGGCCCGCACCTCGGGCATCCGGGCCGAGAAGCTGACCGACCTCATCTACAACCCGGGTCACGAGGACGACCGGGAGTTCGCCGGCGAGCAGGAGGCCAGCGTCGAGGTGGTCCTCGACAACGCCGACGGCACGCTCGCCCGCGAGCAGGTGGTCTCGGCGGCCAGCTCCGAGAAGGTCGGCGACATCGACGAAATCTCCATCCGGCGCCGGGTCAAACAGACCGACGAGGACACCTACTACTCCTACTACTACCTCAACGACCGGTCGGTGAACCTCTCGGACATCCAGGACCTGCTGGCGCAGGCTGGCGTGACGCCGGAGGGGTACAACGTCGTGATGCAGGGCGACGTGACCGAGATAATCACGATGACGGCGGGGTCGCGCCGCGAAATCATCGACGAGATCGCCGGCGTCGCGGAGTTCGACAAGAAGAAGGCCGACGCCTTCGAGGAATTGGAGACGGTCCAGGAGCGCATCGACGAGGCCGAACTCCGCATCGAGGAGAAGGAAGAACGGCTCGAACAGCTCTCCGACGAGCGGGAGACGGCGCTGGAGTACCAGGAGCTCCGCGACGAGAAGGCCGAGTACGAGGGGTACCAGAAGGCCGCCGAACTCGAGGACAAGCGCGCGGAACTGGCCGATACCCGTGGGGACATCGAGGAGCGGGAGGCCGAACTCGAGGAGCTCCGGCGGGAACTGGACGAACGGCGGGGCCGGGTCACCCGTCTCGAGGAGGACCTGGCGGACCTCGACGCCGAAATCGAGCGGAAGGGCGAGGACGAGCAGATAGAGATAAAGCGGGAGATAGAGGCCGTCAAGGGCGAAATCGCCCGGCTGGAGGACAAAATCGAGACTCAGGAGGAGCGAATCGAGGACGCCGAGAACGAGCGGAGCCAGGCGTTCGTCCAGGTCGACCGCAAACAGGAGAAAATCGAGGAACTGGAGGCCGAGATCCGCAACAAGAAGGTCGAGAAGTCCTCGCTGAAGGCCGACGTCAAGGAGACGGAGGCCGAACTGGAGTCCGTCGAGGCCGAAATCGAGGCCGTCGACACCGAGTACGAGGCCGTCCGTGACGAGCTCGAGGAGAAACGCGAGGCGGTCCAGGCGGCCCGCGACGAGCGCAACGAACTCCAGCGCGAACAGGACCGTCTGCTCGACGAGTCCCGCCGGCGCTCCAAACAGGAGCGCGAGAAACAGGAGGAAATCGAGGCCGCCGAGGAGCGCCTCCCGGAGCTGGACGCCGAACTCGAGGACCTCGAGCGGGAACTCCGGAAGGCCGAGGCCAACCGCGACAACATCACCGAGGTGGTCGAGGACCTCCGCGAGGAGAAGCGCGAGCTGAAGGCCGACCTGGAGGAAATCGAGGACGAGCTATCGGCCAGCCAGCAGGAGTACGCCGAACTGGAAGCGCGGGCCGACGAGAGCGGCGACGGCTCCTACGGCCGGGCGGTGACGACAGTGTTGAACGCCGGCTTCGACGGCGTCCACGGCACGGTCGGCCAGCTCGGCGGCGTCGACCCCGAGTACGCGACGGCCTGCGAGACGGCGGCCGGCGCCCGCCTGGCCAACGTGGTCGTCGACGACGATGGCGTCGGCCAGCGGTGTATCGAGCACCTCAAGTCGCGCAACGCCGGCCGGGCGACGTTCCTGCCGATGACGGAAATGCAGTCGCGGTCGCTGCCCTCGGCGCCGGACCTACCGGGTGTGGTCGACTTCGCGTACAACCTCATCGACTTCGACTCGACGTACGCTGAGGTGTTCTCCTACGTCGTCGGCGACACGCTGGTCGTCGAGGACACCGAGACGGCCCGCGACCTGATGGGCGAGTTCCGCATCGTGACACTGGATGGCGACCTCGTCGAGAAGTCCGGCGCGATGCTCGAGCGGGTCGCGGAACGCATCGCGGACCTGGAGGAGGAGAAACAGTCCGTCCGCTCGGAGGTGCGGGACGTCGAGGAGCGACTGGACGACGCCCGCGACCGGCAGTCCGACGCCGCCGAACAGGTCCGCGAGATAGAGACCGACGTCGAGTCCATCGAGAACCGACGGGGCGACGCCGAGGCGCGCATCGAGGCCCTCGAGGACGAACTCGCCGACATCGAGGCCGAACGGGAGGCGGTCGCCGAGGAGATGGAGGCCATCGAGGCCGACATCGACGAGAAGAGCGCCGAGATCGACGACCTGGAGGCCGACATCGACGACCTGGAGACGGAACTGCAGGACTCGGACATCCCGGAGCTGACCAGCGAGGCCGAGGCCATCCGCGAGGACATCGCCGACCTCGAAGACCGGATGGACGACCTCGATGGGGACCTCAACGAACTGGAACTCGAAAAGCAGTACGCCGAGGAGGCCGTCGAGGAACTGCACGACGACATCGAGGACGCCCAGAACCGGAAGGCCGAAGCCGAGGAGGCGGTCGCGGAACTTGAGGAGACGGTCGCCGACGAGGAGGCGAAACTCGAGGAGAAGGAGGCGGCGGTCGCGGAGCTCGAGGAGGAGCTGGCGGAGCTGAAGGCCGACCGCGAGGAGCTACGGAACGAACTGGGGGACGCCGAGGCCGCCCGCGACGAGCAGGCCGAAGCCGTCTCCGACGTCGAGGCCGCCCTTGAGGAGTTGCGAGACGCCGAGAACCGCCTCGAGTGGGAGATAGAGGAACTGGCCTCGCAAGTCGGCGAGTACGACCCCGAGGAGATACCGGACCACGAGACCGTCGAGTCGGAGATACGCCGGCTGGAGGCCGAGATGGAGGCCTTGGAGCCGGTCAACATGCTCGCCATCGACGAGTACGACAGGGTCGAAGAGGAGTTCGAGGAGATGGAGGACAAGCGCGAGACGCTGGTCGAGGAGGCCGACGGGATTCGCGAGCGCATCGACGCCTACGAGGCCCGCAAGAAGGAGACGTTCATGGGGGCCTACGAGGGCATCAACGAGCAGTTCGAGGACATCTTCGCGCGGCTCTCGGACGGCTCCGGGGAGCTCGTCTTGGAGGACCCCGACGACCCCTTCGAGGGGGGGCTGACGATGAAGGCCCAGCCGGAGGACAAGCCGGTCCAGCGGCTCGAGGCGATGTCCGGCGGCGAGAAGTCACTGACGGCGCTGGCATTCATCTTCGCCATCCAGCGGTACAACCCGGCGCCGTTCTACGCCCTCGACGAGGTGGACGCGTTCCTCGACGCGGCCAACGCCGAGATGGTCGGCGACATGGTCGAGGAACTAGCCGGCGAGGCGCAGTTCGTCGTCGTCTCCCACCGGTCGGCGCTTCTGGAACGCTCCGAGCGGGCCATCGGCGTGATGATGCAGGACGACAACGTCTCCGCCGTAACGGGTATCGACCTGTCGGTTGAGGGGGTGCCCGCGGATGACTAGCGAGGGCGAGCGAAGCGAGCCCTCGGAGAAATCGAGCGGCGAACGCAGTGAGCCGCGAGATAGCGAGGACGACCGGAGGGAGTCCTCAGAGACGCGAGCGGGAAGAGCGGAGCGACGACACGCGAACAGCGAGGGCGAGCGAAGCGAGCCCTCGGAGACGCGAACGGGGAGCGGAGCGACCCGTGAGCACAGCGGGGACGACCGGAGGGAGTCTCCGGACGCCGACCAGAAGCGAGCCGACGGTGGCGCAGCCGACGAGATTCCGCTGAACATCGCGGGCCACGACGC
>PXSL01000131.1:0-2033 GCA_003022815.1 Halobacteriales archaeon SW_5_68_122 | reverse complement strand
GACCCCTGGGACATCGACGTGGTGACGGTCACCGACAAGTTCCTCGACAGGCTGGACGACGCCGACCTGCGGACGGGCGGCCGGGCGCTGTTCTACGCGTCGGTGCTGTTGCGGATGAAAAGCGATGAGCTGTGGGACGACGGCGAGCCGGACGAGGAGTGGGCCGACGAGCCGCGGGAGGCGCCGATGGACGGCCCGGAAGCACCGGCGGTCGACCCCTTCGACCAGTTGGAGCAGGAGATGGACCGCCGCATCGAGCGCAAGCGCGCCCGCGGCAAGCCGGAGACGTTGGACGAACTGGTGCGGGACCTGCGGGAGCGCGAGCGGGAGACGTGGTGGAAGGAGTCCCGCACCTACGACACCTCGGAGTCGCCGTCGGGGTACGGCCGGGGGACCCAGACGCTGGACTACCGCTCGGGCGACGACTTCCGGATGGACGACGAGCCGACGGCCGACGACGTCACCGGGACCACCCACGACGAGCACATGGAGGACATCATCAACGACGTGTACGTCGAACTCCAGGCCCACTACGACGGCGGGCGCGACGAGGTGCTGTTCGCGGAGGTCCGGGAGGCCGGCGGCTCCCGGGTGAACACGTTTCTCGGACTGCTCTTCCTCGCACACCGCGGGCAGGTCCGCCTCCAGCAGGACGAGTGCTTCGGTGACCTCTGGGTGCAGGACCCGGCGGCAGTCGGCGGCGAGTCGGCCGCGGCGGCCGACGACTGATACTGTCGGCTGTAGTTTCATGTGAACTATATCGAGAATTCACGGCGGGTACGCTTCGTAACGCCGTACTTTGGACACAACTGTTCCACGCAGTTACAGCCGACAGTATGACCGCCGGAGCGGCCGTCAGCGGTATTCGTCTATCAGGAGCGAGACGTCCTTGCGGGCCTGGTGGCTGATGGCCTCGGCCGGCGTGTTGATGGCGCCCTCGAGGGCGTGGTGGCACTCGCAGTCCTCGTCAGGTAGCGCCTCGATGAGCGCCTCCAGCATCGCGGACATCGACGCCTCGTTGGCGGCCGCGTGGCCGAGCACCGTCTCCAGCGACACCTCCTCCTCGTCGTGCCAGACGTCGTAGTCGGTGACGCCGGCCAGCGGGGCGTAGCACATTTCGGCCTCGCGGGCCAGCCCTGCTTCCGGCACGGTCGTCATGCCGATGGTGTCGTAGCCGCGGTCGCGGTAGAACTTGCTTTCGACCTTCGTCGAGAACTGCGGGCCCTCGATGCAGACGTGGGTGCCGCCGTCGACCACCTCGGCGTCGGTGGCGTCCGAACGGTCGAGGAGGTGCCCAGAGAGACGCTCGCAGTAGGGGTCGGCCATCGAGACGTGGACGACGACGCCGTCGCCGAAGAACGAGCGCGCCCGGTCCCGGGTGCGGTCGAACAGCTGGTCGGGGACGACGAGCGTCCGCGGCGACAGCCCCTCCCGAAGGCTACCGACCGCGTTGGTCGCGACGACCCGGTCGACGCCAGCCTGCTTCAGCGCGTAGACGTTCGCCCGGTAGGGCACATTGGTGGGGTCGTACCGGTGGTCCCGGCCGTGTCGGGGGAGGAAGGCGACCTCGGTGCCGGCCACCTCGCCGATTTCGAGCGGCGCGCTGGGCGACCCGAAGGGGGTCCCGACCCGGTCCTCGTAGCTGTTCTCGAAGCCGAGCGCCTCGTAGATGCCGCTGCCGCCGATGATACCGAGCATGACTGGCGTTCAACCCGGTGGTACTTCGCTTTGTGTGTCGGCCCGCCGGCGGTGTTCAGCAGTAGCGGTGCAGGACGTAGAGCCCCCTCCCTGCCGCTCGCTTCGCTCACGGCTGAGGGAGGGGAGGAGCGTCCGCCCTCGTCTACTTTCACCGTGCGGCGACCTGTTTTTACCCCTTGGGCCGTCTCCTGATTTACTGCCGCCCTCGCGCACGCCGAGGACGGTAGGAGCCACGAGTAAACTGGCTCCTGTGGCTCGAGGGCAACGCCATCGGGTCCTGCACTCGGGACCGACGACCGCAAACGGGTTCGACTCCCGTCCCCCGATTGGGGGCA
>PXSL01000130.1 GCA_003022815.1 Halobacteriales archaeon SW_5_68_122 | reverse complement strand
CTCCATCAAACACCCCGACCCGCAGTTCGAGGGCCAGACGAAGACGAAACTCGGCAACAGCGAGGTCCGGGGCATCGTCGAGGGCGCGGTCCACGAGAAGCTGGCGACATACCTCGAGGAGACCCCCGACACCGCCGAGGCCATCGTCTCGAAGGCCGTCGAGGCCGCCCAGGCACGGAAGGCGGCCAAGAAGGCCGAGGAACTGACCCGCCGGAAGTCGGCGCTCGAGTCGACCAGTCTGCCCGGCAAACTCGCCGACTGTCAGACCCGCAACCCCGAGGAGGCCGAACTGTTCGTCGTGGAAGGCGACAGCGCCGGGGGGTGCTTCACCGGCGACACCGAGGTCGCGCTCGCCTCGGGGCGGTCGGTATCGTTTGAGCAGCTGGTCGAAGAACACGAGAACGGCAGGACACATTACTGCTATACCGTCGGAGATGATGGCCGAATCGGGATGGAGCGGGTCGAGAACCCCCGAGTCACGCGAGAGGACGCGGAACTGGTCGGGGTCACGCTCGACAACGGAGAGACAATTACCTGCACTCCCGACCACGAGTTCATGCTCCGAGACGGGAGCTACTGTGAAGCGCAGAACCTCACGGCAGACCAGTCCCTGATGCCGCTGTATCGAAAAACCTCCGATACGGCCGAAGAGGGAATAACCATCGACGGATACGAGATGGTAAAACAGCCGGCGACGCGTGATACCTGGGAGTTTACCCACCTCCTTGCCGACCGATACAACATCAGACGGAAGGAGTACGACGCCGACGCTGGCGACCACAGACACCACGTCGGCAACGAGAAGTTCTTCGAGGACGAGGCGGCTCCGCTCGGGACCGTCAAGAGTCACAACCATACCGTCGATTCGGTCGAACGGCTCGACAAGACCGCTGACGTCTACGACCTTGAGGTTCCGGGAACGCACAACTTCGCCCTCGAAGCGGGGGTTTTCGTCCATAACAGCGCCAAACAGGGCCGCAACCCCGAGTTCCAGGCCATTCTCCCCATCCGCGGGAAGATTCTCAACGTCGAGAAACACCGCCTGGACCGCATCCTCGAGAACGACGAAATCCGGAACCTCATCACCGCCGTCGGCACCGGCATCGGCGACGAGTTCGACATCGAGGACACGCGGTACGAGAAGGTGATTCTGATGAGCGACGCCGACGTTGACGGAGCGCATATACGGACCCTATTATTGACGTTCCTCTATCGGCACATGACGCCGCTCATCGAGCGCGGCTACGTGTACGCCGCCCAGCCGCCGCTGTACCGCATCCGCAAGGGTAGCGGGACGTACGACGCGATGACGGAGGCCGAACGCGAGCGGATAATCGAAGAAGAGTGCGACGGCAGCCCCACGAGCACCCAGCGGTTCAAGGGGCTCGGCGAGATGAACCCCGAACAGCTGTGGGAGACGACCATGGCCCCCGACAACCGCATCCTCAAGCGGATAACGGTCGAGGACGCCGCCGCAGCCGACCGGATGTTCTCAGTGCTGATGGGTGACGCCGTCGAGCCGCGCAAGCAGTTCATCAAGGAGCACGCCGACGACGCCGAGTGGGTGGACATATGAGTTCCGAGACGCCCGAGGCGCCGGACGGCCCGGCCGACGAGGTTCGTCCCGTCCGCATCGAGGACGAGATGGAGCAGTCCTACATCGACTACGCGATGAGCGTCATCGTCGGGCGCGCGCTACCGGACGCCCGGGACGGCCTCAAGCCCGTCCAGCGGCGCATCCTGTATGCGATGGACGAGATGAGCGTCACCTCCCGGGCCGGCCACCGGAAGTCCTCGTCAGTGGTCGGCGAGACGATGGGGAACTACCACCCCCACGGCGACAAGGCCATCTACGACGCGCTGGCGCGGATGGCACAGGAGTTCTCGCTGCGGTACCCGCTCGTGGACGGCCAGGGAAACTTCGGGTCGGTCGACGGCGACCCGCCCGCCGCCATGCGGTACACCGAAGCACGGATGGCCCCGGTCGCCGAGGAACTGCTCGCGGACATCGACGAGGACACCGTCGACTTCGAGAGCAACTACGACGACCGACTGACCGAACCCGAGGTGCTGCCGTCGAAGGTACCGAACCTGCTGGTCAACGGCGCCTCGGGCATCGCCGTCGGGATGTCGACGAAGATTCCGCCGCACAACCTCGGTGAGGTCGTCGACGCCGCGGTCCACCTCATCGACAACCCCGACTGCTCGGTGTCGGAACTGGTGGACACGCCCGACTCCGACGGCTACGTCAAGGGCCCGGACTTCCCGACCGGCGCCAACATCGTCAACCGGGAGGGCCTGTGGAACGCCTACACCGAGGGCCGTGGCCGCCTCCGGGTCCGCGCCGAGATGGAGGTCGAACACAACGACGGCGGTAGCGACCGGATCATCGTCACCGAACTCCCCTACCAGGAGAACAAGGCCCGCCGCATCGAGCGCATCGCCGACGACGTCAACGAGGGCAAAATCGAGGGGATCCGCGACATCCGCGACGAGTCCGACCGCGAGGGCGTTCGGGTCGTCATCGAGTGCAAGCGGGGCGCCAACGTCGACGTGGTGAAGAACAAACTGCTGGAGCACCACCTCGAGAACACGTTCTCGGTCATCTCGCTGGCGCTTGTCGACGGCCAGCCCCGCGTACTGGACCTCAAGGAGATGCTGCAGCAGTTCATCGACCACCGCCGCGAGGTCGTCCGGCGGCGCTCGGAGTTCGAACTCGGCGAGGCCGAGGACCGCGCGCACATCCTCGAGGGCCGGCTGGTGGCCCTCGAGAACGTCGACAGCGTGGTCGAACTCGTCCGCGACAGCGACGACCGCGACGCCGCGATGGCCGGCCTCCGGGAGGAATACGACCTCTCGGAGTCGCAGGCCGAACACGTCGTCAGGATGCAACTGGGCTCGCTGACATCCATGGAGGCCGGCGAGGTCCAGACGGAGTACGGGGAGGTACAGGCCGAAATCGAGCGCCTCGAGACCATCCTTGGCGATGAGTCCGAACTACTGGAGGTCATCAAGGAAGAACTCCGCGACGTCGCGGCCGACTACGACGGACCCTCTCGGAGTTCGCCCCCCAGCACCGCGGCGGCAAGGGCATCATCGGCTCCCGGCCGAAGGAGGGCGACCGCGTCTCGACGGTGTTCACCGCCTCGACCCACGACTACCTGCTCTGTTTCACCGACCGGGGCCAGGTCCATCGGCTGAAGGTGTACGAACTGCCGGAGATGGGGCGGACCGCCCGCGGCACCTCAGCGGTCAATGTGCTGGACCTCGACGACGGCGAAGAGATAACCGCCGTCGTCAACACCGACGACACGGACGAGGGCTACCTCGCGATGGCGACAAAAGATGGCTACGTCAAGCGGACGGCCGTGAGCGAGTTCGAGAACATCCACTCGGGCGGCATCCGCGCGGTCAGCCTCGAAGACGACGATTCGCTGGTCGACGTGGAGGTGACCGCCGGCGACGGCGACCTGCTGGTCGGCACCCGCGGGGGGATGACCATCCGCTTTGTCGAGGCGGACGCCCGGCCGATGGGTCGGTCGGCGCGCGGCGTCAACGGCATCAAACTGGAGGGCGGCGACGAGGTGGCGGGACTGGTCGCCGTCGAGGCCGACGACGGCCGCGACCTGCTCACGGTCACCAAGAACGGCTACGGCAAGCGAACGCCGCTGTCGGAGTACCGCCGGCAGTCCCGCTACGGCAAGGGCCTCATCGACATCGAGACCGACGACCGGAACGGACCCGTCTGCTCCATCGAGACGGTCTCGCCCGGCGACGGCCTGGCCATCATGAGCGAGTCCGGCCAGATAATGCGGACCCACGTCGGCGAGGTGTCGGAGGTCGGACCCACGTCGGCGAGGTGTCGGAGGTCGGCCGGAACACGAAGGGCGTCGTCGTCATGCGGCTCGGGGACGACGACCACGTCGCCGGCGTCGACGTCGTGGCGGCCGACGACGATGACAACGCCGACGACGCCGACGCCGACGAGTAGCGGGTCACAGCGATTGCTGTAACTGCTCACCGGGACGACCGCACGAAAGCGTGTGGTCGATCCGGTAATGACTTACAGTAACCACTATCAGATGTAACCGAACAACGGTAGCGCCAGCGCAAGCAGCCATCCGAGCGTTCCGACGGCGAGCGGCCCGCGGGACTCCTCCTCGGCGACGGCGCTCCCGGCCGCGACCATTCCGATGGCGAGAATGACCGCCAGCCGGTGCAGGGCGAACCGCAACGGGATGACCGAGACGTCCATCAGAGCGAAGTCAACCAGGAAGGCCGTCCCGAGGCCGCCGACGGCGTGAGCGCCCGCCCACACGGGGTTCGAGCCCCGGCCGAGACGGTAGGCTATCGCCGGCAGGCCGGCGACCAGGACGAGGTACAGCGGCGCGGCGATGAGCTTCGGCGAGACCCCCGATAGCAGGCGCTCGAGACCGATGCCCGACAGTCGTACACCGAGGTAGGTGCCGAACAGAAGCACGCCGATGGACGCCTCCCGGGCGTGGGAGACGAACAGTCTCCTGCCGAAGCGTGCGGTCTCCCGTAGTCGCGGGACGACGGCGACGCCGAACAGCGGCAGCACCGAAAGCGCGAGCCGAACGACCGTCGCCCACCCGTCGCCGTCGGCGGTCGGGTTGTCGTAGTAGCGACGGGCGACGTCCTCGGCGAACGGCGCCGCCATGAAGTCGCTCTCGACGGCCCGCTGGGCCTCGGAGACGCCGGTGACCGTGTGCCGGAGGCGGAACCAGTCCCAGTGTTCGGTGTGGGTCTGCATCGCGGTCCACTCTCCATTGGGGTCCTCGTAGGCCCGGACGTGGAGGCGCTGGCCGAGGTAGGTCCCGGCGTGCAACTGGTAGGACTCCTCGAGCCACCGGACCTCGCCGTCGACGGTGACGCGGGTGTACCGGACCGCGCCGCGGGCATCGCCCCAGGCGATCCCCTCCTCGAGTTGCTCCCGCGGTCCGGTGGCATTCTCCTCGCCGGGTTGATCGGACCGGTTCCCGGCGAGCGGGTCGTCCGCTGGGGCGCTCTCGTTCCACTCCAGTTCCGAGCGGTCGGTCATCGAGCGCCGCGTCGCCTCCGCGTCGCCGACCACGACGAGGTTCACCCCGAGGGTGCGCGCCTCCGTGTCCGTCGTCCGGGCGGTGTACGGCCACAGTTCCGTCCCGTTCTCGACGGGTTCGACCGTGGACGGGTCCTCGTCCTCCAGCTGGACGCCCCACAGCGGCCACTCCGCGAGGACGACGGCGCCGCACAGCGAGGCGACGAGCAGTAGCGCGACGGCCGTCCAGGCCGCCTTCTCGCTTACCTCGGGGTCGGGCTCCGTCACTGGGCCGAGTTGTCGGCCGTCGACCAAGAATCTGTGGCCGCGAGCGGTTGGTCGCGGACAGTTCGGCCGCCGACGACCTACAGGATTCGGTCGCCGAGGGCGCTGGATATCAGTTCGACCGCGAGGTCGGCCGTCCGGTTGTGCGAGTCGAGGATGGGGTTGACCTCGACAACTTCCAGCGAGCAGAGGGCGTCCGTCTCGGCGACGAGTTCCATCGCGGCGTGGGCCTCCCGGTAGGTCGCGCCGCCGGTGACGGGCGTCCCGACGCCGGGCGCCTCGTCGGGGTCCAGCAGGTCCATGTCCAGGCTGACGTGGAGCGCGTCGACGCCGTCCAGTGCCGACGCTAGGGCGTCCTCGACGACGGGGACGATGCCGCGGGTGTCGATGTCGCTCATCGTGTAGGCGTCGACCGTGCTGTCTCGGATCGCGGTCTGCTCCTCGCCGTCGACGTCACGGAGGCCGACCATGGCGACGTTCTCCTCGTCGACGGGCGCCGTCGGCCAGGACATCTCCCCGAAGGCGCCGCGGCCGAGCACGGCCGCCAGCGGCATCCCGTGGATGTTCCCGCTGGGCGTGGTTTCGGGGGTGTTGAAGTCGCC
>PXSL01000129.1 GCA_003022815.1 Halobacteriales archaeon SW_5_68_122 | reverse complement strand
CTGTGCGCTGCACCGCGGCACCCGGGTCCGGAAGAACCACACCTCCCGGCGGGACGCCTTCGAGACGGTCGGCGCGAAGCCGCTCGGCGAGGTGGAGTGGGCGAGCGGCGAGGTATCGTTCCGGCGGCCAGTCGCCGACCGCGGCGCCGCCGACCTCTCGCTGTCCGCGGCCCTTGAGCGGGATGTCGAACTGGTGAAGTACGTCCCCGGGACCGGCCCGGAGGCGCTCGATGTCGCCGACGGCGCCGCGGGCCTCGTCCTCGAGGGGACCGGTCTCGGCCACGTCAACACCGGCTGGATCGACCGCATCGAGGAGCTAATCGACGACGGCACGATGGTCGTGATGACCAGCCAGTGTCTCGAGGGGCGGGTCTGCGACCGCGTGTACGACACCGGCCGGGACCTGCTCGCGGCCGGCGTCGTCGAGGCCGGCGACACGCTGCCGGCGACGGCGTACGTGAAACTGATGTGGGCGCTGGCCAACGCCGAGAGCGCCGAGGAGACAATGCGCCGCCCGGTCGCGGGCGAACTGCAGGAGCGGTCGGTGCCCTGGACGTGACGGCGGCCGACGACATCGAGGTGCGACAGGCCCGCCACGACGACCGGGAGACCGTTGTCGCCTTCACCGAGGACACCTGGCCGGAACTGGGCGGCGATTACATCCCCGACGTGTTCGAGGAGTGGGTCGACACCGACGGCCCCGGACAGCGGACCCTCATGGCGACGGTCGACGGCCGCCCCGTCGGCGTCCTGCAGGTGGTGCTGCTGTCGGACCACGAGGCGTGGGCCCAGGGGATGCGCGTCGACCCCGCGTTTCGCGGCGCCTCGGTCGGCCGCCGGCTGAGCGAGGCGGCCTTCGAGTGGGCGGTCGCCCGGGGAGCGACCGTCTGCCGGAACATGGTGTTCTCGTGGAACGCCGCCGGCTTGGGGCAGGCACGGGCGGTCGGTTTCGACCCGGTCACGGAGTTTCGCTGGCTGAAACCGGACCCGAACCCCGACGCGTCCCGGGAACTCTGTCTCAGCCACGACTCCGCCGTCGCCTGGAGCGCCTTCCACGGCAGCGACGCCGACCGTCACCTCGGGGGCCTGGGGCTGGACCTCGAGGAGTCGTGGGCGCTAGCAGAGGTGACCGAACGCCGCCTCGGGACCGCCGAGTCGACGCTCGCCCTCCACGACGGGGAGCGACGGCGGGCGATGACCTACCGGACCCGGACCTTCGAGCGGGAGAACGACGACGGCGTCGAGGAAACGTACGCCGAGTACGGCGTCGGCGCCTGGGACGACCACGAGGCGCTGTCGGAACTGGCGGCCGCCGTCGCCGGTGACGCCGCCGCGGCCGGCGCCGACCGCACGCGGGTGTTGATTCCGGAGACGCCGCGACACGTCTCCGACGCCGCCTACGCCCGGATACCGCTCGGCGACGACCCGGACTTCGTGCTGGAGCGGGACCTGACCGGCTACAACGGGCGGTAGCCGGCTCCGGGACCCGGCCGGCGCCGGCGACTACGCCGAGAGGTCGAAGCCGACGGCGACGGCGCCGTCCTCGAGGCCGAAGTACGCGAGCCGGTGCCTGCCGGACTGCAGGTCGGGGCACACCTCGGCGTCGCTCTGCACGGACGACTCGATGATGCCCTCCTCGGTCAGCTCGATGGACCACTCGAACCCCTCCCCCGGGGCGTGGGAGACGGCCTCGTCAGTGTACTCGAAGGCCGCCGCCGAGTCGATGACACGGACGTCCTGCCAGCCGTCCTCGGTGCGGACCTGGAGGTTGTACCTGGCGCTGTTGCCGGTCTCGACCGGGTCGTCGGCGACGTTCGTGAGGCTGGCGTTGAGCGTGTCACCGTAGTTGTAGGACAGCTGGTCGACCCGCATCGAGAGGGCGGTCTCACCGCCCCGCCGGTGGTCTCCCCACCGGAGGGCGTTCTCGTTGAACCGCTGGTCGTGGCGCTCGACGCCGGCCTGGTCGCACGACAGCGGTGCGATGGGGTCGGCCCGCTCGTCGGGCCGGACGCTCCCGGGTAGGTCCTCCGGGGCGGGCGACAGCGGGTCGTCGACCGACGCTTTCACCGTCGCCGACTCCCCGCGGCCGTCGGTCACCTCCACGGCCGCCCGGTCCGGCGGGTCGCCGTCGAACGTCGCCCGCAGCAGCGAGGAGGGGTACACCGGCGCCTCGGTACAGTCGTCGTCGTCGCGCTCCTTGACGGTCGCCGTCGCGCGGAGCCCCGCGTCGTCGGTGTCGGCCGCGCCGAGGTCGAGGCGGTCGTGACATTCGTCCGGCCCGGCCGACTCCACGAGCAGGAGGCGCTCGGCGCCGTAGTCAATGCCGTCGAGGAACTCGATGATTCGGTCCCGGCGGTCGTCCGGGAGGTCGTACTTCCGGAGGAGGGCGCGCTGGCGCTCCTCGGAGTTGACGACGACGGCGTAGCCGGGCCGGCCGTCGTCCCAGCCGACCGACCCCCGGGTAGTGAACCCCGTCGTCGCCGAGTCGGTGACCGCCAGCACCGACTTCGGGGGGCTCTCGGTCGGCACCCGCTCGCTGTCGCCGCCGAGACAGCCGGCGAGCGCCGCGCCACCCGCCGCCACGGTGGCCAGCAATGACCGTCGGTCCGGGTTCATGTCCGGCAACACGACGGGCGTGCTCAAGGGCTTTCCGCCCGCCGGCGGGCTACCCGCCGCTGACTGGCGGGAACAGCGCCAACTCGTCGCCCTCCTTGAGGACGGTGTCGACCCCCTCGTCGCGGACGAACGGGTCGTGCTCGTTCCGCAGCACGCGGATGTGGTCGCGTATCTCGCCGTTCTCGTCGAGCACCTCCGCCTCGAGTGCGGGATGGGTCTCGAGCAACTGGTCGAAGGCGTCCCCGAAGGTGTCGCCGGGGCCGGCCTCGACGGTGACGCGTCGGGTGTCGGCGGCCTCGGCGAGGTTGGCGAACAGTCGCCATTCCATGGCCGGCACTCGGACTGGCGCGGCCTTCAGACTGTCGACGTCTCGTGGTCCCCCAGGCGGTCCCTGTAGGTCCGGTAAATGTCGTCGTCGACCAACTATGGGTGGGTCTGGCGGCCCGCCGGGCGGGCGACGAGAGCGCCCGAGACGTGACAGCCTTTCGCCACGTATCGGCGGCCTTCTGTGGGCCGGGGCCGGGGACGTAACCCTTACCGCCGTCGGCGCGGAACGGCGGGGCATGCGCGAGGTCTTCGAGGTACGGGACGCCGACGGGGCCGGCCGGATCGCCGACCTCGAAGTCCCGCGGGCCGGTGTCACCGTCGAGACGCCGGCGCTACTGCCGGTCATCAACCCCCACATCCGGACGGTCGAGCCGGCGACCCTGGAATCGACGTTCGGCGCCGACGTCCTCATCACGAACGGCTACGTTCTCTACAAGAGCGACGAGTACCGCGAGCAGGCCCTCGAGGAAGGGCTCCACGAACTGCTCGACTTCTCGGGGGCCATCATGACCGATTCAGGCTCGTTCCAGCTGTCGGAGTACGGCGAGATCTCGGTGACGAACGAGAAGATACTCCGGTTCCAGCGGGACATCGGCTCGGACATCGGGACGCCGGTGGACCTGCCGACGCCGCCGGACGCCGGCCGCAAGCGGGCCGCCGAGGAACTGGCCACGACCAAGGCGCGCCTGGAGGCCGCCGAGGGCGTCGACGTGGGCGAGATGCTGGTCAACGCGCCAGTCCAGGGGTCGATGTACCCGGACCTCCGGCGGGAGGCCGCCGAACACGCCTACGGGACGTCGCTCGATATCTTCCCGGTCGGGGCCGTCGTGCCGCTGATGAACGGCTACCGGTACGCCGAGATGACGGAGGTGGTGTCGGCCGCGAAACGCGGGCTCGGTTCGGACGCCCCAGTCCACCTGTTCGGCGCCGGCCACCCCATGATGTTCGCGCTGGCGGTGGCGGCCGGCTGTGACCTCTTCGACTCCGCGGCGTACGCGCTGTACGCCCGCGACGACCGCTACCTCACCGTCGCCGGCACCGACGGCCTCGAGGACCTGGAGTATCTACCGTGTGCGTGTCCGGTCTGTACCGACCACACCGCCGACTCCCTGCGGGGACTGCAAGCGGAGGCCCGCGAGCGGCGCCTGGCCGAGCACAACCTCCACGTCAGCTACCGGGAGATACGGACGGTCAAGGGGGCGCTCCGGGAGGGCAACCTGCTGGAGCTGGTCGAGCGCCGCGCCCGGGGGCACCCGGCGATGGTCGACGGCTACCACGCGCTCTTGGACGACGCCGACCGGCTCGAGGCGTCCGACCCCGTCTCGAAGGGGACGTTCTTCTATCTCTCGGGGGCGTCGGCGCGACGGCCGGAGGTACGGCGGCACCACGACCGGCTCGATCGGCTGGTGGTGCCCGGCGAGCGGGTGCTGCTGTCGGAGGGCGACGACAACAGCCGCTTCGACGCCACCTGGCGGCTCCAGGCCCCGTTCGGCCCGTTCCCGCCGGCGCTGTCGGACAGCTACCCGCTGACGGCGGAACTGCCGGACCGGCTCGACCGCAACGCCTACGAGGCGGCCGCGACCGGCGTCCGACGGCTGGTCGAGGCCAACCCCGATGTCGAGTTCGCCGTCGCTCACTGGGGGTGGCCGGAGTCGGCGCTGTCGGCGCTACCGGAGGCGGTGGACGTCCTCGAGTTGGGCCCGGACAGTAAGCCGCCCGACTCCGATGTGGAGTGATGCTGATTATTGTGCCCGTGTACCTGTACGACCGTACGACCGCGTGCAGTCGATACCGAAATAACGTACGGTAGTCGCTACGGAAAGTCGCAGGTCCGGCGACGAAGCCCGTGGCCCACAGTCCGGCCGTGCGTCCGCCGGGGTCGACCGTGGGGCCATTCGACTTATGTACCCGTATGCACAGTGTACGTACAATGAGCGAGAAAGTCAACTTCCGTCTCCCGGAAGAGCTGATCGATAAAGCGGACGTAGCCGCCAAAGTGTCCCACAAAAACCGGACGGAAATCGTCAAGGACGCTCTCCGGGAATACCTACAGGAGGTCGAAAACAAGGAGGCGTTCGAGGAGGCCGTCGTGGAGCTCTACCTCGAAGAGCAAATCGACTTCGACACGCTGAAACAGTTCGTCGGGAGGCAGGACGCCGAGTCCGTCCGAGCGTCGAAAACCTTGTTGGACCAGGGAGAAGACCTGAGCGATGAACTCGCCCGATTGTAGAGGGCCTCCTGCCGAATGATCGTCGCAGATACCAGTGCCCTCGTCACGTTGGCCTCCATCGACATCTTCGACCTCGTTCTGGAAGAGTTCAACATCCATACTTCCGTAACAGCGGTCGAAGAGCTCGAAGATACCGCGGAGTACGACGACAGCCACGGAAAGGCCGCCGATAGAGTTCTGCAGCATCGAGACCGGTTCACGGCCCACGACGCCCCTCGAACCGAGTTCCAATCATCTCGAATCGATGGGGGAGAGGGAAGCTGTGCCGACCTCGCTCGGGACCTGGACGCCGACTTTCTCATCACCGACGACCTCAGAGCACTACCCGAACTACAGACACTCTCCGGCACCCAGGTAGCGATTTCACCGATTGTCCTCCGAGCACTCGCCAAAAGGGATGTTCTCGGTGAAGAAGAGGCCGTAGCAAAGCTCGAGGCGGCCGCAGAGAACCGCGACTGGCTCGAATCGCCGATTTATGCGAAGGCCAAAGACCTGTTCTGAACCCGGCGAATGCTTCATTTTGGTCCAACGGAGCGGCTGAACTGCTCTCCGTCGGCCGACTTGCTCCCTTCCTGCAGGTACAAGGGGAACCGAACTCCGTCCGCTTCGGGCCTATCGTCTACCCAGGCGTCGACGTGAGGCCGCCGCGGCACGTCGACGCCATCGCCACCGAGCACGGCCAGTTCCCGCCCGAGAGCGTCGTCGTGCCGAGGGCGGCCTTCGGTGATGGGGTCGAGTCCCCTGGGCCGGGGGCCGATGAAAACGACTTTGCCGGTCGACCGATTCGGGTCCGACAATGACCAGCGTCAAGGAGTTCCGCGTGGAGGAACCCGCGACCGCCGACGACTTGGGGCGGGGGGCGTTCGTCTTCACCGACGATTACTCGGTGTTCGACTGGGGGAAGATGCCCGACGCGGTTCCGAACAAGGGCGCCTCGCTGTGCGCGATGGGCGCGGCCAACTTCGAGCGCCTCGAGTCGGACGGAATCCCCACTCACTACCGGGGGGTCGTCTCCGGGGGCGACGTCGTTCCGCTTGCCGAGGTGGCGTCGCCGCCCCGCGAGATGGCAATCGAGCTGACCCGGGTGCCCAACCTTCCCCACGAGGGCCGCAAGTACGACTACGACGCCTTCCACGAGACTGCGGGCGAGAACTACCTGATTCCGCTCGAGGTGGTGTTCCGGAACACGGTGCCGGTCGGGTCATCGCTGCGGGGCCGGGCCGACCCCGACGAGTTCGGCCTCGAGTACGAGACGTGGCCCGACGAGCCGGTCGACCTGCCGGAGCCGGTCGTGGAGTTCTCCACGAAGTTCGAGGAATCCGACCGGTACCTCTCGCGGCCCGACGCCGACCGCATCGCGGGCGCCGCCGACATTGACGACCTCGAGGCCGTCGCCCGCCGGGTCAACAATCTCGTCACCGAGGCCGCCGCCGAAGCCGGCCTGAAACACGAGGACGGCAAGATAGAGTGTCTCTATTACGACGGCGAGATACGGGTCGCCGACGTGGTCGGCACGTTCGACGAGAACCGCTTCTCCCACGAGGGCCAGCAGCTATCAAAGGAGGTGGTCCGGCAGTACCACAAGCGGACCCAGCCGGAGTGGGTCGAGGCCGTCGAGGGGGCCAAGGCCGCCGCGAAGGAGCGGGACGTCGCCGACTGGCGGACGCTCTGCGAGCGCAACCCCAACCCGTTGCCGGAGCACGTCGTCGACGCCGTCCGGGACGTGTACTCGGCGGGCGCGAACGCCTACCTCGGCCGGGAGCTGTTCGACGCGCCGCCGCTGTCGGCGGCCGTCGAGACGGTCCGAGGGCTGTAGCGACGAACCGCGGGGGTTTTTCATCCGGCGCCGTCGAAGACTCGGATATGATTCCGCTGCAGACGCTCGCCGACCCGGCGATGGCCGTCGTCGTCCTCGGCGTCCTCCTGAGCATCGTCGTTCCGCTGGCGTTCCTGTGGGCGTTCAAGAAGATCAGCGAACCACCGGAGACGGAGGCCGACGAGGAGGCCTCCGACCGGGGCACAGTCGGCCTGTAATCGTACTGCCGGCTATAACTACGTGAAGCAGTTCCGTTCGGAAAATCGGGTTCTGGACGGTATTCGACCGGATATCGCCGAGGAATATTGAAAGAATTACAGCCGGCAGTATCACTCCTGACGCAGGATGACGACCATCGAGAGGCCGGAGACGGCCAGCAGGAGCAGCGCGGGAATCGCGGCGTAGCCGTAGTAGCCGGCCGAGGCCGCGTCCCAGATGCGGGTGACGAGCGTGTCGAACCCGGTCGGACGGAGCAGAAGCGTCGCCGGCAGTTCCTTCATCGTGGTCAGAAACACCAGCGCGGCGCCGGCGACGAGCCCGGGCGCGACGAGCGGCAGCGTCACCCGCCGGAACGCCGCGAGCGGCCCCTCGCCGAGCGTCCGGGCGGCCTCGTTCAGCCGGGGGTTCACCTGCAGGACCGAACTCCGGGCCGACCCGACGGCCTGCGGCATGAACCGGACGACGTAAGCGAACACGAGGATGGGGACCGTCTGGTAGACGCCCACCTCGATGCCGGCCACCTCGACGGCGCCGTAGTTGGCGCCGAAGAACACCAGCGCGAGGCCGACGACGATGCCGGGCACCGCGTAGCCGACGTAGGTGGTCCGCTCGAACAGCGACCCGACGCGGCTGTCGTACCGCGCCGAGAGGTACGCCACCGGGAGCGCGCCGAGCGCCGCGAGCAAGGCGGCCGCGCCGGCGACGTACGCGGAGTTGAACAGCCACGTCCACTGGAAGGCGAACTCCTGGGAGGGGTACGTCCGGCTCGTCAGGAGGAACCAGGTGAAGACGGCAACGGGCACGCGACCAGCTGGAGCGAGAGGAAGGCGGCGTAGTCGCCGCCGCCCGGCAGGCGCTGTTCGAGGTATATCCGGCGGGTAAACACCTGCGCCTGCATGAAGGCGGGCGTCCCGAAGTCGGAGACGGCGTACAGCGCCACGAGCAGGGCGCCGGCGGCGACGGCCGGCCGTATCTGCGGCAGCGTCACCCGGCGGAACGTCTCCCACCGGCCGTGGTTCAGCGTGCGGGCGGCGTCCACCAGCGACTTGTCGAATGTTTTCAGCGCCGCCCGGGTCGTGATATACACGTACGGGTAGGTGTACAGCGTGATTATCAGGACCGCGCCGGGGAGGCCGTAGACGCTCGGCAGCTCCTCGACGCCGAGCGGCTCCAGCCACCCTTGGACGATGCCGCGCGGCCGGAACAGCGCGAGAAAGGCGAAGGCGCCCAGGTAGCTGGGGATGGCTAGCGGTAGCGAGACGACGACAGTCCAAAAGCGGCGGCCGGGCAGGTCCGTCCGGACGGTCAGCACGGCGAGTGGCACCGCAAGCAATACCGACAGCACCGTCGCCGACAGCATCAGGGCCAGGCTGTTGAGGAAAACCCGGACGGTCCGGTCGGTCGCCAGGAGACCGACTGCCCGCGCCGGTTCCACGGTGGTCGCCCGCACGACGACCCACGTCAGCGGGAAGACCAGCGCGGCCGCGACCGCGCCGCTCAGAAGCGTCAGCGCGAGCGGTCGCCCGGCGGTCTCGGCGGCCTCGGTCATCGTCGTCTAGCAGGTGCTCCGGCAGGGTTAGGTTTTCCTAAACGACACCGCGGTGGCACCGCTCGTCGCCAACGCACTGCATCGACGGGCCGAACCCCCGCGAAGAGATTCATCGAACGGCCGACTTCGTGTCCTGGCCCTGGGCGTTCCCGACAGTTTTTATTATCGGGAGCGGTCATCCGGCTGGTATGCCTACTGTTGACAGGCACGGGGCAGAAGCGAGAGCAGAGGCCGTGCGGACGGCACTCGAGTCGGCAGTGATAGCAGGAAGCATCGACTCGCGGCCGCGAGGCCGCAAGGGCGAGCAGGGAGCCGGGTCCCGCACCGACGGCTTCCGGGATGGAAACCGATGGTAAGCGGCCCCGAACTCCTTCTGGCTTCCCTGCCACTGCTCGTAGCGGGCGTGTTGCTCGTTGGGCTCCTCTGGCCGGCGACCCGGGCGATGCCGCTGGCGTGGCTGACGGCGGTGCTCATCGGGTACTTCGCGTGGGGAATGCCGGCGAACTGGATTGCG
>PXSL01000128.1 GCA_003022815.1 Halobacteriales archaeon SW_5_68_122 | reverse complement strand
CAGCCGCGAGGGCGTCGCCTCCTCGTGGGTCAGCTGGAACCGGACGTCGGTCCGGTGCAGCATCGGGTTCTCGTCCTCGTCGATGATTTCGACGTCCATAGTTACGTTACCCCGAAATTCCGCCGAAGCACTGAAAAGGATTTCGAAGCCGCCGGTCGGCTCACGTGTCGGCGCCGAGGCGTCCGGGACGAACTCCTTGCCGCCCGTCGGCCCGGTCAGCGTCAGTCCCGCCGTCGAGGTGGCCGCCGTCCGCAGTATCGGCCGCCGCGACACGCCGCTATCTGCCTCGTCGGAGTCGACCATGATACGGCGTAACAGCGGAAACGACGAGACAAAGCTATCTCTTCCGATAAATAACTAAAGAAGACGTGAAATACTGCCGGAGCGAAGCGGGTTTGAGCCGGACGGTGCGGCCCCGACTGCTCAGAGCGCAAGCATGGCCGCCAGCCGGTCGTCGTCGCCGTCCATCGCCGCGAGCAGTTCCCGGCAGCGGGCGCGGAGCGGCCCGTTAACCGTCGCCAGTACCATCCCCTCGTTCGGCTGGCCGTAGACGACGGCGGCGCCGTCGGGCGCGGCGAGGGCTGCGGGCAGTGCCGCCAGGTCCTCCTCGCCGTCGACGGTGACGACGACCGACCCGGGGCGGTCGAGCGCCTCGATCAGCGCCTCCAGCAGATCGTCGGTCAGTGTCGCCGGCGGGTTCTCGACCCCGAGTTGGTGGTCAAAGCCCTCGATAGCGTCCAGTACCTCGCGCTCGACCCGCTCGCGTTTCGTCTTGCCGTCCACCAGCGCGACCGCCGGCCGGTAGCCGCCCGAGAGCAGGTGGTAGGAGACGATGTCACCGACGGCGATGACCGGCTCGGTCGCATCGCCGAGAAGCACCTCTGCATCGGTGTAGACCGGGCCCAGCGGCTCCTTGAGCTCCGGGCGGAGCGACTCGGGGAGTTCGACGACGGCCTCGACCATCCTACCGGACCTTCAGCGCGTAGCGGCCTGGCTCGGTGACCTCCATTTCCCCGGCGATGTCGCTCGACTCGGGGTGGGCGATGACTACGTAGCCGGCCCAGTCCTCGGTCAGCGAGTTCGAGCCGCAGGCGGGGCACTGCTCGCCGTCGTCGACCTCGAGCACGCGGTGGCAGTCCCGGCAGACGAGGCGGTCGGCCATCTAATCACCCGCCTGCGCCTCGCGGCGCTGCCGTTCCTCCTCGAGCCAGCCGTGCTTGCCGAGTCCCGGCTGTTTCGCCGTCAGCCCGATCTTCGAGTCGCGGGGATTCCGCTCGTCGATGCTCTTGGTGACGATGCGCGCGCGAACGGCGTCGCCGACCGAGAGCACGCGGTTGGAGTCCCGCACCTCGACCACCTCGCCGTCGACGACCTCCTGCATCTGGGGGTCGAAGGTGACCGCGTCGAACTCCGCCTCGTAGTAGACGCCCGGCCGGTTCGGCAGTACGGCCCCGTCACCGATGTCGTGGACCGCTGTCACCGAGACGACGCTCCCGACGTCCTCGTCCATCCGTCCTTCGAGTTTGTCCTGCAGCAGTCGCTTGACCAGCTCCGGCGAGACGTCCGCGAGGTGCCTCGGCGGCACCTCGACCGTGTCTTTGAGTCGTACCCGTTTGTACATGCTATGGTTCAGTGATATCGAGTTTGGTTCGCCCGCGTAAACTAATTACGGGAACGTTCGCTTCCAGCAACCGCTCTCGCAGCGGCATGTCGCTCGTGACCGCGTAGTCCGCGTCGCGACCGACCTCGAGCACCGCGTCGTCGGCGTACTCGGCGTCGTGCTCGACGGTCTCGCACTCCCGGCGCGCGAGGTCGGAGCCGACGCTTGCGGCCGTCGCCGCCTCGCCGTTGCCGCCCGCTAGGTCCTCCAGTTCCGAGAGCACCGTCCGAGGGACGACCGCCTCGTGCTCGCCGAGCAGGCGGTCGAGTTCCTCGAACACCCGCACGTCGACCTCGACCGGCGCCATCAGTGCGTTCGTGTCGAGCACGACTCTCATCCCTGCAGCGTGCCGACGCCGATGAGCCGCCAGCGCGCGCCCACGCGGCGGTTGATGGCGATCTTGGCGTCCGGCTCCGCACAGACAGGCCGCTTGAGGCTCACCTCGCACTCGCCCTCGCGGGCGCTGGTGACCGCGCCGACCGTCGTTGCGGTGCCAACTGTCAGCATCAGCGGTTCGCCGGTCGATATCTCCTCGACGTCGCCCTCGCCGACGATGCGATCAAACAGCTCGACGTCCATCGTGAACCCGTCGTGGGTCGGCGGCAGGCTCCCCGGCGGGCCAGCGACCTGCCCCGCGAGGGCGTCGCCCTTCGTCAGCGAGGGGTCCAGCCCGGTGCCGACGCCGAGCAGGCCGCCCGGCGTCACCTCGTCGACGAACTCGCCGCCGGCCTGCAGCGACCGGACGGTCGTCTCGACGGGGTGGTACTCCGAGGAGCCGCCCTCCTCGATCTCCCGGCCGGGCCGGACCTCCAGTTCGTCGCCCTCGTGGAGCCGGCCCTGCGACAGCGAGCCGCCCAGCACGCCGCCGGTCAGGTCCTCCCAGGTCGTCCCCGGGCGGTTGATGTCGAATGAGCGGGCCGCCTGCAGGCGGGCGTCGGCGTCGGGGTCCCGCTCCGGCGTTGGAATCTCCTCCTCGATAGTCCCGATGAGCAGGTCCAAATTGACCTCCTGCTGTGCCGAGGTGGGGACGATGGGCGCGCCCTCGGCGACGGTGCCCTCGACGAACTCCTCGATCTGCTCGTGGTTGCGGACCGCCTGCTTGCGGTCGACCAGGTCGACTTTGTTCTGGGCGATGACGATGTTGTCGATGCCGATGATGTCGAGCGCCATCAGATGCTCTTCGGTCTGGGCCTGCGGCACGGGCTCGTCGGCGCCGACCACCAGCACCGCCCCGTCCATGATGGCGGCGCCGGACAGCATCGTCGCCATCAGCGTCTCGTGACCGGGGGCGTCGACGAACGACACCGTCCGGAGGTGCTCGCTCTCGGAGCCGTCGGGGCACTCCTCGTCGACCGTGTAGCGCTCCGGCTCCTCGAGGTCCGGACACTCCCGGAACGTCGCGTCGGCGTATCCAAGGCGGATGGAGATGCCGCGTTTCATCTCCTCGGAGTGTTGATCGGTCCACTCGCCCGAGAGCGCCTGCACCAGCGTCGTCTTCCCGTGGTCGACGTGACCGACCAGTCCGATGTTCACCTCCGGTTGTCGGTGATTCGCCGTCATGTAGTAATGACGTGTAAATCCTGCCGTGCGCGTCATAACGCTTCCGCTTTCCCCGTGTCGTAATGCCGTCCCGACGCCGTCGCCTCGCCGCCTCGCGGACCCACTGCCGACGGGAGCGGATTCGCCGCCGACGGGACCGGACCCGTCCCCACAGATAAGCCGCTGGCGGCCCAACCCCGTCGTATGCCTCCCGAGACAATCACCTTCGACTCCTATGCCCAACCCCGTCGTATGCCTCCCGAGACAATCACCTTCGACTCCTATAGCACGCTCGTCGACGTCGAGGCCGTCGAGGCGGCGCTTTCCGACGCCGTCACCGACCCCAGACCCGTCTCGAACCACTGGCGCTCCCGGTCGCTGCTGTACACCACCGTCGCAAACGAGGTGGACGCCTACGACACGTTCTACGCGCTGAACCGGGCGGCGCTGGAGCACGCGCTCGCGGCCCACGGGGTCGAGTTGCCCGAGTCCGAGCGGGAGTCGGTCCTCGAGACCTACCACGAACTGGCCGTCTTCGAGGACGTCGAGGCGGGCCTGCGCGCGCTCGAGGAGGCGGGCGTCGACGTGTACGTTATCTCGAACGGCGACCCCGAGATGCTCTCGTCGATGGTCGACCACGCGGGCATCGGCGAGTACCTCACCGACACCATCAGCGCCGACGAGGTGGAGACGTTCAAGCCGGCGACGGCGCTGTACCGCCACGCCGCCGCCCGGCCGGCGACGGCGCTGTACCGCCACGCCGCCGCCCGGACCGGGACGCCGGTCGACCGCATCGCCCACGTCAGCGCGCTGTTCTACGACGTCCTCGGCGCCAGCCACGCAGGCATGACCGGCGTCTGGCTCGACCGCGGAAAGGTTCCCTGGGATGACTTCGCGGGCGACCCCGACGCCATCGTCTCCGACATCCGGGAGGTTGGCCCGACGCTTGACGTGACGTAGTTCCAACATGAATCGGTTTCAGCCAACCTATTAGCCCCTGGAGGCCGACGAAAGGGACGTGACATCCTCGCCCGCGGTAAACGGCGGGGCTTCCAACGCAGTTGGAACCCCGGCCCGGTGCCGAGGGAGGTTTCGGGGCGTGACGCTCCGAGCCTCGGACGGCAGGGTCCCTGCCTTGGCCCGACGTGCCCCGCGGTGCTATCACGAGCACTCCCATCCGCACGCGTGTCATCGCCGTCCGGGTTCAGCGGCCGGCTCTCACCCACGCGGTCGTCCGGCGGGGAGCCGGACAAGTATGGTTCGGTT
>PXSL01000127.1 GCA_003022815.1 Halobacteriales archaeon SW_5_68_122 | reverse complement strand
TGGCGGCTTTGCCGCCACGGCATCCGATTGTAGGCCGGTGGCCCGCGAGCCGCTCTCCGCTCGCGGCGGCCGCGAGGCGGCGTAGCCGCCTCGATTGGAGACGGCGGAGCCGTCTCCCCGTCGCCGTTCGCACGGTCAGCGGGACCCTCGGTCCCGCTTGACTTACAAAAACGCGGGGAAAAGACACCCCGGATACTCCCTCCGATCGGGTCCGGTGAAACTACGGCTCGCCTCGCTGACCGCGGTATCGGTACTCGTCCGGAACGCGAGCGTTCCCCATCTAGACCGGGTGGCGACACCTTCGTGGCTGGCCAACGGGCATCGGCGCGGCCTCACAGCTTGTTCTTGAGGACGCCGACGCTGGTCTCGTATATGTACGCGAGGCTGTCGCTGGACCCGGACTCGAACAGCTTGAACGACTTCCCGATGGGATCGACCGTCATCCCCTCGCCGCCGGGGGCAGTGACCGCCAGCGCGACGCCGGTGCTCGAGACGCTCTCGTCGACGGTCCATTCGGCGTCGGCGCCGTGGTCGCGTTCGAGACCCCGGCGCATGACCCCGCCGCCGAGCGTCCCGACGAGCACGAGCGCCTCGCGGGGGACGTGCCGTCCTGTGGGCGTCCGGGGTCGTCGACCGTCCGCAGTTCCGCAAGCACCACCTCGTCGAGGTCCTCAAGGGCGTCGAGGTTGTCGACGTCGACCGTCGCGCCGAAGTGCCGCGCCAGCGACTCCCAGCCGCCCCCGGCGAAGTGTGCCGCGGATTCGGGCCCGAACTCCGGTCCGTTCTGAACCTCGTCCATCACCTCCAAGACGAAGTCGCCCCGGGGGTGTGCTCCGGTGAGGTACGCGACGCCCTCGGGGGGCTCAATCACCGAGACGACGTACACGCCGTCGGCGGGGTCCGGGCGGACGCTGCTGGCCAGCGAGACCGCCCCGTCGACGATCTCCTCGTCCCACTCGCCCGTGTAGACGACACTGATGTACATCTCCGCGTCGTCGTAGAAGTTGAACAGCTTCGCGGTCCCGTCGAGCGGCCCCTCGACGGAGTTCATGATGTTTCCCCTCCGTAACGTAGAATCCGGCCTCGTCGAAGGCCTCGACGGCATGCTGGTGGGCCGCATCGAGGTCCGCACCCGGCTCGAGGTCGACCGCGGGAATCGGCGGCCCGGTGCGGTCCTCGTCGCCGCCGCCGTCCAGGTTCGGGTCGGCACCGCGCTCGGCCCGCTCGGGAGCCGCCTGCGGTTCGGCCGCCATCGCGGCGAACTGCGGGTCGCCCTCGACGGCGATGGCGGCCGCATCCACGGGTGGAACCTCGACGAAACTATCGCCCGCAGGGACCGCGACGCCGACGCCGACGCCGACGCCGTCGGTCACACACTCGCCGTCGAACTGCCCGACGACGACGTCCCCGAAGTAGCTCCCGAACCACACCATGTACCCGTCGCGTGCTTTGCCGGCCACCCCCGCGCCGCCGTTCATCTCTCCGTCGAGTGCGTCGAGTGCCTCCGTCTGTGACGCCGCGTACTCGTCGAGGCGTTCGAGCGACTCGACGGTGAAGTCGAACTCCTCTTCCTCGCGGTCGGCGGCGAACTCCTCGGCCTCCCGTCTGAAATCCGCCGGCCCGAACTCCGAGACGTCCTTGACCCCTTCCTCGTCGCTCGACTCGTCGCCGTCGGTCGGTGATCGCCCGCCATCGTCCTCACTTCCCCCTTCGCCGAACACCCCACGCAGGAGATTTAATAGATCTATGGTAGGTATCGACAGGCACGGACTAAGAAAATTCTGGGCATCGAAAAAAGGGGTCTCTCGCCGCCCCGTAGGCGTCCGTCACGCGACGTTCTCGTCGACCGGAGAGCCGTTTTCCCCGCTAAAATGAGCGGTCTCCGGCCGCCCCCGGCCGGTGTGGCACCCGAAACGACACGCTTAGGTGTCGTCTGAGTCATCCCCGGCGTGATGGGTCAATTGCGCAACGTCCTGCTCGTGACGGTCGACTGTCTGCGCGCCGACCGGTTCCGCGAGGCCGTCGAGTCGGGGCTCTGTCCCACGTTCGCCGACCTCGACGCGGCCGGCACGACGTTCGAGTCGGCGTTCACCGTCTCGAACACGACGGACCCGAGCCTCACGTCGTTCATGACGGGCCAGTACCCCCTCGACCACGGCGTCGTCGAGAACGGGTGGGGCCTCGACGAGGACGAACCGGTCGCCGCCGAGCGGTTCCGGGCGGCCGGCTTCGACACCTTCGGCGTCGTCAGCGTCGACCACCTGGCGCACGAGCACTCCCGGCTCGGCCGCGGCTTCAACCGCTACGCCGACGGCGGAAGCCGCTACGACGCGCTGTACCCGGCACTGAGCCGGATTTACGACACGAAGACGTTTAACACCGTCTTCGGCACCGTCAAGAACCTCGGCGTGGGCCGCTACACCGTCAAGAACCTCCTCCGCGACCTGGGACTGATTCAGCTCCACTGCCGGACGGCACGCAGCGTCACCGCCGACGCGGTCGAACAACTCGGGGCCGCCTCGGGGCCCTTCTTCGGCTGGGTCCACTACTTCGACGTCCACGAGCCACGGAACGCCCCGGGAGAGTTCCTCGCCGACCACGACGAGTACACCGCGGCGATGATGCATGTCGACCGGCAGGTGGGGGAACTGCTGGCGGCGCTCGAAGAGCGGGGGCGCCGCGAGGAGACGCTCGTCGTCCTCACGGGCGACCACGGCGAGGCCCTCGACGACCACGGCTACACCGGCCACGGCCGGACGCTGTACGATGAGGAGCTCCACGTCCCGCTCGTGTTCGACCACGATACGCTCCCCGGGGGGACCGTCGAGACGCAGGTCAGGACCATCGACATCCTCCCGACGCTCCTGGAACTCGTCGGAGCCGACGGCCTCGGCACCGACGGGGCGCCGCTGTTCGACGGGGACCCGGCCGGTGCCGACCGCCCGACGTACGCGATAGCGTACCCGACCTTCGGGGACCGGGTCGGCCTCCGGACCGACGGCTGGAAGCTCGTCCGCGACCGCGAGGCCGACGCCGATGAACTGTACGACCTGACGGCCGACCCCGACGAGCGGCGGAACCTCCTCGAGGCGGCGGCCGGGGGCGACGATGCCGACCCCAGGGACGTCGAGCGGCGCCACGAGTCGCTTTCGTCGGACTTGGAGGCGTGGCTGTCGAGGTTCGACGGGACCGAGCGTCAGGCGGTCGACGCCGAGACCGAGGAGATGCTCGCGGACCTCGGCTACCGGGAATGAGTTCCCCGGGTCAGCCCGACCGAAGGCCGCTGGCCGCGTACACGACGCCGCCGACGACATTGTTGAACACGCCGAGCACGAGTCCCATCACGATGCCCAGCGTCAGCGAGAGGTCCGAGGACGCGCCGGCGGCGCCGAAGAGGTAGACGTAGGTCGTCTCGCGGACGCCGAACCCCTGCACCGAGACCGGAACGAGGAGGAGCAACTCCACGAGCGGGACGAACACGAGGAAGTACGCAAACGGGACGTCCATCCCGAGGCCGACCGCGACGACGTAGTTGTTGGCGACGAGCACGAGGCGGAACAGCACCGACGCCGCGAGCACCGGGACCAGCGCCCGGCCGGCGTGGCGGTAGGCGGCGATGGCGTCGTACACCGACGAGAGCCGGTCGCCGAGGCCGAACCGCTCGACGCCGAACAGCGTCCGGTCGAGGAGCCGTCGCCCGGCCGACGTGAAAAGCAGCGCGAGCAGGAGGCCGACGCCCGGGACGCAGACGAGCAGTATTGTCACGACGACGGCCGTCGGCAGGCGGTCCGACAGCAGCACCGTCGCAACGCCGCCGATAGCGAGCACGCCTATCAGCCCCGTCAGTCGCTCGACGACGACCGACGACGCCGCGTCGGCCCCCGCGTCGTGGTTGCTGTGGAGGTAGTAGATACGGGCGCCGTCACCGCCCACCATCGTCGGCAGGAAGGCGTTAAAGAACTGGCCGACGTAGTAGTAAACGAAGAGTGTCCGGAAGGGGAGGTCGATGTCCTTCACCACCAGTAGCAACTGCCACTTGTAGGCGCTGAGGGCGACGTTGAAAACGGCCAGCGCTACCGCGAGGGCGAGCACCGACGGCGGGAGCACGGTGAGGTTCGAGACGACCGAACCGACACCGACGGACGCGAGGACGAACCACAGGAGCGCGGCGCTGAACGCAACGCGCAGGAGCATCCAGGCGCGGTCCCGGTCCACCTCCATGGAGTCGGGTCGGGGAGTCGACGCCGGGTGGGATATGTGGTTCGGTATCTGCCGTTCCGGCGGCCGGATGTCGAGAGTCAGCAACGCTTTTGCCGGTCGGTGCGGAGAGTCGTGACCATGCCGCGGACCCGCTCGACGGGCCACTCCACGCTGGACGACGGCGCCCGCACCGGCGAACCCGCCGACGTCAGGACGTCCATCGTCCTGCCGGCCTACAACGAGGCGGGGAACCTCCGGCCGCTCGTCGAGGAGGCCATGGACGTGGCTGGCTCCGAGTCGATGGCCGGGTTCCGCCCGACGGAGGTCATCGTCGTCGACGACGGCAGCACCGACGGTACGGGCGATGTCGTCGAGTCCCTCGCCGCGGAGTACGGTCCCGTCCGGGGGGTGTTCCTCCGCGGGAACTTCGGTCAGAGCGCCGCCCTCCGAGCGGGCTTCGACGAGGCGGCCGGCGAGTACGTCGTCACGCTCGACGCTGACGGCCAGAACGACCCCGCGGACATCCCGAAACTCCTCGGCGGGCTGACCGACGGCTACGACTGCGTCAGCGGCTGGCGGGCCGACCGGGACGACCCGCTCTCGAAGACTATCCCCTCGCGAATCCAGACGGTGCTTGCGACGTACACCGGCCCGGAGATACACGACTTCGGCTGCACGCTGAAGGCCTACCGGCGGGAGGCCGTCGAGGAGATACAGCTCCGGGGGGAGGGCCACCGGTACATCCCGGCGAAGCTCTACGACATGGGGTTCGAGATAACCGAGAAGCCAGTCGACCACCGCCCCCGACAGCACGGCTCGTCGAAGTACGGGTACGGCCGACTCGTCCGGGGGTTCGTCGACCTCCTGTTTCAGGTGTTCTGGAACCGCTACTCCCGGCGGCCGATTCACCTCCTCGGCGGCGCCGGCGTCCTGCTTTTGACCGTCGGCGGTCTGCTCGGCACCCACGCCGTCATCATGAAGTACGCCTTCGGCGAGTCGCTGCTCCCGCACCTGCCGCGGCTAGTTCTCACCATCGCCCTGGTCCTGTTCGGCTTCCAGCTGGTGATGTTCGGCGTCCTCGCGGAGATACTGACCCGGCTGCTGTACCGCGACGAGCGACCCTACCGGATCCGGCGGATCTACGACGGATCGGGCGAACCGTGAGTTCGGACACGCGACTCCGGCGGTTCCGTCCCGGCCTCGATGCCGTCCGAGCCCGAATCGGCGTCGACGGCGCCCTCCTCGCGATCGTCGCCGCCGTCTGGGTCGGCCTGTACCTCCGGGGACTGGGCGACCCCCCCATCCGCGTCTGGGACGAGTCCCGGTACGCCACGCCAGCGAGACACATGGTCGAGCACGGCGGGTGGCTCGACCCGAAGATACGGGTCGGGACCCACACCGGGGGCCTAGACCTCGCCCCCCGGCTGTCGAAGCCGCCGCTCGTCTACTGGCTGCAGGCGGCGGCGATGTCGCTCGTCGGCGTCACCGAGTTCGCCGCGCGCCTGCCGACGGCGCTCGCGTCGCTGGGCTGTGCCGGCGTCGTCTACCACCTCGGGAGCCGGACCTACGACCGCCGCGCCGGGTTCGCCGGCGCGCTCGCGCTTCTGGCCTTCCCGGGCCTCCTGCTCGGGAGCCACGGCGGCCGGGCGGCCGTCTCGGACACGACGCTCGCGCTGTTCGGCAGCGGGTTCGTCTGGCTCACCTGGCTGGGGCGGCGACGACCCCGGTTGCTCGTCCCGGCCGGGGCGTGTGCCGGCCTCGCGGTCATGACGAAGGGCGTCGCCGCCGGCGTGTTCGTCGTCGTCCTCGCGCCCGTCCTGCTGTACCGCTACCGCGCCTACCTCACCCGCTGGACCGCAGCCGCCGTCGGGACGACGACGCTCGTCGCACTCCCATGGCACTTGTACGCCTGGCTGACCTACGGCGACCGGTTCGTCCGGCAGTACTTCCTGCTGAGCGTCGCCTCGCGCGTCGGCGGCGACCTGGCCGGCCCCCCGGTTGAGCCGGTTTTCGGGTTCATGAACTACCCCTACCTCCGGTTCGCCGCTCGGGTGTTCGTGCCGCCGTACCCCTACGCGCTCCCGGCCTTTGGGATCGGCCTCGTCTGTGCGCTTTTTGTCGTCGGCCGACTCCTCCGCCGCGACGGCGTCGACAAGCACCGCGAGAAACTACTGCTGGTGTGGTGGGCGGCGGCCGTCCCGCTGACCTTCGCCGTCGCGGGCGGCAACCACGCCTGGTACCTACTCCCGATGTACGTCCCCGGGGCCGCGCTCCTGGGGTACGTCCCGCCGGCCGTCGCGGACGGACTGGTCGGCGCCGGCCTCCGGGCCCGGGTCGGGTCGGCCCTCGGCGGGGCGACGCCGCTCTCCGACGCGGGGCGTGCGCTCTCGCCGAGATTCCGACTGACTGTCTATGCCGTAGTCTGCGTCGTGGCTGTCCTCCTCTTGATCCCGACGTACGGCGGCCTCATCGTGGAACCGTACAATGAGGAGCAACGCGATGTCGGCCAGCGCGTTGCAGTCGAGGTGCCGGCCGAGGCGACGGTGTACGTCGCCGACGGCGTCAAGCGCCGGTCCATCATGACGGTCTCCTTCTACGCCGACCGGCCGCTGGAGCGCGCCGACGGCGACCGCATCGAGAGCGACCCGACGGTCGGGTACGCCGTCGTCGCGGCCGGGACCGACATCGACCGGCCCCACCGCGTCGTCGCGCGCGGGCCACAGAACGGAATCGTCGTGGTGGCCTTCGAGGACTGATATGACTACCGTACATCGTATCGGTGTCGACCGCCCGACAGCGTGCGGTCGTACCGGGAAATAGGTGCAGTAATCCCTGTGAGCGGGGTCCAGAAGCGCGACGCCCTCCGGTCGTGCGCCGCCCGACAGCCCGGTCACCGGGCCCGTGCGTCCCGCTCAGGCGGAGAGCCAGGCGTACGTCTGGACGGTCCCGAACAGCAGCGCGAGCGCGCCGTTCTCGAGGAGCAACAGGTCGTGACCGGGCAGTGCCGTCCGGAATACCAGGGCGAGAATCCCGAACCCGGTGGCGAGGACGAGGTTGTACTTTGCAAGGGCGACCCAGCACTCCTGGTCGAGTTCGACGAGACCGTCGCTTCCCATACCGGCGGGTCGCGCCCGGGGGTTAACAAATCCGGCGAGGCTCCACGGTGCTCCGGACGGCGGGATTGCTCGGACTCGCAGGCATTAGCCTGCAGAGCCCCTACGTCCGGCAATCCGCGTCCTTCGGGACGCCCGACACGCCCCGCCCCGCGAAGGGCTGAAGTACCGAGCACGAACCGGGGGACGCCCATACAGCGGAAGCTTGCCCCGTCGGTGTCCGGACCGGCCCGCCCCCGAACGCGGGGACCCCCACTCTCGGCCGAGGCCGCGGGCCGGGGGAGGGCGGGGAGGACGTCAGGTGTAGCTCGAGGCGTTCAAGTCCACCCCACCGCTGGCGCTGGACCGGGAGCGACTGTCTCGCACCGAGCGGTTGCTCATCGGCGAGCGGGTGGCCCGGATCGACCGGACAGTCGAGGAGTTCGACATCTCGACGTGACGGCTATCGGTCGAACTCGCCGGTCCTGACCCGCTCGCGGATGTCCCCGGCGCGGTCCTGCACCCGGGAAGCGTACCGCAGGACCTTGCCAGGCTGGACCCCCATGAACGACCCGACCCAGTGCTCGTCGATGGTGTCGTGAGTAAGGAAGTACGCCGCCAGCGTGTCCCGGCCCGCCTGGATGATGACCGGCGGGACGCCCCGCTCGCCGGTCCCGACCTCCTCGAAGCCGTTGACGTCGAAGTAGATGTCGGCGTACAGTTCGGCGTCCTCCGGGTTCACGAACGTCTCGCCTTCGTGGGCCGGCGCCTCGAACCGGTAGGCCGGGCTGTCCTCGCGTTCCACCTCAACGATCCGGACGTCCATGACGTACTCTCGGTGCGGCCGCCCGGCGGCCGCCTCGGACTGAGCCATACGCGACGGTTCGATCCGCCCGGCAAAAAAGTAACTGTGAACCGTACGCGTCGCTCCGTCCGGCACATACCGGTATGGGACACCCCGTGTGGATATAGAGTACTCTATACAAGTACAGAACACTGCCGAGCACCCCGGTCGGAACGGATTCGTACATATTGCTTTTACAATTACTTTTCAACCAGCGAAATCAAACGCAGTTCGAATGGACCTCCAGAGGCGCACTCTGATGAAGGCGTCCGTCGCCGCGGCGGTGGGGGCGGGGGCGGCCGGTCGAGTCGCAGCACAGAAGGACCGCGGAGAGCGGGAGATAAACCCTAAGGATACGCTGACCGAGGGGGCGCCGAGCGTGGTCGGGTCGCTCAAGCGGTTCTCGACGACGGCGTTCGGTGCCGAGATGACCGGCCCCTACGTCACCTCGGACGGCACGCTGTTTCACAGCATTCAGCACCCCCACCGGGACAACCCCGAACCGTGGAACAGGGGCGGACTCGGCTACTACCGGGGCTTCAATTTCGAGTTCGACGGGACCAACGACGAGTTCGAGGAGCCGTCGCCGCCGTCCGGCGAGGAGCAGGACTACACCCGGGCGGCCGAGGCCGAGTTCGAGGTCCTCATCCAGGAGGGCGACGAGATAAATGGCGGCACCGAGCGGTGGGGTATCACGCAGACGCCCGACGGCCAGGACGTCACGACGGACAACTTTGCCGGCACCTCCTACGGCGACTCCGGGTACAACCCCGACTCCAACCAGTTCGTCGCCACGAACAATGAGGGGACCGAGGGGTACATGTTCACCAACGACGAGAACAGCCCCGGCAACATCATGCGGACGCCGCTCCGGAGGGCCGACGACGGCGAGTGGACGGCCGACGCCGACGAGGCCATCAACACCGTCAACACGCCGCAGTTCCGCGAGCTGGGCGGCACGCGCATTAACTGCTACGGCGACCTGACGCCGTGGGGGACGCCGGTCTCCTCCGAGGAGAACTACGCCCACACGCGGGCCAGCCTGACCGACACCGTCGGCGACATGGCCGAGGCCGGCACCGGCGAGGGGTCGGTCGCGGCAGCGCACTTCTGGAACCGGCCCAATCCCGTCGCCATTCAGGACGCGGTCAACGAGCAGTACGACGAGGTCGACGGCTGGTACGTCCAGGGGTACTGGAACCTCGACGGCGTCGAGCACCTCGCGTACTACCTCGGCGCCGACCCCGTCGAGGCCGGTGACGGCAACCCCATCGACCCCATCACTGGAACGTACCCGAACGTGTACCGGTACGGCTACCACGTCGAGATACAGGACCCTGCGGCGCCGGCCGAGGAGATCACGCCCATCAAGCACTACGCGATGGGCAGGGCCTCCTGGGAGGCGCCGGAGTTTCTGCCCGACGAGCGGACGGTGTACGGCTGCTCGGACGGCGACAGCAAGGGCATCTACAAGTTCGTCGCCGACGAACCCATCCCCAGCTACGACGACCCGATGGACGTCGAAGGCACGCTGTACGCCCCGAAGATCACCAACGACGAGGCCGCCTCGGGGAAGTCGCCGGCGGAGGTCTCGCTTGCGGTCGAGTGGCTGAAACTCGGCCACGCCAGCAACGCCGAAATCGAGGCGTGGATCGCCGAGTACGACGACATCGACCAGGCCGACTACCTCGCGACCCACACCGACTGGGAGCGCGGCGACGAAGTCACGAGCGAGGTGCTGAGGGAGGCCGACCTCGAGGTCATCGAGAACGGTAACGGGGACTTCATCCCCCGCGAGGACGTCCTCAAGTGGGCCCGTCAGTGGGAGGCGGAGGGCCCCGACGGCGTCGACGAGGAACTGCGCCGGATTCCGTTCCTCGAGACGCGGGACGCCGCGACCGAGGTCGGCGCCTCCATCGAGTTCAACAAGGCCGAGGGCGTCGACGCCGTCGACGACGCCGAGCCGGGCGATTACATCTACTTCGGCATCTCGGAGTTCAACGACGACCTGGCCGGGCCGTCCAATGAGGGCGGCAACGTCTCGCTGGAGCGAGTCGACGGCGGCGTCGTCTACCGCGCGGAACTCGAAGACGGTTACGACGTCTCGACGCTCGAACCGGTTGTCGTCGGCCCGGACTTCACCGAGGAGCAGGCGATGGCCGACGTCGACGACGCGCTCCGGAACGTCGACAACGTGTATGCGCTGCGCGACGGGCGGGTCATCTGCTGTGAGGACGGCTGGCGGGGCGGCAACCGGAGCTATCCCAACGACGGGATGTACGTCTACCAGCCGCCGGAGTCGGCACAGCGGCTGTCGCAGGGCGGCGAATCGGACGACGGCGACGACACGAACGGCAACAACGAGATGCCGACGACGGCAATGGCGAGGAGACGGCCGCGGCCGACGGCGCCGAGGGGACGGCCACCGACGCCGAAGGCCCCGGGTTCGGCGTCCTCGGCGGCGCCGCCGGCGTGGCGGGCGCGGGCTATCTGCTGAAGCGGGGTCTCGACGACGAAAACGCCGAGTAGGTCGACGGCCGGAACCGCCCACCGACGGCCCCGGGCGACGAAAGCTCTAATCGGATGGCCGTGGTAGTTGTTGACATGAACGTCCGCGACGCCATGGGGTCGGACGTCGAGGCCGTCCGCGAGGTGGCCCGCACGTCCTGGGAGACCGACTATCCCGACATCATGAGCCGAGAAAGCGTCGAGAAGGGGTTCAACGAGTGGTACGGTCCGGACCGCCTCCGGGAGAATGTCAAGGAACCCCGCTCGGAACTCCTCGTCGCCGAGGCCGAGGGAAGCGTGATCGGCTTCGCCCACGCCTTCGTTGACCCCGAGGAGGTGACGCTCCTCCGTTTGTACGTCCATCCCGACAGCCGCGGGGAGGGGGCCGGCCGGGAACTGTTCGAGGCGCTGGTCGAGCAGGCGACCGAGGCGGGCGTCGACCGGCTCCGGGCGACCGCCCTCGCCGCCAACGACTCCGGAGCGGCCTTCTACCGCGCGATGGGTCTCGAGCGGGTCGCAACCGACGAGACGACCATCGCCGGCGAGCGCTATCCCGAGCACACCTTCCTGCTGGAGTAGAGTGAGATGGCCGAGGTGGAGCGAACACGCCTCCCGGCCCCCGTCAGACCCGCCCGGCGCGGTCCCGCTCCGCCCGAACCAAACCCGAGGCGGTCCCACCACCGACTGGCCGGACAGTCGCGCCTTCGTCGCTAGCACCTCGGCCTCGGCCTCGTGGCGATGACTCTCGCCGGGTGGCTGGCCGTCGGCGGCGCGACGGCGTCGCCGGCGCTATCGTTTTTGTAAGCGCTCGTCGCGGACGGACAGTCGGGTACGCTTGTACCGTCGTCAGGCGAAGCGTGGGCCGGTGCGACGATCACGGCGGGGACTGTCGGGGCCGGCCGTCGGGGCAGCGGCGGTCGAGCGGCATCGTACAACGATGGGGAGAGCGTCCGCTACGCAACTCTCGGCCGCGGCGACGTCAGACCGCCCGCTCCGGACCCGTCGTCGAGGCCGCGAGGTCGTCGACCATGCGCTCGGCGATGGCGGCGATACCGTTCGTGAACGCGGGGGCAGCGGGCGGGTCGGCGAGGACGGCCCCGACGGCGGCGGGGTCCTCGGCGGTGACGAACCCCTCGACGGGTTCGAGGCGGCGGGCGAAGCCCTCCTGTTCGTTCGTCGCCGGCAGGATGACGCAGGGCGACCCGGCAACGGCGGCCTCCATGACCGTCGAGTAGCCCGAGCAGACGACGGCCTCCGCCCGGCCGAGGAGGGGTAATAGCGAGGGGACGGGTCCCCAGTCGTGGTCGCCCACGAGCGTCACGTCGTGGCCGGCCGACCGGAGCCGGTCGGCAAGCGCATCGAACGACGTCGAGTACGTCGACGGCACGAGAGCGACGCCCGGGTCGGCGGGCGCGGGGTCCGGCGCCTCCGCGGGCGACGGGAGCGCGACCGGCGGCACGCGGGCGACTCCCGGGGGGTCGCCCTCGTCGGGCGGCCACACCGTCGGGTAGAAGAACCGGTCGGCGGCCAGCCGCTGACAGCGGTTGATGGCGGCCGTCGACGCGCCGATAATAGGGTCGCGGTACAGCGCCGCGGCGTTGTGCGAGAGCACGTACAGCGGGACCGACGTCGTCGCGGCCGCGGCGACGGTGAACATGTCGTCGGTCACGATGGCATCGGGCGCCTCCCGTCGGAGCCACGACCGGATGGCGCGGACCCGGTCGAGGCTGTCCGGGAGGCTCCCGGTCAGGACGCGGCCCAGCCCCCTCAGGGGGTCGCCGGCGCCCTGGTAGTCGCCGATGTAGTCCACCCGCGGCGGCTCGAAGGCGGCGTAGCCGTTCGACTCGTACAGTCGCCGCCCGGGGCCGCCGCCGGCAAGAGAGACGGACGCGCCGCGCCGTTCGAGGCCGCGGGCGACCGCCATCATCCGGGTGGCGTGACCGACGCCCTCCGGGTAGTGTGAAACGGCGACGTGGAGGGTCACGGCAGCAACTGTTCCGTCGATGGCAAGTAGTTTCCCCTTCCAAGGGGGCGAGCGGAACGGGTGGGATTAAGTCCCAAGCCGTTCGACGCCCGGTATGGACCGCGTCTCCGATGTCGTCGGCGAGGCCGTACGGAACCTGCGGGGCGCCGGCTTCGGGGCGGTCCGGGAGTTCCTCTCGCGGTCGTACCGCAGGTACGGCCGGGGTCTGTCGGCCGACCCGGTGTTCGACGCCGACTGGGACCTGCTCGTCGTGCTCGACGCCTGCCGGGCGGACCTGTGGGCCGAGGTGGTCGACCCCGACTCGGTGCTGCCGGTCGGGACGACGCGGGTCTCGCCGGGCGGCACCTCCACGGAGTGGCTCAAAGCCACCTTCGGCGAGGCGCGGCCCGAACGGCTCTCCTCGACGGGCTATGTGACCGCCAACCCCTACAGCGCCGACCACGTCGACGGCGCGGCGCTCGGCCACCTCCGGGAGGTCTGGCGGGACGCCTGGGACGACGACCTCGGGACCGTCCGGCCGCGGGCGGTGACCGACGCGGCGATACGCGCTGGCCGCGAGCACGACCTCGACCGCCTGGTCGTTCACTACATGCAGCCGCACTTTCCCTCCATCGTCGACGGCCGCGACGACGGCGTCGAGCTCGAGGCCTTCGGCGACGAACCGCTCTCGGTGTGGGAGGACCTCCGGTTCGGCCGCTGCTCGCGCGCCGAGGTCTGGCGGGCCTACCGGGCGAACCTCCGGGCGGTGCTCCCGGAGGTCGAACTGCTGCTGTCGAATATTGACGCCGACCGCGCAGTCATTACCGCTGACCACGGCAACGCCGTCGGCGAGCGGGGCCTGTACGGTCACGCCGCCGGCCTCGCCCTGCGCCCCCTCAGGGAGGTTCCCTGGGCGGTCACGACGGCGGCCGACACCGGGAGCCATGAACTGCCGGCGGCCGCCGCGGCTGTCGGCGAGACGGCGAGCGCCGAGGTGGCCGCCCGCCTCGAGCGCCTGGGCTACCGGTGACGGCCGTGCCCGGGCCCGACTTCCGCCGGGGACTGCGAGTTGCTACCGGTTATCCGTACGATAGCGTCGGGTTCGACGGTTGACAGCTGCCCGTCTTCCCGGCGGGCCGTGTCGATACCCTTCGCAATGGCTCCACGTCGGACCTCGACCCGACCGACAGCGGCGGCACTCCTCTCGCAATACTGCCGGACGGAGCGAGCGCCTCGGGGCCGGAGCGCGACTCGACTGCTCGGCCACTGGCCGTCAGGCGGCGGTCCGCTTGCGAACCTGCAGGACCGCGACCGCGGCCGCACCGACGGAAGTCGTAAACAGGTAGCCGCCGACGCTGAACACGAGAACGGCGGCGGTGACAGTCGCGGCGGCCGCGGCCGTCGTCGCGGTCAACAGACCGACCTGGACGGGTTCGATGCCCCCCAGTCCGCCCGGCGTCGGCATCGCGCTTCCAACGGCCCCCAGCGGGACGACGAATAGTGGGACGTAGAGCGGGACGGTGGCGCCGACCGCCCGCAGTGCGACCCACAGACCGACCACCTGTGCCAGCCACCCGGCCGTCGAACATGCCAGAGCGACCGCGAGGCGGCGCCGGTCGGTTGCGACCGATTCGATGGCGCCCAGGAAGCCGCGGACCCGGTTCTCGACGGCCGCCCGTCCCGGCGACGAGACGACCGGCAGCAATCGGCCGCCGACCCGAAGCGGCGGCGCGACCAGCGCGACCAGCGACGCCTCGACGTCATGCCTGTAGCGCCACGCCAGCGCCGCCAGGACCGGCGCGATTACCGCGACGACGGCGAGGCCAGCCGCCACCGAGCGCAGTCTCGCGCCCAGCACCGCGACGCTGGCGTAGTAACCGAGGCCGACCGCCGCGAGGCTCAACGACGGCATCACGTTGACGGTGTCGAAACTGGTCATCGTGCCGAGCGACCGCTCGAAAGGGGTTCCCGAGATATCGGCCAGTAGCCACGCGGCCAGCGGTTCCCCACCGACCTGGCCGAACGGGGTAACGTGGTTGGCGAACGCCGCGCCGGCGTTGACGAGGACCGCGTCGACGGCGCCGAGGCTCCCGCCGGCGGCCGAAAACACCGCCCGCAGGGTGAGTCCCCATAGACAGAGCCACGCCAGCACCGCAGCGGCGACGGCCGCGACCAGCGGGGGCGCTGCCTGCCCCAGGGCGGTCAGCACCGCCTCGCCGCCGGTGAGGACGACTAGGAGCGTCAGTACTGCCACGGCGACTCCGAGGCCGGCGACCGTCGCGGCGACGTCGCGTCCCTGCACACTCCGCCCCCGGTGGCGGCGGATCATCAACGCCACGGTCGGCGGCAAGGCCTTTGCCGTCGCCAGGCGAGCCCTGGCCATGAGCAAGGTCAACGAGGCTGACCTCGAGTGGTCGACGCTCTCCGGCGGGGAGACGGGGCTCCGCCGGAAGAAACTGGCCGCCGCGGCCGACGGCGAGGACGTGGGGTGTAGCCTCTACGAACTGCCGGCCGGCGACCGATCGTGGCCGTACCACTACCACACCGGCAACGAGGAGGCGCTGTTCGTGCTGGACGGCGAGGGCGTCCTCCGACTGGACGGCGAGCGGGTCCCGCTCGAAGCGGGGGATTACGTCGCGCTGCCGGCCGACGAGCGGGGCGCCCACCGAGTCATCAACGACTCCGAGGGGACGCTGCGGTACCTGATGATCTCGACGATGAAGGAGCCGGACGTAATGGTGTATCCCGACTCCGGAAAGGTAGGCGTCTTCGCCGGCGCGCCGCCCGGCGGGGAGGGCGAGCGGACCGTCCACGGCTACTACCGCCGCGAGGACGCAGTCGACTACCGGGAGGGGGAGTGACCGGACGACCGGCGATGTTTAGGTATGCGAGAGCTGGTCGGCCAAGGTCGGATGGGACCTCGAACGGGGCCGACCACTCGCGGAGCGAGCCGACGTAAGCACGGCCGCCGGCCGCGCGCAGCGAGGCACAGCCCGCGAGCGGGAGAGGGCGTTCGGAAACGCCGCCATCCCTGCTGAAGCACGCTAGTCCCTTACAACTCAACACTACTGATGGATAGCCAGCGGAAGCCTCGCCCTTCAGGGTAGAGGAAATCAATGAATCGAGCCAAGAGCTAAGGGAGTTTATCGTGCGAGGTAAAACGCATGGAGACGTCCTCCATGTCGTGCGGTGACGCGGGTCGGAGTCAGTAGCCTTACCATCCGCGCGAGACCCCGCCCGCCGCCCGACGGCTCTTATATCAGCCTGCAGTGACGGGTGCAATCACTATGTAGGTGCCGTCGTAATGGATCAGTCATGAACATTGACAACACACGGCAGCTGCAGTTGGACCGCGAGAGCCGCGGCACGCGGTACTACCGGAACGCCGTCG
>PXSL01000126.1 GCA_003022815.1 Halobacteriales archaeon SW_5_68_122 | reverse complement strand
GTTCGGCCGGGATGACGCGACTGCAACGAAGGTCGCGCCTCGTCCATGCACGGGGGCCAGGGCCGAAACCGCTGTGGGAACGCCCCGCCCTCAACGAGCGAACCCCCTGTGGGTGAGCGACGTAGGACGGGGTAGTTTACCACTCGCTGCCGTCCGCGAGGTCGATGTCACCGTCCAGCTTCGACGACGGGCAGATGTCCTCCAGCGTGCAGTCCTCGCAGTCGGGGGTACGCGCGGTGCAGGTCGCCCGGCCGTGAGCGATGAGCAGGTGGGTAAACTCCTTCCAGTCCTCGCGGGGGACGACGTCGAACAGGTCCGCCTCGATGGCCTCGGGGCGCTCCGCCTCGGTCAGACCGAGCCGCCGGGAGATGCGCTGGACGTGGGTGTCCACCACGATGCCCTCGACGACCTCGTGGCCGTGCTGGAGGACGACGTTTGCGGTCTTGCGGCCGACGCCCGCGAGGTCCGTCAGCTCAGACATTGTATCCGGCACCTCGCCGTCGTGCTCCTCGATGATGTCCGTGCAGGCCGACCCGATGTAACTGGCCTTGTTGTTATAGTACGTTATCGAGTCGATGTCCGCGGCCAGCCGTTCCTCGTCGGCGGCGGCATACGCCTCGGGGCCGTCGTACTTCTCGAAGAGGTCGGCGGTGACCGTGTTGACCCGCTCGTCGGTGCACTGCGCCGACAGTACGACGGCGACGAGCAGTTCCAGCCGGTTCGAGAACTCCAATGATATCTCCGGGTCGGGGTACTGCCTGTACAGCCGGTCCAGGGCCTCGACGGCCTGTGCCTCGCGGGAGTCCAGCGTCGTTCCCATACAGGTCGGGGGAGCGCGGCCCTCTTCGACCTGTCGGGTCCGGGCCGGCGTCCCGACTGTCGTTGACGACTGTCAACCCAGGACGCCGGTGACCGTCGCCGCCTCGATGGCCGCCGTCTCGTCGATGCCGTCACCTAAAATGGTATAGCGGTCCCGTATCTCGTGGGCGGAGGTCATCGCCTCGACGAACCGCTCGTCGTCGATGTCCAGCGCCGCGGCGGTCGTCGGCGCGCCGATGTCGGCCAGCGCGTCCCGGACGCGGCGCCAATCGCCCCCCTCGCCGCTGTGGAGGTACTCGGTAACGATAGCGGCGACGCCGACCTGGTGGCCGTGCAGCGCCTCGCCGGGCTCGATTCGGTCGAGCTGGTGGGAGATGAGGTGCGTCGGCGCGGTCGACCAGCAGTTCGGCGGTCATCTGCGAGAGCGCGCCGGCGTACTCGCTGTACCGGACGTTCTTCAGCCGGTGGGCCAGCTGCCAGTCCTTGACGGCAGTGTAGTTGGAGACGATGTCCGCACAGCCGGCCGTCGTCAGCCGCCAGGGCGCCGCCGCGATGAGTTCGGTGTCGGCGACGACGGCCAGCGGCGGGTCCGCCGCCACGGAGTGGCGGGTGTCGCCCTCGGGGACGGAGCCGCGGCCGGAGACGATGCCGTCGTGGCTGGCGGCGGTCGGCACCGAGACGAACCCGCAGTTGCGCTCGTCGGCGGCCATCTTCGCGATGTCGATCGGCTTACCGCCGCCGAGGCCGATGAGAAAGCCCGCCTCCACCGCGCCGGCCGTCTCCAGGACCTCCTCGACGGAGGCGAACGTCGCGTTCTCGACGACGGCGACGGCAGGGTCGAAGCCGGCCGTCTCGAAGGCGGCCACCAGCCGGTCGCCGGCCAGTGCCTTCGGCGTCGGGCTGGTCACGATGAGCGGCCGGCCGTCGAGGTACAGTTCGTCGACGGCCTCAACGGTCCGGTCAAGCACACCGTGCCCCAGGACGACACTACGGGGCAGGCGTATCCACTTCGACTTGCCGAACATAACGGGATTGCGAGAGGGCGAGACAAAACCTTTGGCCTCCGGCGGCGCACGGCGGCCGCGGGACTTCCTCTATCCCGAGATTTATATCGCTCCGACGCGCGGCGTATCGTACGGCAATGCCCCGTTTTCGCGTTCGCTTCCGGCCGGCGACGGCCCGGCACGCGGACCTCGACCGGGCCCTGTCGAAACCATGAGCGAGGAACAATCAACCACCCCACCGGCGTCCCCCCCGACCGAGGATGAGTCGGCGCCCTCCATTCTTGAACGCTACTCCAGGTTCGCCGACCGGTTCGTCCACGGGGTCGAACTGGCCGCAGCCTCGGTGTTCGCGCTGCTGTTCGCCATCGGCGTCGTCGATCTGTCGCTCCAGATTGCCCTCGCAATTCGGAGCGGGGCCATAACGGACCCGAACGTCGTCGTCGGGTTCATCGACACCGGGCTGCTGTTGCTCATCATCATCGAGGTGTACCAGACCGTGCTGGCGTACGTCAGAGAGAGCGAAACGCGCCGCATCGTCCGGCTCATCATCTACACGGGCGTCATCGCGATGGTCCGGAAGGCCATCATCTTCCGGACCAGCGAGTACTCGACCGAACTCGATGCCCTCTATGCGGCCGTTTCCTACGCGATAATCATCTTCGGTCTCGTGGCGCTACTGTTCGCCGAGCGTATCTACGGACAGGACGTCCCGGACAAGGACGTCTAACCGGAAGCCGAGTCGCCGACCGCCCGTTCGGTGACCACACGATTCCCTTTGAACGGATCCGCGCCGGGAACGGGCCGTGTCGCTGAACCGCTATCCAGTCGTCACAGTCCTGTCGCCGCTTCGAACGGGTCCGCGCCGGGGACGGGCCGTGTCGCCCCGGCGCTCACTCGACGGTCTCCAGCACCTTGAGGAGCCGCCTCTCGGTCCCGCGGTCCGGGCCGTTCTCCCGGCCGGTCCGCGCCGAGTCGCGGTGGTCTGCCACCGTCGCCGACAGCGCCTTTCCGTGTGGCGTCGGCTCCCACCCCAGCGCGCGGAGTTTCGTCGTCGACAGCAAGTGTGGCGGGTCCCGGTACAGCGGGAAGTCCCCGGGCGAGAGGCCGACCGCGCCCAGCTCGCGCTTGCTCGCGAACACCGGTTCGACGTCGGCCCCGCAGGCGTCGGCCAGCAGTTCGACCCACTCGCCGAGCGTGGGGGCGTGACCGTCGCCAACGTTGTACGCCTCGCCCGGTCGGCCCTCCTCGGCGACGGTCCGCAGTGCCGCGGCGACGTCGGCCACGTAGACCAGGTGCCAGAGGTTCGTCCCGTCGCCCGGGACGACGACCCGGTCGTGGCCCTCGACGCGGTCGATCCAGTAGTCGAACCGCTCGGTTCCGGGGGCCGTAGCTCTCCGGCCCGTCGTCGACGGCCTGCTCGGCCGAGCACGCACACAGCGGCGTGTCGTCCTCCCGCTTGGGGACCCGCTCGGCGTCGTAGGCCGCCCCCGAGGAGACGTACACGTAGGCGTCGACGTCGGCGAAGATGTCGACGGCTGCGTGGACGTCCCGCGGCTGGTAGGCGACGCAGTCAACGACAATGTCGGGGTCGACCGCCAGGCCGGCCCGCCGGAGGTCGGCCTCGTTCTTGCGGTCGCCCTCGACGCGGGCGACGCCGTCGGTCGACTCGAAGGGATTGTCGTGGGTACCGCGGTTGAAGAAGGTCACGTCGTACCCCGAATCGAGGAACTCTTCAACGACGTGGCGGCCGATGAACCGTGTGCCGCCGACGACGAGCGCGTGGTCGGACATACTCGCGGGTGGAGCGGTGCGGCGAAAAAAGGTGCGGAGTCGGCGGCCGGTAGTGTTCAGATAAGGGATTCCGGGGTCCAGAAAGCCCTCGGCGCTCTCGACTCCCGCGACTCGCTGCGCGCTTCGGCCGCGATGCGGCCTGTAGTGCTTGCTTCGTCGGGGTTCGCCGAGAGCGCCTCGCCCTTTCAGTCCGCCAGGGTTCAGTTGACTGGCCGGCAGAAACTGGCTCATTGGTCGGTGCGTACCTGAACACCGCCCGGCAGCCCGCTCATACTGACTGCTGTGACCGTTTGCCGGGACGACCGCCCGCAGTCGGGCGGTCGATCCGGCGATGACTCACAGCAGTCAGTATCAGATCTGGTCGACCCCGGCGATGAACACGTCGTTCGTGCCGGCGAACTCATCGGTGGCCTGCTCTTCGGTGTCCAGCGTGAGCGCTTCGCCGGGGCCGACGCCGTAAATCCCGCTGTTCTCGACGCCGCTGGGGGTCTCGATGAAGTAGGTGAACGTCGTCCCCTCGAGCTCGGCGGGGTCGGTGGTCTCGCCCTCGAAGGTGACGTAGCTCTCGCCCTCGGGGCTGGTGCCGTCGCTGTAGGCGCCGAGGAAGTTCCAACTGTCGGGGAACCTGTCGCGGACCTCGACGCTGCCGGCGCCGGTGTCGACGCTGTCGACGGTCAGCCTGACCCGACGGGTCCGCTCGCCGAAGTCGACGGAGCTGTCAGTCTCGCGGCTCCCGGTGACGCTCAGGTCGACGCCGCCGCCGACGTCGTCGACCTCCCACTCGTCGCCGCGACCGTACCGGCGGGTTGTCTCGCCGGCACTGCGGACCTGCTCGAAGCCGAGCGCCGACGTGAGCACGAGGTTTCCGAGGAACGTGACGGTGTAGCTCTGCAGGCCGAACGGATGG
>PXSL01000125.1 GCA_003022815.1 Halobacteriales archaeon SW_5_68_122 | reverse complement strand
CATCCCGGTGTTGTGGGACTCGGCGTGCTCGATGCCGGGGGCGTTCAGGACGCCGCGCTCCTGGAGCTTCGAGACGGCGACGGCGTCGTGGCCCGTCGCGTCGATGACCAGGTCGGCCTCGACGGCGATTGGGTCGACGCAGGTTATCTCCCGCGGCAGGGCGTGGACAGGCGTCCAGTTCATCACGATGCCGCCGACGCGGTGGTCCTCCCGGATGACGATGTCGGTGAACTCCGTCATGTTCTGCATCTTGGCGCCGGCGTCGCAGGCGGCCTTGATGAGGCCCGAACAGGCCTCCGGCCCGTTTGCGACGTACAGCCCCTCGCTGTCCTGGGACTCCTTGAACTCGACCTCGAGGTCCGAAAGCACCGCCTGGGCGGGGTCCCGGACGGTCACCTTGTTCATCAGGAAGCCGCCGAGCCAGAACCCGCCGCCGAGGTAGTTGTTCTTCTCGACGACCATCGTCTGAACGCCCCGCTCGGACAGCTCCTTGGCGGCCATCAGCCCCGAGGGACCGCCGCCGATCACGATGACGTCCGAGTCCGAGAAGTCCATGAACTCCTCGGTCCACTCCTGGCCGATGGCCCGCGTTACCTCCGCTTCGCCGACGTTCGAGAACTCATCGAACTCGCTCATACAACTCAGTAGTATCTTACGGGAATACTAAGCCGTTCCGATCGCCGAGCCGGGGTCAGCCGGTGAAACGACCAGACGCAAGGAGCGCCGCCAGCAGTCCGGCGGCCGCCGAAAAGGACGCCAGCACGGCGAACATGGTCGGTGGCGGCGCGTACGCCAGCACGGCCCCGGCTATCGCGGCGCCGAGCGCGCCGACGCCGAAGGTTGCGAGGTAGGTGTACCCGAAGGACAGCCCCCGCATCTCCGGGCGGGAGTACTTCGCTATCGTGGCCTGGCTCAGCGGTTGGATACCGAAGAGGACGACCCCGAGGGCGACGCTGACGGCCAGAAGCCCTGCGACGCCGGCGGCCGCCGCAGGCACGAACGCCAGGGCGACGACCGTGAGGGCGGCGAGCATGCCGACGAGTCCGCGGTCAGGTTCGATGACATCGGTCAGCCGGCCGCCGAGATACTGGCCGCCGATGCCGACCGTCAGCAGGCCGGCATAGAGGTACTGCGCGAGGTCGAACTCCTCGGCAACGGGGCTGGCCGGGTCGAGGAAGGGCGCGGGGTCACCGACCGCGAGGAACTCTCCGAGCAGTTCTGGCAGAAACGTCAGCACGCCCCGGTAGTAGAGACCGTTGAGCGAGACCACGGCGAACACGAGGAGGAATCCGACGGTGAACAGCCGGCGCGTCTCGCCGACGACCCCGGCGACCGAGTCCGGCGTCGACCGGTCCTCGCCCCCGGCGAGGTCGACCGCCGCCGTAGGGTCGAACCTGGTCCGAAAGCCGACGACTGCGAAAAAGAGCGCCGGGACCGCGAGGGCGACCGTCACCGTCCGCCAGTCGAAAGCCAAGAGTAGCAGGGCGGTCACGAGCGGGCCGCCGGCGATGCCGGCGTTGCCCGCCATTCCGTGGTAGGCAAACCCCCGGCCGCGGGCCTCGACGCCGTTGCTGATGAGCGTGAGGCCGGCAGGGTGATAGACGCTGGCGGCGGCACCCCACAGCCCTAGCGCGGCCGCGATGCCGACGACGCCCGGCGCCAGCCCGAGCAGGAGAAACGACAGCGCCATGCCGGCCAGGCAGGCGCTCACCAGCGCCCGGGAGCCGTACCGGTCGACCAGCAGACCGCCCGGCAGCGCTCCGACCCCGAAGAGTCCGTAGCCGACCGCCACCGCGAGGCCGAGTTCGGCCGTCGTGACGGGAAACTCCACGAGCCAGACGGTCATCAGTATCGGAATCGAGAGCTCGTAGGTGTGAACCGTCGCGTGGCCCGCCATCACGAACCCGACGATGGAGCGGTCGTTGCCGTCCACGGCGGCCGTACTCGGAGCAGGGGCTTGACCGTTCCGTTCGGGCCAGTGTGCCTCAAACCCGGGCGTCATATAATTACTGTAACTGTTCACCGGTACGACCGCACGACTGTGTGCGGTCGATCCAGTAATGACTTACAGTAGTCACTATCAGGCCAGCGCCACGGCCTGTCCGGCGAGGAGCGCGGCCGACCCGAGGCCGAACAGCGCCGCGTTGGCCCGCGGGTTCCGCGCCGGCGTGACCTCGAGGGAGTGGCCGGCGAGGAGCGCGGCCGACCCGAGGCCGAACAGCGCCGCGTTGGCCCGCGGGTTCCGCGCCGGCGTGACCTCGAGGGAGTGGTGCCACGACGACAGCGGGTAGAACGGCCGAACACCCATCGGCGTGACGATGTCGGCCAGCAGGTGCGAGACGAGCGAGAGTCCGACGGCGACGCCGGCGACCGCCGGGAGCGCGGCGGGGCGGCCGACCGCGGGGCCGGCGACGGCGCCGAGACTACTTGCGGCGAGCGCGCAGGCGGCAACGAACCAGACGGTGTGGGTCGGGCCGCGGTGGTCGAGCGGGAGGAACTCGTCGGCGTCCGGCAGCGTCGAGACGGCGACGGCGACGGCGGCGCCCCCGACTGCGAGCGCCGGGTCGCCTGCCGTGGTGACGGCCGCACCCACGGGCGCGTACGTCAGAAGCGCCGCGCCAACATGACCCCAGCGGTGCATGCCGGCGGGGAGGAGCCGGCCGTTGAACTCGGCGAGGGGAAGCCGGTCGAGGGCGCGCCGGCGGCCCGGGTGGCCTCGCGGCTCCACTACGCCATCGAGAAGAGCGAGGTCGTCCGCCGAGAGGGCGACACCACCATCCGGACGCCCGACGGCCCGCGCGAACTCGGCGACGTTCTCGAGGAGTCCGAGGAAGTGTACTTCGACACCCGGCAGTCGTTCGTCGACGCGGTCCGGGCGGGCGTCGGCACCGGTCCCGTCCCGACCGCCGAGGAGTAGCGCAGTCGCCGACTCGCCGCCGGAGGAACCCTTTTGTCCGCCTGCGTCCCACGCTCACCCATGGGCCTCGCTTTCGACCCCTCGGAACTGGACGCCGACGACATCGGCGAGAAGCAGACCACCCTCGAGATGGGCCACGAGGAGGCCGTCGAGCACGTCCGCGAGGTCGCCGAGGCGACCGGGTTCGGCGTCCCAGTCGAGTTCTCGCCGTCGGAGTTGCTGAACGAGAAGGTCAGTGCCGACCGCGACCCCTACTACGTGCTCGGGGCGTGCAACCCGAACATGGCCGACCGGGCGCTCGACGAGACGCTC
>PXSL01000124.1 GCA_003022815.1 Halobacteriales archaeon SW_5_68_122 | reverse complement strand
ACCGCCTCGCCGTCGGCGCCGAGGCCGCCGGCCTGCGCCACTGCCGGCGACCCGCCACCGCCGCCGCCGAACTCCTCTGTCACCTCGTCGACCACGTCGCCGGCCTCGGGGTCGCCGCCGGTCCCGACCGCCAGCTGGCCGGCCGGCGTTACCAGCACCAGCACGTCCACGTCGTCGGGGCGGTCGCTGACCCGCTCGGCGAGGGCGTTCGCGTCGGCGTCGACGACGCCGGTGGCCCACCGCCGGCCGTCGCGCTTGAAGGCGTCGGTGGCGGCCTCGGCGACCGCGGCATCGAGAAGCCCGTCCCGCAGTTCGTCCCGCTCGGCCTCCAGCTCCGACCGTTCCGACTGCAACCGTTCAGCCTCGTCCGGCAACGACTCGACGCCGGTGCCGAGCGTCGCCGCCGCCTCCAGCGCGGCGCCCTTCTCGGCGACCCGGCGGTCGATGCCGGCCGGCCCGACGGCGAACTCCACGCGGGTCAGTCCCTCGCCGGGGTTGGACCGCTCCAGCACCGTCACCGGGCCGATGTCGCGGGTGTTGCGGACGTGGGTGCCGCCGCAGGCGGCGACGTCCCAGCCGTCGACTTCGACGACCCGGACTGTCTCGCCGGTGATGCCCTCCTCGGTCTTGGTATTGAACGCGACGTCCTCGCGGTTCAGCGCCTCCTCGCGGGGGAGCCGCTCCCAGGTCACCTCGCGGCTCTCCCAGACGCAGTGGTTGACCAGCCGCTCCAGTTCCAGAAGCGTCCTGTCGTCGATGTCAGTAGTGGTGGTGAAGTCCACGCGGACCTTCTCCGCTCCAATTCCGAACCCGCCATACCCCAGGTCGCCCAGCAGTCGCCGCCCCGCGCCGTACAGCGCGTGGCTTGCAGTGTGGGCCCGCCGGCAGTACCGCCGGAATGCGGGATCGACCGCGCACTCGACGGTTCGGCCGGCCTCGACGGCGCCGTCGAGGGTGTGAACCACCTCGCCGTCGCGCTCCTGGACGTCGAGCACGTCGAGACCGTCGACGGTGCCGCGGTCCGCCGGCTGGCCGCCGCCCTCGGGGTAGAAGTACGTCTCCGAGAGAACGACGCCGCTGCCGCCGGACTCGACCATGGACTCAAAGGCGAGCGTCTCGGGATTGTCGGGTGCGAGCGAGGACGTCATGCTCGCCAGCAGGAGCGTCGGCGACAAAAGCGGGTCGGAACCGGACCCAACCGGACCGTGGGCTACTCCTCGGCGAGTTCGACGTCGAGGCGATCCTCGAGCGCCCCGATGACCGAGCCGCCGACGTTCGCGCGGGCGGCGCGGCCCTGCTCGACGGCGACGATGTCGGCCTCGTCGACATCCAGTTCCGCGGCGAGTTCGTCGGTCCGGAGGCCGGCGTCCTGTCGGGCGGCTTCCAGTGTCGCACCGTAGTCGGAGACGAGATACGGCAGGGGGTCATCCTCATAATTCGTCCCCTCCTCGAAATCGGTGTCGACCGTGCGGGCGTCGTCGATGCGGGCGGCGTTCCGGGCGGCCTTCCTGCGGCGGTCCTGCTCGTTGCGGCCGCTGTCGCCGTCATTGGACCCGCCGCCGGAGTCCTCGCCGTGCTGGGCACACTCCGAACAGACCTCGAGTTGCGCGCCGGCGACCGTCGCCGTCTCGAGGGTGCGGTCCTCGGCCCCGCAGAGTTCGCAGGCGTCGCTGGAGTCGCCCCCGACACCGCCGGTCGAGTACTTTGCCATACGGGGGAAACTGTCGGTACATACTTCAACTAAGCGATAGCGCGAGCAGAGCGGGGTAGTCGACCTCCGCGTTTCGCGGCATGGGCCGGCCGCCGGGTCTCGCCTTCGAGTTCCGGACGGAAATTCGGAACCCCGGTTCGCTGCTCCGCCTCCCGCCGGCACGTTCGGACGATTTCCGCGGCGAAGACGATTGGGACCGGGCCCGGAATCGGGGGCCGCCGACCGGTCTGTCGACGAAGGAAAGCCCTGCGAGACGCTGCGTGCGTGGGTAGCCAAGCTAGGCCAACGGCGCAGCGTTGAGGGCGCTGTCCTGTAGAGGTCCGCCGGTTCAAATCCGGTCCCACGCATGTTCTGCCGCGAGTAACCCACGAGCGGCAGGACTGTCGACCGGATTTGTACCCTGGAAGACGCAGCGCGAATGTAGTGAGCGACCGTCTTCCTCCGGTTCAAATCCGGTCCCGCGCATAGCTCCTTAGGTTCAAATGCGGTTACTTTATGACGACTGGTGACGTTCTTTGACACACGATGCCCGTCGAGTTCGAAGACTACCGAGAATCAAGTGATAGCGAGGAGTTTGATTGGACGCTTCGTGAGGGGTCGAACGCACACACGATACTCGCGTTCCTCGCAGCCCATCCCGAACAGGGATTCACACCGAAGGAAATCCATGAAGCGACCGGCGTCGCCCGGGGATCGGTCGGCAAGACCCTCCAGCGCCTCGAAGACCGACAATTGGTGCGCCACGCTGAACCCTACTGGGCCATTGGCGACGACGACCGTGTCGGCGCGTACCTCGGGATGCTATCGTCGCTCGAAACCGTCACGGAGCGTGAGGGAACCGAGGACTACGCCGAGTGGCGCGACGCCGCGAACGCGGAGCGGTAGCGAGATGGCCCCGGTACCAGCGCGGCGATGTGGTGTGGCATCCGGCCCCCTTTGGGACGGCGGGCGACCCTACGTCGTGCTGAGCGACGACCGACACCCGTTTTATGGAGAGGAGTACATAGTGGTCGGCGTGACGACGAGCGAGCGAGAACAGGCGGTAGAACTCACCCCAGCGATGTGGGCCGAGGGGGGAGCGCCAAAGCGGAGTTGGGCGTCACCGTGGTACATAATGACTGTCAAACACGCGACCATCACTGAACGGCTCGGGCGGCTCACACCAGAGGCCACTGACCGAATTGCGGGTGCGCTCGCGCACCTCGTTGGCGTGTAGGTGAGTACTCACCCATGTATCGCGAGGGACACGTCGGCGTCGGCATCTGGGTCGAACACCGTTGCGACCGTGGCGGTGAGGGCTGACGCTTTACAAGAATACTAATTCCTACCGGGGACGCGCCCAAGAGCGGCGCCGCCGGGACCGACGTCCGAGCGCCGGCGGCACGCCGAAAGAAGTCGTCATCTAAATTAAGGCGGAGGCCCACCCTCAAGGAGTGCAGTGCTTCCGGTCCCCGGCGGAAGCACAAGCGAGTCAGGTGGGGAAGAAGCTGACACGAATGGAGGTTCTCGGTGTGCGTGATGCTGGCAACGGGGTCGAAACCATACCTTTTGCCGAAACCACTCATAACCGCCTGTGCAAGCCTCGGCAGGCACACGTCCTGCCGAGGTGGGGCGCACGTAAACCGTCCCCTGATGTCGGGGCCATGTCGTGGACACCGACAAGTAAAGCAGGAGTGTCGCAGACCGTCCGAATTAGTCCAAGGCGGCGTCGCAACGCGACGTGCGCTGTTCGGCCGGGATGACGCGACTGCAACGAAGGTCGCGCCTCGTCCATGCACGGGGGCCGGGCCGAAACCGCTGTGGGAACGCCCCGCCCTCAACGAGCGAACCCCCTGTGGGTGAGCGACGTAGGACGGGGTAGTTTACAGGCTCCGGCTGACGCCGATGTTTTTGAGATAGCCGCCGCACGAACAGAGGCGTGCGTCGGGGTCCTGCTGGCGGTCACCGCAGTCGATACACTCATAGAGGGTGGCTCCCCCTGGTTCAGAGCCGCGCATATCATTCGTAGCTACGTCCCAGAGAGTGATAAGTGTTAGCACACGACAGCAGAAGTCGACGTATCGACGCTTCCGGCGTCGAATCACAAACACATATCCACCGGGCGTCCGTACCGGCAGGCATGGAAACCCGGACGTGGGCCGGCGAGCACGTGCCGGCGCTGACCGCTGTGCTGACCGCGGTATCGCTGGCGCTGGTGTTTGGCGCCGCCCTGCAGATGCTCCCCGTCGGAGCGCTCCCGAGTCCGCGGGGCGTGCTGGAGGCGATACCGCACATCAACGCAGTCGTCAGCCTCGCGGCCATCGGCACCATCACAGCCGGCGTCCGCGCCATCCGCCGGGGCGAGGTCCGGCGCCACCGACTGCTCATGGCCACCAGTTTCGGCCTGTTCGCGCTGTTCCTAGTGCTGTACCTCTACCGGGTGGCCGTCCTCGGGCCGACCGAGTTCACCGGCCCCGCCGTCGTCCGAACCTACCTCTATCTGCCTTTCCTGTTCGTCCACATTTCCTTGGCCATTATCTGTGTGCCGTTCGTCTTCTACGCGCTACTGATCGGCAGCACCCACTCCGTCGATGAGATATACGAGACTCGCCACCGGACCGCCGGCCGCGTGGCGGCCTCACTGTGGCTGATTTCGTTCACCATGGGCATCGCCATCTACGCGATGCTGTACCACGTTTTCTAGGGCGCCGTCCGGTCGGCGACGAGGACGCCCACCTGCTCGTGGACCTTCTCGACGCCGACGAGCGCGAACCCGGCGTCGGTCAGCGCGTCGGCCAGCACGCCCACCGTCGCCGGGTCGTCGACCTCGGGGCTGTAGAACGGCTCATTGGAGTCCGGTTCGCCGAAGAACATCACGTCCCCGAGCACGAACCGGCGCGGCCCGAGGCCAGCGATGACCTCTAGCGCCTCCCGTTTTTCTCCGTCGGAGAGGTGGTGCATCGCGAAGTTCGAGACGACAACGTCGGCGGCGTCGACGGCCGGGTCCCGGAAGGTGCCCTCGCCGAACTCGACGTTCGAGAGGCCGCGCTCGGCCGCCTTCCGCTCGGCCTGCCGCATCATCCCCTCGCTGACGTCGCGGCCGACGACGCGGCCGGCGGACTCGGCGAGCCGCAGGCCGATGGCGCCGGTCCCACAGCCTACGTCGAGCACCGTCTCGTCGGCCGCGGGGTCGGCCGCCTCGACGACCAGGGAGACGCAGGCGCGGTACTCCTCGCTCTTGTCGTCGTCGTACTCGTCGGCGATGGCGTTGAACCGGGCGGCGTGCTCCTCATGGGTCCTCTTCATGCTCCTCGATACGGACGCCGGGCTCTATGAACCTCTCGGAGCGCCGCCGTCGGTTCCGCTCGGCCAACTCGCCCCACGCCCGGAGCCCGGCCTCGACGGTCTCGCGGTCGAACCCGACGGCCTCGCCGACAGCGTACAGTTCCCGGGGCGCCCGCAGTTCGAGGTGGGAGGCGGCGTCGGCCGAGACCACGAACGGGGCGTCGTAGGTCTCGACCAGTTCCCGGAGCTTTTGGAGGCCCTGGATGGCCTGCACGCGGGGGCCGCCGTCGGCCTGGAGCACCCGGCCGAGGTTGAACTCCAGGTGGACGCCGTTCTCGACGGCGGCCTTCGTGAGCACGTGGTTGACGTCGCCGTCGCGCATGGGGTGGGCCAGCACGTCCACTTTCGGTTCCTCGACGGCGAAACGGTTCAGCGGCCCGCCGTGGACGCAGACGACGTCGACCTTCGAGCGGTAGTTGCTGATGAGGCCGCCCGCCTGTCCCGGGTCGTCCGTGCGAATCTCGATGGCCGAGACCACGTCGAGGCCGTACTCGTCGGCGACGGCCTCGGCGTCGTACTCCGCCCGGGCGTCCCCGTGGTTCCGGACCACGACCCCCTCGTACCCGTAGTCGGCCGCCGTCCGGGCCAGGCGGGCGACGGTGGCCTCGCCGTCGGGGCGGGCGTGGACCGCCTCGTACATATCCGGGGCTCCGAGCGCCCCGGTCTTCCGTGTTGTGACTCGTGTCATAGTGATTGCTGTAACTGTTTACCGGTACGACCGCATGACAGCGTGCGGTCGATCCGGCACTGACGTACAGTAATCACTATCAGTCCGCGGCCGGCCGCCGGTCGGCGCTCGGCGGGTGTAGCAGTCGTGCCCGACCGGCCAGCAGTCCGACCAGAAAGCCGGTGAAGTGCGCCACCAGGGCGACGCCGGGCGCGGCCGTCGCCAGCGTCACGACGGCTGCAAGCACCGCAAACAGCAGTAGCGACCCGGCCGTCCCGAGCGGCAGCCACGACAGCGCCGTGTAGGAGGCACGGTTGCCGACCAGCAGGTAGCCCATCAGCGCGAAGATGGCGCCGCTGCCGCCGAGGACGCCCGTCGGCTCGAACGGCAGCGTTGCGACCACCTGGACGACGCCGGCGATGGCGCCCGAGACCACGAAGAACGCGTGGAACCGGGTCGGCGTGGTCTGGTAGGCGACGAGCGGGCCGAAGATGGCCAGCGCCAGCATATTGGCCGCCAAGTGCCCGAGACCGCCGTGAGCGTACACGCTCAGGACAACCGCCGCGGGCCGGTCGGTCAGCGGCCACGCGAGCACGAAGACTGAGGTGTCGAGGCCGAACAAGCCGCCGAACGCCTGCAGTCCGAACACCACGACGAAAAGCGTCAGCGTCGTCAGCGTCGGTCGGTCGGCCATCTCAGTACTCCAGGTCGTCGGTGTAGCGGTCCAGAAGCAAAACGGCGGCGATACCGCCCCCGGCGGGGAAGACGACGGCGACGGCCGTCGCCGGCGAGAGGGCGCCGGCGTCGGCGGCGATGCGCTCGAGCGGGAGTCGCAGCGCCCCGATCATCAGGCTGACCAGAAAGACGAGCGTCGCCTCCCGGTAGCGCCGGAGGGCCGCCCGCACGGCGTAGGCGACCGAGAAAACCCCGACGAGAGCGCCGGCCCCGAACGCCGCCAGTGCCGACAGCGGCCCGACAAGACCCCCGAAATCGCCGCTCGCGGCCGACACCAGCGCCGACGCCACGGCCCCGGGGAGGCCGCTCATGAACTCGTACAGCCCCATCACGAGCAGCAGGAACGACCCGGAGATGCCCGGTAGCACCATCGCGGAGATGGCGACGGCGCCGGCGACGAACAGCAACAGCGCGGGCGGGTCCGTCGACCGGGCGCTGGCCGAGAAGCCGGTAACGACGAACGCGAGCACGAACCCGGTGGCCGCGACGGCGGTCCGTCCGGGCGTTCCGGCGTCGGCGTGGCGGTACAGCACGACCGCCGACGCCGCGATGAGGCCGAAGAAGAACGCGTACGTCGGCGCCGCGTACTGTGTGACGAGGAAGTTCATCACCGTCGCTATCAGCGCGGCGGCCGTGACGACGCCGGACCCCAGCACGAGCAGGAACGGGGCGTCCATCCGGAGGAGGTCCGCGGCGAGGTCGCTCCGGCCCTCGGAGGTGTGGACGGCCAGCAGTCCCCGGGTCGCGCGCGGGTCGATGGCGGTGAGCGCGGCGATGAGCCGTTCATAGACCCCGACGATGACGGCGATGGTGCCGCCGGAGACGCCGGGCACGGTGTCGGCCGCGCCCATGCAGGCGCCCTTCAGGTAGACGACGAGCCACGAGCGGAGGCCGGTGGTCTCGGTCATTCAGGCGGCTCTGGCCCGCTGCTGTGTGGTGTCGTTCGTCGCGTTCGCCCCCGAATCGCCCGACTGGTCGCCGTCGGTGTCGCTCCCGGTCGCGTCGGTCTCGTTGCCGCTCGTCTCGTTGTCGCTCGTTTCGTTACCGCTCGATGCCTGCGACTGCATCTCGACCCGGACGGCGGTGTCGTTCTCGCCGAGGACCTGGCCCTCGGTCACGTCGGCCTGGCCGATGAAGACGTCCGTGCCGTTCTCGGGAATCGCGATGAACTGGTAGCTACCGGTGGCCCGGACACTCGTGTTGGTGTAACCGGCCTCGGTGCCGTACTCGTCGTAGCCGGTCGTCGAGTAGGGAACGGTCGTCTCGAAGTTGCCCTGGTCGTCGGTCCGGACGAACTGCCGGTAGGTAAACGTCCGGTCGACGGTCGGCATCTCCATCTGGACGCGCACCTCGACCTCGGCATTGGCCGGACCGCCGGTCCCCTCGACGGTCGCGCCCTCGACGCGCTCGAAGGTCTTGACGTAGGGAACCTTCGACTGCGCGTCGACGTTGTAGGCCTCGAAGAATGGCGGCTCGTCGAGACGGTCGCTGGAGGACGGCTCGCTGGCGTGGACCAGCCGATAGTGTTCGAGGGCCTCGACCCGCTCGGGAGGCCGGCCGTCGATGCCGCCGTGTCTGGCGTTGGGGTCCTGCCGGGCCGCCTCGCGGGCCGCCTCGGAGGTGTTGTAGGTCTCTACCGGAGCGACGCCGTCGGGGCCCCGGGGGTTCGGCTGGACCAGAGTTCCCCGGACCTCCTGGAATCGGGTAACGATAGTGGCCGGTTCCCGTGCGCTCCCGTGGAACTGGTAGAGACGGACCCGCATGCTCTCGTAGTCCCGCTGATTGTGGATGGCGTAGGCCGGGACGTACCGACCCTGCCGGATGAACCGCTGGGCTGCCAGCGTCAGGCCGAGGTCGCCCCTGTCGACGTCGTGCCGCGTCTCAAAGGCCGTCGGGGCGTTGTACTTCGTCGTGCCGGCGTAGCCCAGCTTGTAGTCTATCATGACGTATCTGGTTTCGCTTCCCTCGCCGGTGTCCTCCTCGAGAATCCGCTCGGCCTCGGACTCGTTGTCCGCGAGCAGGAAGTCGGCGGCCTGGTCGGCGTTCTGCTGGAACGGGTTGGCGACCGGGACCCGCTCGCCGCCGTAGGTGATGTAGTGGCCGTAGTCCCACCACGCCATCACCCCGTACTCGCCGTCACTGTACTCGAAGTCGTCCGTCCGCTCGTAGTCGCCGTAGTAGTCGAGGGTCCCCTCGCTGCCGCCCGCGTACTCGCCTTCCTCGGGGGTCTCCTCGGAGAGCCACTCGAGGCTGTCCTCCCAGTCCTGGTACTCGCCCGGGTCGGTCGACCCGTCGGCGACGTCGACTACTCCGGGGAGGAACACCAGCGGCCGCACCACGAGCGGTCCGGCGACGACGAACAGTATCGCGATGACGACCAGCACCTGATAGGCCTCGATGTTCGTGACGCTCTCGCGAACGTTCTCGATGTCGATGAAGTTGAACACTACGCCGACGAGGTAGGCGTTGGTGGCCGCCACGCCGACCACGAGGTAGTAGTCGAACCGTTGCTGGGTCAGCGTGAACAGCACCAGAAGCACGGTGAACACCATCACGAGCGTCCGCTCGGCGCGGGCGCGCTCGGCCAGAAGCGCCCGGATGCCGATGAGGGCGGCCCCGGCGAGAGCGGTGTAGAACGCCAGCCCGTAGTTCCGGAAGAAGAACCGCACGGGGTTGTCCACCGACTGGGCCTCGCCGACGGTCGCGGCGGTGTCGGTCGACCCGAGGCCGGCGACCCGCCGGACCTGACGGACGAAGAAGTCGAACGTCTCGGGCGCGACGAGGGCGACGACGCCCGCCGCGAGGCCGCCGACCGCCGCGACGCCGACCGGGTACCCGGCCCGCGACAGGTCCCGGTCCTCCCACAGACGTGCGACGGCGGCCATGAACGCCGCGCCGCCGGCGACCAGAACCCCCAAGAGCGGCTGTAGAATCGACAGTTCCGTCGTCGTGAGTTCCGTGGTGGTCACGAACGGCACGACGAGCAGACCCGCGACGAGCGAGGCGACGACCGAGGGGATGGCGATGTGGTCCGGGCTGTGACCTTTGACGAACTCGAGAGAGAGCTGGACGAACAGGAAGATGGCGAACACGCCGAGCAGGAAAAGCGCCGGCGGCCACACGAGCATGGTCAGTGCCAGCGCGGCCCCGAGGGCCGCGCCCCACGCGACCGGCGCCTTCAGAAGACCGAACTCGCGGGTGTCGACGAACTCGTAGATGGGCTCGTCGCGCTGGGCGACAGTCAGCATCCGCATGGCGACGACGAGCGCGAGCAGGGTGCAGAGCACCTCGGCGATGTGGTGGTCGTAGAAGCCGGCGACGCTCCGGAAGAGAAACGCGCCGGGCGTGAGGGCCATGATGAGGACGCCGACGAGACCGCCGAGACGGCCGCCGAGCCGTCTGCCCACGTGGAACATCGGCGGGACACAGAGCACTGCGATGACGGGCGGCGTCAGCACCGTGACCAGCGTGACCGTCTCCGTGGAGGGGTCGCCGAGGCCGACGACGAGCGCCACCGTCGCGACCACCTGGTCGAATATGGTCCCGAACTGACCGACCTGGGTTCCGGTATCGAAGCCGGTCCAGACCTCGTACGGCATGTTGAACGGGTAGTTCCGGATGACGTACTCGGTGGTCCGCCGGTGGTAGTAGGGGTCGTTCCCGCGGTACAGCGGCCGCCCGTTTTCGCCTATCATCCGCTCGTAGTGCCGCACCCGAACCCACAGCATGAAGAGCATCATCGCCGCGAGAACGGGGATGTGGTACAGCCGGTAAACGGAGTCGAGCTGTGACTCGTACTCGTCGAGGCGCTCCTCGACCTGGTCCCGCCGTTGACTCATTGCCCGGAACAACTGTCAAAACGCGCATAAGCCTTTTCCATTGGCCGTCGAAGTCGCGCTCTCGACCCCGCCGGCGGAGGGCGAAAGCTCACCGTTCTGATTTTCAGTAGTATTCAATCGCATTCGACCACAACGGGTAGCCCGTGGTGAGAACGTGCGTTTTGATGCGACATCTGGCTGGCTGCACAGCCGTATTACCACCATGATTTTTGGACAGTCCACCCGGACTCTCACGACGCTTCGTAATCGAATCGGTCATAGCACCGGTTGACGTGAGCGGCGTCACACAGCAACGAGAGCGATCGGTCTGACGGCTCCTCACCAACCCAGTTCGAGCCGTAGACTGGACGCCACCAGAACGGGAACACTCGTTTAGACCGATGAACGAATATCCTGGAAAGGTGGCGTACGCACCCGCCTCCATATAGGCGACGGGTTTCGCATCCATTCCTTCGGACACCTGCTTCATCGGTCTACATCAATATACTACCCAATCCCACTTAAAAATTGATTTCAGAAATAGCACCTACTGTTACTGGTTATTACTGGATTCTGTAACAGTTACACTACCCTTTTGGTTGCTGAGTGTCACAGTCCCGGTCGATGCCCGACCGCTCGGACGTCTGTGTATTACTCCCGACGCTCGAGGAGGCCGAAACCGTCGGCGAGGTGGTCGA
>PXSL01000123.1 GCA_003022815.1 Halobacteriales archaeon SW_5_68_122 | reverse complement strand
ATCTCCGTCTCCGTGGCCTCGGCCTTCCGGCTGAGCCGTTGCTCGATGACGAAACTGAGCGCCCGCCCCACGAGGGCGCCCACGGTCAGGACCCCGAAGAACACTCCGTACTGGAAAACGGTGCTCCCGAAGTACGTCTCCGAGAGCAGTGATTCGGCCGCCATGCGCTCGGTAGAGCGTCCCGTCCGACTTATAGGTGATGTAGTCCGCCAGGTCTGCCCTCCGGTTACCGTCCCCGACGGTCGCATTGTTGCGCCTCGGCCCCCGGTCGGCGAGGTGGTCTTCCCGACGTAGACCTACGGTGACTACTGTGCGTCATTTCGGTATCGACCGCCCGAAGGCGTGCAGTTGTACTGGGAAACGGGCCACAGTAACCAGTGTCAGAGCTCCTTCTGGAAGTGGACGAGCTCGTACTCGCCGTACGTCGAGCGGCCGACCTCCCGGTAGCCGGCGGCCGGGTAGAACTCGACCGCCGAGCGCTGGCGGGCGGCCGTCGTCGCCAGCAGTGGCCGGAACCCGGCTGACAGCGCCCGTCGCTCCAGTTCCGAGAGCAGTTCCCGGCCGTACCCTCGTCCCTGGTGGGGCGGCGCCACGCGCATCCGGTGGAGTTCGGCGGCGCCCTCGACGACGCGTTCGTCCTCGTAGCCGGCGTCGGTCGGCCGGAATCCGCCCGCCGCAATGAGGTGGCCGTCGGCGAGCGCCGGGAGGCGGGCGTCGGCGGCTTCCGGGAGCGTCCCGGCGACGAAGGCGCCGCCGGCCTCGAGGTAGGAGGCCGGCAATTCCCGCAGGTCGCCCGACCCCGGGACGTCGGTGGGGTCAGTCCCGGCCTCGCGGAGCGCCCACCCGTCGAGTTCGAGAATCGCCTCGACATCGTCGGCCCAGCATCGCCGGAGTCGGAGGTCGTCGATCATGGTCGTTCTCTTGATGGGGCAGTCGGTCGCCGCGCTTGCGTTCGCTCCGGGTGGGCTAGTTGTCGCGCTCGTCCCGGGCGCCCCACCGCCACGTTTAGGAGAGGTCGAACTTTTCGGCGGCCGTCCGCATGTCCTTGTCGCCGCGGCCACAGAGGTTCACCAGCAGGGTGTCGTGGCGGTCGGCCTCGGCGAGTTTCTTCGCCAGCGCGATGGCGTGGGACGGCTCCAGCGCGGGGACGATGCCCTCGGCCTCGCTGAGTTCGCGGAACGCTGACAGTGCCTCCTCGTCGGAGATAGCGTGGTACTCCGCGCGGCCGAGCTCCTGGAGGGCGGCGTGCTCCGGCCCCACGGCGGGGTAGTCGAGGCCGGCGCTCACCGAGTGGTTCTCGGTGTCCTCGTCGATGACCTTTGTCTTCATGCCCTGGAACACCTCCGGCTCCTCCTGTTCGGTCTTCGAGAGCGGCGCCGAGTGCAGGCCCTCGCCCTGACCGCCCGGCTCGGCGCCGTAGAACATCACGTCGTCGTCCTTGAATGCGTGGAACAGCCCGATGGCGTTGGAGCCGCCGCCGACGCAGGCCACGCAGGCGTCCGGGAGGTCGCCGTGCAGCTCCCGGACCTGCTCGCGGGCCTCGCGGCCGATGACTGACTGGAACTCACGGACCATCCGCGGGAACGGGTCGGGACCGACGGCGCTACCGACCAGGTAGTGGGTGTTCTCGGTGTTCTCGGCGAAGTCCTCGAGGGCGGCGTCGACCGCCTCCGCCAGGCCCTCGTTGCCGCGGGTGACCGGTTCGACCTCCGCGCCCAGTAGGCGCATCCGGAAGACGTTCATCTCTTGGCGCTCGATGTCCGTCTCTCCCATGTAGATTTTCGTCGGCAGGTCCAGCATCGCGCCGACCATCGCCGTCGCGGTGCCGTGCTGTCCGGCACCGGTCTCGGCGATGAGCCGCTCCTTGCCGGCCCGCTTGGCCAGAAGGCCCTGGCCCAGCGTATTGTTCAGCTTGTGGGCGCCCCCATGTAGCAGGTCCTCGTGTTTGAGGTAGATGTCCGTGCCCCACCGCTCGCTGAGCGTCTCGGCGTGGTACACCGGCGTCGGCCGGCCGCCGTAGTGCTCCAGTAGGTGGCGGAACTCCGTCTGGAACTCCTCGGTCGGAACGACCTCCTCGAAGGCGGTCGCCAGTTGCTCAAGTGGTTCCTCCAGCGGTTCCGGGACGTGACGCCCGCCGTACTGCTCGAACTCGCCTGACATACGCTCACTCTCGGTAGCCGCCCACTAAGCTATTTGCGTGCGGGAACTACCTGTGACAGCGAGAGAGTCCCGGCGTCGACGGCGCTTTGCGCCGTCTGCCCGTGGCGTCTCCGACGCCACGCTGTTCACGGCGGGCGTGAATCGCGTGCGCTCGGGTGCCCAACCGCAGGATTTAGGCTCGCCAGGGTCGAACACTACGGTAACTCAAGCGCCGAAATCAATCCGGGAACACCTTGGGGTCCTCCCCGCCGACATGGACGGACACCACCCTCGACTGCTCGGGGTTACAACTGAGAAGGGAGACAGCCGTGGTGTGTGAACCCCAACGTCCTCACAGTACCCGTACCTCCGCTGGAACCGGGCGGTCAACGCTCGTGTACGAGAACGGGTGACGGTACGACCAATCCAACCCCTGCGGCACTTGAGCCTCGCCACCGTGGCAGAAAGGCGAGGCAGGCCGATGGCACGGCCCGTGCGCCCCCGACCGCGAACGGCGGGAGCGAGCCCGACCACGCGGCGTGGTCGGGCGCTGTGCGAGCGGATACTGCGTCCCTGCCGGGACGCCTAATACGCCACACCCTGCAAAGGGCCGAAGTACCGAGCACAAACCGGAGTACGCCCATGCGGCGGAATCTTGCCTCCGTCGGTGTCGGGGCCGGCCTGACCCCGAGCGCGGGGAAACCCCGGCGTTCACGCCGGGGAGGATGTCATGCTCCGTCGTCGGGCACCAGGTGGGCCGTGATGTCAGTCGTCGAGAGTATCCCGACCACCTGCTCCTCGTCGTCGACGACCGGCAGGTGGCTGATATCGTGTTCCGTCATTCGCTTGGCGAGCATATCGACCTCGTCGGTCGGTCGGGCGGTGACGATGTCGGTCGTCATGTGGTCGCTGACGGTCGCATCGTACGGGTCGACGCCTGTTGCCGTCAGTTCGACGTAGTCCGTGGAGGTGACGATACCGAGCGGGTGGCAGTCGTCGTCGATGATAATGACGGATTTGAACCCGCGGTCGGCCATCGCCTCCGCGACGTCTCCAGGCCGGTCGTCCTCCGCGACGGTGAGTACGGGCGCCGTCATAAGTTCTGCGGCGGTTGTCGCGCTCATACGACGACCTACGGTGACAGAATATAAAGCGTTTCTAAACCCCACATTCCGGTGGGTAGGCGGAGTTATCAACGAGTCTACCAGCATGCCAGGTCGGTCCGTGTTGAGTGATTCCAACATCGCCTACGTATCGCTGAAGAGATAATATCTGCACTGGTAGATTCTGCCACTCTCGGAGGGTAGTGCTCAGGTAAGCTGATTCCATCAGCAATCTCGGTGTCGCCTCTCGTTCTACAAACCTAGCTCGATATCGTTCAAACAGCCGTTGAAGCGGTCGTTTTCGGGCATAGGGCACTCGGAAAACGAACCGCCTTCTCTTCATCCGTATCCGAACACCGCCGCGTCTACAGGGACTTCCCGCCGCCGTACAATCACCTGTAGGTCGCGGGCGGTTGCTCCAGAATCTCGAAGATTTCGGTCGCCCGGTACTCTCGGTGGCTCTCTTTCCCGGTCACTTCCTCGAGGACGCCGTCCTCTTCGAGTGAGTGAATCGCGCGGTACGCCGTCGGTCCGGAGACATCAAACATCTCTTCGACGTCGTTCGCGGTCAGATAGGGCTGTCCAAAGAGGTGAACCGCCAATCGCGCGTCCGTCCGCTTGCTGTCGCCGTAGGTTTCTTCGTAGCGCTCCTGGAGGTCGTGAAGTTCGAGTGTGCGTTCGTGAGACTCTCGAGCTTGTTGGGCTAGCCCCGTCAGGAAGAACTGGAGCCACGCCTCCCAGGCGCCGTTCCTGCTGACCTTGCGCATCCGTTCGACGTAGGCCTCCTTGTTCCGATTGAAGTACTCGCTCAGGTAGAGGTTCGGCTGGTTGAGATACCCCTCGTCGTAGAGCTGGAGCGTGACGAGCACGCGCCCCAGGCGTCCGTTCCCGTCGCCGAAGGGATGAGTCGTCTCGAACTGGTAGTGGACCAGCGCGATATCGACCAGCGGGTGACAGGAACCACCGCTCCGGATGTACGAGAGGAGCGCGTCGACGTGCCCGGGGACGCTGCCCGGCGACGGAGGAACGAAGGAGCCGAGGTGAACCGGCGTCTCTCGGTAGTCTCCGATGATATCTGTGTCGCTTCTGACGCCCTGCAGTAGCGTCTCGTGGAGCGATTTGATGAAATCGGCGGTGACCGCGTGGCCCTCATCCAACGCTTCGATGCCCCGCGTGATGGCCGCCTCGTAATTGAGCACTTCCTGGACGCTCTTGACCCGGTCCGGGTCGCTATCGTCGTCCAGCCCCTGCGTTTCGACCCGATAGACGTCGTCCATGTCGACGTCCGCGCCCTCAATCTCGGCCGATTGGATGGCCTCTTTTCGGACGAGGGACGCATAGAGGAGCGGCGGGTATTCGACCATCTCGGTGAGTCCGCTCAGCTTCCCAAGCCAGAACGACGCGTCCGATATCGTGTCGAAGAGTTCCTTGTCGACTGCTAGCTCGCGCGTCGGCGGAAGCGGTTCGGGCTTGTAGTACGAACGCTGTCCGTAGGGAACGCGCTTCCCGGGCGCGTCTCCGCTAAACTCCCACGTCTCCATTGTATACCACGCTCGTATCTCGGCTTGCAAGTTAAACTTGATGAATGAAATTGTATCCAGCGCTGTCCAGGACCCCGCTCAATTACAATCGTAGCGAGGATTGAAACCAAAACGGTGTGGCGAGGAAGTGCGATTCGCTCGTCACGGTCGTTCGTCGCAGGATGGGTCGGGGCGGATTTGAACCGCCGACTTCCTCCGTGTGAAGGAGGTGTCATAACCGACTAGACCACCGACCCGTCACCCGACGGTACCGGACGTCCGGACTTAACGCTTTTCAACGCGGGCCGCCGGGCGGTCCTAGCCGCCGTCGGTTCCGAGGGTCGGGCCAGCGGCGTCAGCATTATACCCGTTGCCGCGCTATCGCTCGACATGAGCCAGACCGCCGACCCGGGCGACGGTGGCGAGGGCGGCGACCCGGTCGTCGTCACCGAGGAGGCCGCCGAACAGGCACTCGACCTCATCAACGAGGAGGGGTACAACACCGAGGAGGCGGGCCTCCGGCTGTTCGTCAAGCAGGGCGGCTGTGCGGGACTCTCCTACGGCCTGCGGTTCGACCTCGAACCCGAGGAGGACGACGCGGTCACGATCCACCACGGTCTCCGGGTGTTCGTCGACCCCTCCAGCCAGAAGTACGTCGACGGCTCGCGGCTGGACTTCGAGGGTGGCCTCCAAGGCGCCGGCTTCACCGTCGACAACCCGAACGTCGAAAGCGAGTGCGGCTGCGGCGAGTCGTTCCGCACCTAACACTAGTCAGTCAACGACGAAAACCCGGACGCAGGTCGCGCCCGGTGCTCCTTCCCTCGACCGCGATGGTTACTCGAGTTCGAATGCGACCTCGATCTCCGCCTGGTACTCCCGGCCTTCGACGGAGGCGAGTTCGACGCCCATCTCTTCGACCTCGACCCAGTAGACGTTGTCCAGCGTCGCGTCGGCACGGTCGACGGCGTCGTCGACCGCCGCGTCAAAGCTCTCCTCGCTCGTGCCGATGAGCGTGATTTTCTTGTATACCATCGCATCCATGCTTCTCCCCGCAGGATACTAAAACTACCCTGACGTATCAGGAAGCGTATGTTTCCGCGCCGTCGGCGCCGGCCGTTGGAGCGGGATGGCTGACTGGACTGGCCGACCGTTCAGGGCGCCGGCAGCACGTCGGGGCTCGGGTGGAGTACACGGTACTCCTCCTCGTCGACGCTGATAACGGCCCAGTCGTACTCGGGTTCGACCGAGAGAAGCCGTTCGCGCACGTCGGCCGCCTGCCCGGCGCGAGCGACGAAACACCGGAAGTTGCCATGGGAGGCCGCCTCCTCCGGGTCGGCGGTCGTAACGTGGACGGTCCGCCACTTCCGCTCGGCGCGGAGTTCGTCGCCGTCGTCGGTCACCTCGTACCCGAGGTCGGTGAAGATGCGCCGCGCCTCCTCGACGAGAGATGTGCTAACAGCACCCATTCGTCTTGATGTAGCGCGTCCTGCGAGATAAACATTCGCACGTTCTTGTTCGGTGACCTGTAGCCGGGCTGGCGTCGGTCGGTCGTCGGACGGCGCCGGCTTCGCCGGAGACGTGTCGCCCGGATTACTCGTAGGCGTTGTCCCACTCCTCGGCTTTGTGGAAGTTCGAGCAGACGTTACACTGGATACGGCCCATCGAGTCGACGGCGTTGTCGAACGTCTCGCAGTTCGTACAGAAGTACCCCCAGCGGTCGCCGTCCGGTTCGGCGTAGACCACGCGGAACGGCCCCTTGTTGCCCTTCTCGGCCTCCCGCGAGAGATACAGCGTTTCGCCGTCCGGGCCCGGTCGTTCGTTCATACCCGGGGTGGACCACCCGCCGGCAAAACCCTCACGGTCTCGACACGGTTTTGCGGCCGCCCCCCGGAGACCGGGGCGTGCGTCTCCTCCACTACTCCGACATCGAGAACGCCCACGACGACCCCGAGCGGGTCGGCCACATTGCCGGCCTGCTCGAGGAGCGCCGCGGCGCCGACACTCTCGTCTGCGGTACCGGCGACAATGTCGCCCCCGGGGTGTTGCCGCTCGCGACCCGGGGCGGGCAGGCGCTGGACTTCTTCGAGGCCGCCTCGCCGGACCTCTCGACGTTCGGCAACCACGATTTTGACTTCGGTATCGATCGGACCGCCGAACTCGTTGAGCGCTCCCCACAGCAGTGGCTCTCGGCGAACGTCTACCTCGACGGCGAGCGGTTCGCCGGCGTCGAACCCTGGACGGTCCGGACCGTCGACGACACCCGGGTCGGGTTCCTCGGTCTCACCGACCCGACCACCCCCTCCGGGAGCGACAGCGCCGGCCGGCTGTCGTTCACCGACCCGATCGAGGAGACCCACCGCGCCGTCGGGGCGCTGGAAGAGCGCGGCGCCGACCACGTGATCGTCCTCTCGCACCTGGGCCGGGCCGACGACCGACTCGCGGCCGCCTGCGACGTCGACGTGATACTCGGGGGTCACGTCCACTCCGAGCGAATCGAGCGGGTCGCCGGAACCCTGCTAACCCGCCCTGGCGACGGCGGCCGGGCGGTGCTGGAGGTCGACCTCGAGCGCCGCGAGGTGACCCGCCACGCCGTCGAGGAGGCGCCCCTCGATGCGACGCTGGCCGACCGCTACCGGACCCGACTCGAGGAGGCCGGCCTCGGGGAGGTGCTCGCCCACGTCGAGGAGCCCATCGCCCGGACCGAGCGCGAGGCGTTCCGCGGCGAGAGCCGGGTCGGCAACTTCGTCGCCGACGCCTACCGGTGGGCCGCCGAGCGCGAACTCGGGACCGACCCGCCGGTGGTCGGCCTCCAGAACAGCGGCGGCATCCGGACCGGCCCGCCACTCGCCGGCGCGGTGACCGTCCGCGACCTCGTCAGCCTGGTCCCCTTTGAGGAGGCGGTGGCCGTCGTCGAACTCGCCGGCGCGGAACTCCGGGTGGTGCTCCGTGAGGCCGCCCACACCCCCGGCTTCGGCGAGGCCAACTGGTGGCACGCCCACCTCTCGGGGGCGCGCGTGGTGTACGACTACGCCGAGGAGACGGTGCTGGAGGCGCAGGTTCGCGGCGAGACCGTCGACGACGATTCGCGGTACAGGCTCGCGGTCTCGGAGTTCCTCCTGAACACCGACGCCGAGTTTCCGATCCTGACCGAGCGCGACGCGGTTCGTTACCTTGACACCCAGCACGAGGTGCTGACCGACTACGCCCGGTCGGTCGGCATCGACCCCCAACTGGAGGGTCGAATCGTCCACCGGGGGCTCTGAACGCGGCCACCAATCGGAAGCTCCACTCCGCCCCACCCGCCCGGATTCGGCAATGGCGCACGTCATTGTTCCCCGTCCGCTACCCGCTCTCGGCGCACTCCCGGGCGACCTTCGCGCGAGCCGTCGGGGTCGCCGTCGACGGCGTCCATACCGGGCCGTCGCCTGCGTTCTCAAAAACGTTTCCCGGGGTGGGTCAGGGGTAGGGGTGGTGCTCGCGGTCGAGTCGCGGTTCGTAACCGAACGTCTCCGGCACCGTCCGCGCCCGCTCGCCGAAGTACGCCTCGTCGGTGAACAGCGGTTGCGCCCTGGGGACGACAACGCGGACCGCCTCGAAGCCCAGTGATTCGACGTCCCGCGGGGTCAGTCGCGCGCCGTAGGCCTCGAGTCCGGCCGCCTCCAGGCGGTCGAGGAGCACGTCCAGTTCCGCCCGCCCCTCCGGCACGGACCCGGGGCCGATCGTCGCCGCTGGCACCGTCGTCGCCGGCGTCACGAACTCGCGGGCCGCTTCCGGGAACGCCGCGTACCGGCCGATGGCGCCGGACTCCTCTGCGGCCTGATCCGGTCCCATCCGGCGGAGTTCCAGCCAGTTCTGGACGGCCTCCTCGAGGGCGCCGCGGGCCGCCCCGCGAGGGTCGAGCGACGCCGCAGACCCGACTGCGAACCGCGGCCACTCGCCCTCGCGGTGGACGCAGACCGCCACCACCGGCACGTCGACGTCCTGGGTGAGCGACAGGGCCGTCACCGACAGCCCTTCGCTACCCGCCCGGGCCGCCAGCGCCTCGAACGCCTCGTCGTCGACGGCCAGGCCGACCGGTTCGTACGTCGAGTACCACGACAGCATCGCGGCGTCGCGCTGGATGCGCCGCTCGGGCGGCGGGAACACGACGAGTTCGGCCGGCAACTGGACCGTCTCGCCGGTTCCGAGGCGCCGGGCGTCGTGCCAGGCGTCGACGCTCCCGACCGCGGGCGGCTCGCCCGGCGCGACAAACCGCGCGGGGTCGACCGGCGCCGACGGGTCGGACCGGAACGTCGAGTCGCGGTAGACGGCCGCGCTGTACCGCTCCAGCGCCTCTCCGAGCGCCTTCATGAACGCGGGGTCCCAGTCGGCGCCGACCCCGGCGGCGTGGTCCGGCGGGTCCGCCGCCGAGAACGGCGTCGACGCAAGCGTCGCCAGGTAGTACGGCGCGGGGAACGACTCGGCCTCGCCGACCTCCGTGACGGGGCCGAGGCGCTCGTCGAAGGCGGTCTCGGCCGACGCCAGCGTCGCCTCCAGCGACCGGCCCCCGTCGTCGGTCCGCAGGTTTCGGTCCTCGCCGGTCGCACAGTCGCAGTACGGGGCCGGAAGCACGCGACGGCTGGCGTGGGGCACCTCGATGACGCCGCCGAGGAGCGGCGATTCGCCACCCGCCACCAGCGTGGCGAGCTCGCGGCCGGCGATTGCCCCCGCGAAACGTGCCGTCGCGCTCCCGGCGTCGGCCCCGCCCGTCTCGGCGCGGACGGCCTCGACCCGGCGGCGAAGACAGTCGTAGCAGGCCGTCCCCGGGGCGTGTCCGGAGACGGCGGCGTCGACGCCGCCGACCGCCCGGCCGCCAACGCCGCCCAACCCCACGACCACCAGCGGCGTCTCCGCCCCGGTCGGCCGGTCCGCTCCGGCCGACTCCCCGACGGGCCGGACGTCGACGGCCACGTCGGCCTGCGCGAGGTCGCCGGCCTCCAGGCGGACGGCGTCGGCGCTCATGTCCTCGACGGCGGTGATCACGCTCTCGACGGCTGGCCCCGTGCCCGCGATTCCGACGGTCATCACCGACGACACACCTGGGGGTTGCGGCGCGGTGGCTCCTCGCGGTCGGCGACGGACAGGACGCTACAATCGGGCGGTACCTTGGCGGCGTACATGCTGTCGGCTACGGGTGTGGAGTCGAAAAAGGTGCGGCGGTGCCTACGCGGCGAGCATCGACTGCGCGACGTTTGCGAGTTCGCTGTTGCCGGCCTCCGTGAGTCGCTCGTCGCCGAGCTTCAAACGGAGACGCGGCCGGCCCACGTTGATGGGAACTTTCTCGGTGTCGATGAGCCCCATCTCCTCGAGACGGCTCTTGGTCCGCGAGAAGGTGGCCTTCGAGGCGATGCCGACGTCCTCGCCCCACTTGGAGATGTCGTACAGCAGGTCCTCGTTCTTGGCGGCCACTAGGATGGAGATGGTCACCTCGTCGAGGCCGTCGCCGTTGCCGCGGGCGGTCTCCAGGGAGTCGAGCACGGAATCGAAGTCCTCGGCGGTCGGCTCGCCGAGGTCCTCCTTCAGGGAGTGACGGACGCGCGACAGCGCGGGCGTCCGGAGGTCGAAGGGCTCGGCGCCCTCCCAGGCCTCCTCGAACCGCGCGGCAGCGCCGGAGACGAACGCCTCGTCGTCCGTCGAGAGCCCGGCGGCGTGCTCGCCGGCCGTCACCAGCGCGACGACCGCGGAGTCGGTGACGACGAGCGTGTTCGCGTCGCCCTCGGCGGCGCGAAGTTCGAGGCTGCCGGCATCGACGTGGTCGGCGGCCGCGCCCGCCACCAGGAAGTCGTCCATCACGTCCTTCAGCGTCGATTCGGAGGCCAGCAGTCGTACGGTCGGCGTGTCGGCGTCCAGCACTCCGACCAGTTCCTCGATGGTGTCGGTCGTGGGGTTGATGAGGTACAGTTCGTCGTCGGCGGCGGTGAGCATCTCGTCGAGAACGTCGGCGAGAGTGCTTTCAGTCACGTTTGATTCCATTGACCTATTAGTTGGAACGGTGTCCGGACTATTTAATATTAGTACCGGATCGACATGAAAACTCAGAGAAAAATATAAATATAAGAACGGTCTCTCCGAGACGACACGCGCCGGTCGAGGAGCCGCTACTCGGCCAGTTCACGCGCCAGCTCGTCCGTCCAGCGGAGTCGGCCCTCGTACCGGACGGGCGAGGAGCGGCGCTCGAGCAGTTCCCGAAGTTCGGCCGGCCCGACGGTCGCCCTCGCGGCGGTCCCGCAGGGGCGCTCGGCGCCGTCGAAGGGGTCGACGTACCGCCGGCCCGCGCTGTCGGGTGCCGTCGCGTCGTACTCCACGGCGAACCCGCCGTCGGTCCGCCCGATCTTGAACACGTCGGCGACGCCACGCGGCGGCCGGAGGCGGTGGGTGCCGTCCCCCACGACGACGTAGTCCCGGCCGGCCAGTATCTCGCCGCGGGCCAACGATAGTGCGCGGTCGAAGGCAAACCCGCTGGCGAGCAACTCCGCGAACGCGGTGCCGACGCTGACCGCCTGGTCGTCGAGCACCGTCGTCAGCGTCACCGCGCCGACGCTCGCGCCGCGCCGGACAAGGTCGTACCCCTCGTGGTAGGAGCCACAGGAGTTCAAAAAGAAGGCGTCGGCGCCGCAGGTATCGAGGTCGGCGGCCGCCAAGCGGCCGTCCGGGCAGACGAGCCCCCCGACCTCGCAGTGGCCGATGAAGTGTACTAAGTCGCTCGACCGTTCGAACAGGGCCGCCAGTTCCGCCGTTGGGAGGCGGTCGTGGACCCGGATGTCGACATCCCGACCGGTCAGCCGTCGCCGATACACGTCGGCGACCGACCCCTCCGAGCGCATCGCCTCGTCGTTGCAGACCACCTCCACCTCGA
>PXSL01000122.1:18632-21574 GCA_003022815.1 Halobacteriales archaeon SW_5_68_122 | reverse complement strand
GACCTACGCCGGCGAACTGGCGGCGGTCATCGGCGAGAAGTGCGAGTCCGTCCCCGAGTCGGCGGTCGACGACGTGGTCCGCGGCTACACGATACTCAACGACCTCGACTGTCTCGACCAAGAGCGCCGGACTGCCCGGAAGGCCTTCGACGCCTCGGGGCCGCTCGGGCCCGTCATTGCGACGGACCTCGACCCCGTCGGTCTCGAGATAGAGACCCACATCAACGGCGAGCGCCGCCAGCACGACAACACCGAGAACATGTTCATCAAGCCCCGCGAGGTCGTCTCGTTTCTCTCGGAGCGGTTCACGTTCAAGCCGGGCGACGTCATCTCCTTCGGCAGCCCCGCCAACCCCGGGCTGCTGGAGCGGGGCGACGAGATCGAGATTCGCTGCGAGGGCATCGGCACGCTCCGGAACACCGTCAAGTGAGCGGCCCGGCGACCGGCGGTCACCCGATGTCGACCACGAGCAGCGGCCGGTCGGCGGCCCTGACGACCCGCTCGGTCGTGCTGCCGAGATTGAGGCGCTTCTCCCTCCCCGTCCGGCCGTGGGTGCCGAGCACGAGCAGGTCGATGTCGTGCTCGCCGGCGTAGGCAAGTATCTCGCGGTGGGGGACGCCCTCGGGGGTCGCGGCAGTCGCCTCGACGCCGGCCCTGCGGGCCCGTCCAGCGAGGTCCTCGACCGCGGTCGTTACCTCGTCGGTCAGTTCCGCGCGGACCGACTCCTTCTCGTCGGTATCGGCCGCCAGCACGACCCGGTGGTCGACCACCGAGACGACGTGCAGGGAGGCGCCGTAGGCCTCGGCGGCGCCGACGGCGTGGTCGAGCGCCTCGGCGGCCCCGTCGCTGCCGTCCGTCGGGAGCAGGATAGTGTCGTACATGTGGTCACCTCGGGGGGCCATCCAGTTGAATCCGGGCCCTCGGGTGTCGAGTCTCGCGCCGCCGGAAACGCTTTTGTCCTACGGCACGCGAACAAAAATGTGGACGAAGACCGTAGCATCGAGGACGTCCTCGACACCATCGGCGACCAGCACGCACGGACTGTCCTGGCGGCGATAAGCCGCGAGTCCCGGTCCGCGAAGGAGCTCGCCGAGGTGTGTGACCTCTCATTGCCGACCATCTACCGACGCCTCGAGCTGCTCGAGGAGCACGACCTCGTCGACGAGCGGACCACCGTCGCGGAGGACGGCAACCACTACAACATCTACGAGTGCAACTTCGACAGCACGGTCATCCAGCTGGAGGACGAGGAGTACAAGGTCCGCATCTACCGCAGGGAGAACCTGCCCGACCGGTTTACCCAGCTGTGGGACGACCTCGGCGCCGAGTAGCGGCCGCTGTCACGTAGTTTTAATATCTCAGGCGGGGTCGCCCGCACATGGTCAATGTTCTGCAGGGAGTGTTGCTCCTGATGCGGCTGACCCTCTTCGGTCTCTCTCTCGGCCTGACGCTCATCAGCTTTCAGGCGTACACGAAGCGCCAGAGCGACCGCCTCCAGTACGCGTTCATCGGTTTCGCGTTCGTCAGCATGGGCGTCGCGGTGACCAACCTGACGACGCAGGTGGCCGTCGACGACGAACTCGGGGCGACGCTGTACTACCTCCAGATAGCCGAGACGGTGCCGTTCATCATCGGCTTTGCGATGATCTACCTGTCGCTGTACCGCTAGCCCCACGACTCAATGACGACGGCGTTAGACCCACAGAAGAGACAGGACGCCTCGTGGCGCAGGGCGGCGAGCTGTCGCCCGCACTCGAGGCAGTGGAGCAGTTCGCGGTCGCCCGACCGGAGCTCGGCGCGGATGGTCTCGGTCTGCGGCGGGATGGCGTGGTCCGGCCGACGAAGGTCTCGTCTCTCGGGCACACCTCCAGTAGGAGCGCCGACGGTAAGTACCCACCCCCTGAATCCGGCACCGAACGGTGGGCGGCCGCTCGATTCCGGGGGCGGCCTACAGGACTGCCCCGACGGCCGCATAGAGGATGCCGACCGCGAACGTGGCGGTGAGGATGGCTGTTATTGCGACGACCACCGGCGAGAGCTGCTTTTCGTCGTCGACGATGTAGCTGTCCATGTCGGCGGGATCGTGACGGGGGTGAAAAAGCGTTGCGTCATGCCCGTCCCGGACGGAAACGTTGATGCCCCAGACCTCGCTGTACTCGCATGGATGCATCCGAGCCATCGTCTGAAGAGGGGCGTCCGCGATGAGTGAGGCCGCCCTGTCGGCGCCGACGCTCGTCGTGGTCTGTGGACTGCCCGGCGTGGGCAAGTCGACGGTCGCGCGGGCGGTCGCCGACCGCCTCGGGGCCGCCCGCCTCCGGACGGACGTGGTCCGCAAGGAACTGTTCGAGGACCCCGAGTACACCGACCGGGAGACGGCGGCCGTTTACGACGAACTCCTCTCGCGGGCCCGCGACCGGCTCCTCGAGGGGGAGCCGGTTGTTCTCGACGGAACGTTCAAACAGCGGGACCGGCGGGCCGAGGCCAGCGAACTCGCCGCGGCCCTTGGGGCACGGTTCCGGCTCCTCCGCGTCGAGTGCGAGGAGTCGGTCATCGAGCGACGCATCGTCGAGCGCGACGGCGTCAGCGACGCCGACCTCGAAGTCCACCGGCAGTTCCGCGAGCGGTTCGAACCGGTCGAGATAGACCACGTCATCGTTGACAACTCCGGGAGCGAAGCCGAAACCCGACGCCAGGTGGTCGAGGCCATCTGAACGACTCGACCGGTGACGGGGGGGCGGCGCCAAGGACCCCGCGGAACGCTTCGACCCAACCCCACGCCCGCCGAAGCCACGGTAGTCGTGGAGACGGTGTCCGACGGCAACGGCACCGATACGGCGACCCCAACGCCGACCGACGGCGAGGAGACGACGGCCGCGACGTCACCGACCGAGGCGACGGCGACGCCGACCGACGAACCGAGCGGCCCCACCGACTCGCCGACC
>PXSL01000122.1:10071-18513 GCA_003022815.1 Halobacteriales archaeon SW_5_68_122 | reverse complement strand
CGCACGTCGGACAGCGAAGGGTGAGCCGCGGCTGACCCACGGCGCGACTGCTGGCTCGGCCGATACAGCCGGAGCCGTGCGATTCGGGAGTCCGGCCTCCGGAACGTCGACCACGTCAATGAAGTGTACGAGAGCAACGTGCTCGGCGTTCTACAGCGCGCAATCAAGGAGATGACGCCGCCGTAGTACGGAGAATGGTCTCGGTACTCACTACTGGGAGTCAATCCATAGCGATCCAAAGACATTCGACGAGCGTCTCGACGACCTGATCGAGCGGAGCGTCACGAATACTTCTCCTCGTAAATGTATGGATAGAAAGCTGGCCTCGGCACTCATAGGGTTCGTCACGGCCGGCTGCCTACGCCGGCTCGGCCCTGGCGCTCGTCATCGGCCGCCCCGACGTAGCACGCCGAGTGGCAAGTCGGTTGCCCTACTCGTCGTCTCTAGGAACGAAGCCGAGCTGCTCGCCGATGCCGAAGACGTCCAGCCCCCGGAGGAGGTCCTCGAACTCCTGTCGCTGAGGTCGCCCATCACGTCGTCGCTGTCCCGGATGGCGTCCTGGAGGAGTTCGCCGACGGACTGGCCGGTGTCGGCGGCCTCCTCGAGCAGGTCAACGACGACGTCCGGCGCCGAGGAGGGATCATCGATGGCCCGCTGCAGCAACTCGCCGAGCGTCTCACCGCTCTCCTGGAGTTCGGATTGCAGTTCCTCGAAGAGTTCTTCTGCGTCCGTCATCGTGCCGGGTGAACGAGCCACGGCCGCATAGATATGGTGATTCGCACATCGGCCCGCGAGCACCGACGCGGCCGCCGTGACACCACCTCGCTCGCCGCCGGTCGTCAACGCGCGCTCTCGTCGGTCTCGACCGCCTCACGGCGGTGAGACGGAGGCGACTCCTCCGAGTCGGCCATCAGTCGTTCCATCCGGCGCTCGAACTCGGCATTGCTGATTTCGCCCTCCACGTACTGCTCTTTGAGTTCGCGCTTTCGGTCCTCGACGGTGGGTTCGACCCTCCCGGAGGCGTCGAACTGCCGGAGAACGGGGTACTCTCGCTCCAGGCGCTCGACCAGGGAGACGAGCCTGTCGTCGCGCGGGAGCGCCCCGTTTCTGAGTATCGAGACCCCCGTCGCGGCCAGGAACGCCGCCGCGACGAGTCCGAGAGCGATGACGATCACGACCCACTCGGCGGCTGCGGCGAGTACCGTCAGCACGATTGCGGTCTCGCCGCGCGGAACGCCGCCGGAGAGCGCCGCCAGCCCATCGAGGAGTCCGGCCAGCACGGCGCCCAGCAGCAGGACTCCGGAGACGACGAACCCGCCGAAGTACAGCCAGTGTCGGGCGACCATGTTGCGGAGTTCTGGCCGACGGGAATTAAAGAGCACGAACGAGCCTCATCGGGGGGTTGTTCCTCGCAGTCGCCGTGGCGGTACGGCTGGGCCGGGCCGGGTCGTCAGCTATATTAAGTGCTCCGGGGATACGACATTACCATGTGCCGGGAGTGCGGCTACGAAAGCCGCTCAGCGATCGTATACGGTTCCGAACGCTGATTTTCGACCGGGATTGAGTACAAGACGACAAACCACAGAGAGAACCCGAACTGTTCGCGGAGCCGACTCGAACCGTGCCAAAGAGATTCGTGCTTCCCTCCGCCGAGGAGTTCCAGTAACGGGTTGAGGAGCGTGTTGAGACGGTCGACCTCTCTATGGAGGAGGTCACCCAGTTGGTACAGGATGCACGGGGCGCCGACAGATGAGTCCGGGTGTCGCACCCCCGGAACCCGACTGTTATTAATCTCTATCCACTATCACCGCAGGGAGGACATGAAGAACAATGGCTGGAACAGGCTTCACGTCGGGCTCTGATGATGCGATGCCACAGATCGTGAAAACGGAGGACATTCTCGGTGGCGATCCCCGTATCGAGGACCACCGCATCGGCGTCCACCAGATCTATCAGCGGTACGTGGAGGGTAACGAAACACCCGAAGCAATTGCGACTAGCTACGACATTTCCGTTGCCGAGGTCCACACGGCCCTCGCCTACGCGTTCAGCAATCCCGACGAAATGCGGGCCATCGAGGCCCGAAACCAGGCACGCTACGACAAGCACGCGGCGAATCGTGTCGTCCCCGACGATAGCGCCTGAACCCACCGATGGAGCTGCTCGCTGACGAAAACGTCGAGACAGAGTGGGTCCAAGCGCTCAGCAACGGCGGCCACGACATTGTTCGTGTCGTCGACGTTGAAGAGCTCGGCGTGAGTGCGACCGACTCGAACGTTCTCGCGGGGGCCAACCAAGCGGAATCGAGTCCTCCTGACGGCAGACCAGTCCGATTTCAGCGACCCACCGACCGACAGTCATCCCGGCATCGTCGTTGTCGCTGACATCACTCGGACAGGCGGCCAGGTTCGGCGTGCAGTCCGGCGGATTGAACAGTCAATGTCCGACCTTTCCGGCCACGTCGCGTACGTCAGCGACTGGCTCTAGTCTACCTCACGGAACACGTCAAAGTGCCGTGCGGTACTAAACGATGTAGCCGGCGACGGGGCAATTTTGAGTGCCGCGTGCCTACCCGCTGGTATGGTCGACGAAGTCGACGAGGAGACCACCGCGCGCATCGTCGAGGTGCTCGAGGCGGCCGACAAACCGCTGACGGCCGGCCGCATTCAGCGCCGGCTGGCCACCGAAAGCAGGGACGTTACCACCGGCGTGATACGCGACGCCTGCAAGGAACTCGCGGATGGTGGCGTCGCCGTACACCGAGACGTTCCGGGCGTCTTCCTTCAGTTTGCCCCACGAGCGGGCCTCGTCCAGCGTCGCCCCCGAGAGGCCGCCCGTTTGCGGGGGGTCCATCGTCAGTTGAACCGCGTAGTCGTAGGCGTCGGGCGTCACGAGCATCGTCTGCAGGACGTAGTTCTTCGGGACGCCGCCGCCGACCACGATGGCCGCCGTCGAGTCGGCCTCGTAGGCGAGGTCGTTCAGCGGCGACATGTCCGCCAGTGCGTCCAGCGAGAAGCCCGACACCTGCGAGCGGAGCCACGCCTGCAACCCGAGTACGGAGTCCTGGATGGCGGGGACGTACACCGGGACGTCGTTCCCGTGTGCCGCCGCGGCGATGCCCGGCCCCGCCTCGATGTCCTCTCGCTCGTTGACGGCGGCGTTGGCCCGCCCCAGCTCGCGGGTGAACTCCGCGATGGAGACGACCTCCTCGCCCAATTCCTCGAACACCTCCGCCCGGAGGTGGGACTCGAAGGCCGCGAAGTGCTCCTGGGGTAGGTACACGTTGTAGATGCGGTCGACCGCCTCCTCTCGTAGCCGCTCGTCGAACGCCCGCTCTCCGAGGTTGGGGTGGTCGCTACGGCCGTGGTGGTGTTTGCCGCCGATGGCCTCGATGGCGTCGTGGGTCAGATTCGCGCCGGTCGTCACCAAGGCGTCGACGTTGCCCTCGCGGACCAGGTCGGCGACGATGGCCCGCATCCCTGCCGGCACCATCGCGCCCGCGAGCCCCAGGAAGGTGGTCGTCTCGCCGTCGAATATCTCGCCGGTCACCTCGATGGCCTCGTGAAGGTCGGCGGCGCCGATGCCGGCCCGGCCGTACTGCTTGGTCAGGTCGGCGACGCTCATGCCCGCCGACACCCGGGCGTGTTCGACCGGGTCGTGGTCGAACTCCTCGCGATCGGGGCCGTCGTTGTCGTCCTCGCTCATTGTCGTGAACTCGGGGGGCGGCCGCTTGAATGGCGCGGTCGGCCTGCATCGCGGCTTGCTCGGCAATTTCGAGACGGAGCCGCCGGCCTCAACTCGGGAGCGACCGGAGTTCCGCGGACCGTTCGAGCGGGCCTACGGCCCGCGAGAAGAAGCCGGGAGCGAGTAGGGTGGGGTTAGTTTACTCGGTCGGTAATCGGACCCGAACCTCGTCGTCGGCGACCTCGACCGTGCCGCCGGCGTACCAGATCTGCCAGTAGACGTACCAGACGCCCAGCCCCCGGGCGTGTCTGACCTGTCGTATCTCGATGTCACCGGTGAGTACGTCGCGCTCCGCGGACGGCAGCCGGCAGTCCGGCGTCGAGACGGTCACGCCGCCGTCGGGGTCGGACGCGTCGATGGTCACCGAGGGCCGGTCGGTTCCTGCGTGGGCCAGCAGTTCGTCCAGCAGTTCGGCCAGGGCCTCGTGCAGCGACGGCAGGGCCCTGACGGTCAGCGACGAGGGGGCGCTCACGGAGAGTTCCGTTCGAGGGTGGCGCTTTCGGATAGTTTCTGCGGCGCGGTCGAGGTGAACGGCGAGGTCGACGGTCCTCGGCTCCGGCTCCTCGCTGATGAGTTCGTGTATCTTGCGGGCCGTCTCGGCGGTTGCGCTCAACTCGTCCGCCGCTTCGATGATGGTGTCGACGGCGGGACGGAGCCGTCTGTCGTCGTGTTCGGCGGCCAATTTTGCGTGGCCTTTGATCGTGTTCAGCTTGTTGCGGATGTTGTGGTCGCCGTGCTCGTCGGTCACCGGTCGCACCGAGAGGTCGATGACCGCCTCGCGGTCGCCCGCCTGGACGGTGAGCTGGTCCCTGAAGAACTCGCCGTTCCGGGCCGTCTCGACGGCCTCCACGGCGACCGCGCGGGCCGTCTCGCCGGCCTGGAACCAGCTCCCGTCCCAGAACTTCTCGCCGATCAGGTCCTCGCGGTCGCGGCTGGCGAACTCCGCGGCCGTCCGGTTCACCTCAAGCAGCGTCCCGTCCGGCGACAGCAGCCCCGTAGACTGGTAAGTGTTGTCAAACACCGCCTCGAAGCGCCGCTGTTGGGCGCGTTGTTCGGAGACGTTCCGGCCGATGCCGGTCAGGCCCCGAAGGTTGCCGTCGGCGTCCCGTAGCGGCCCGCCGGTGAACTCGAAGGGCACTCGCTCGCCGTCCGCCCGCTCGAAGGCGGACTCGAGGGTCACCGTCCGGCCGTCCTCGACGACCGCCCGGAAGTTTTCGATGACCGATTCGACCTCGTCGTCGGGGACGAACTCCGTGACGTACATCTCCCCGAGTTCGTTGGCGTCGTAGCCCGTCTCGGCCTCCAGTTGCTCGTTCCACCGCAGGAGGTACCCCTCGGCGTCGAAGCTGTACAGTACGTCCGGCAGCGCGTCGAAGATGCTGTCGACCGTCCGCTTTTCCTCCTCGAGCCGGCGCCGCCTGGCCCGTTGCTCTGTCACGTCCCGGGAGACGCCCGCGACTCTGACGACCGACCCGTCCCGGTCGAAGATGGGTTCGGCGTGTACTGACACGCGCCGGCGGAACTCCTCCTCGGGGTTGACCTGGAGTTCGAAGTCGACGGATTCGCCGTTCATGAGGCTGTCCATCGCCATCTTCACCCGCGAACGGTCGTCCGGGTGGACGGCCTCGAGGAACGACGTCGGGTCGTCGCGGAGAGCGCTCTCGGAGTGGCCCCACAGGTTGGCGTATGCGGAGTTGACGAACAGCACCTCCTCCCAGTCAGCGGACAGGAGCCACAGCACGTCATCGGTGGCCTCGGTCAGTTCGCGGACTTTGGTCTCAGTGTCGTTCGGCGTCAGCGTGGCGGCCTCGACGATACGGTCCACGAGCCGTCGACGTCTGTCGACCGCCTCGTCGAAGTCGTTGGCGACGTACTCGGTGACGTCGGCGGAGACGGCCTCGCTGGCAATCCGTTCGGTGCCTGACGAGGGGTGTAGCACGAACGGCAGTTCCGAGTCGAGGTCACGGACGTGTTGGAGGAACGTGACCCCGTTCTCGTCGGGCAGTTCGTACGTCGACAGCACGCAGTCGAAGGTGTCGCGCGAGAGGCGGTCGAGCCCGTCCTGGACGCTGTGCGTCGTCTCGACGGCGAGTTCGTCCGATTCGGAGAGCGCGCCCGGCGGGACGGCTGCGGCGTCGCTGGCGTCGCGGACGTAGAGCATCCGAACCGCATCCATGATTAGAGTTTCCGACCGCGAATATAACAGCTTCGGAACGTCTTTATTTCCAACACATCCGCGGGCTCATACTGTCGGCTGTACTTTTGCCTTCCTGCAATATCCGACGAAAAATCGTCCAAAGATTCGTTTTCCGACGGAACCCCTCACGAAGCTACAGCCGGTAGTATCAGTCCTCGGCCAGGCCGCCGAGGGGAGCGCCGGCGTCCGCGTCGGCCTGGGCCTGCCAGAGGGCCGCGTACTCGCCATCGGCGTCCAGGAGCGCCTCGTGGGTGCCGGACTCGACGATGCGGCCGTCCTCCATGACCACGATGCGGTCGGCCGTCCGAATCGTCGACAACCGGTGGGCGATGACGAACGCGGTCCGGTCCTCGATGAGGCGGGTGAGGCTCTCCTGTATCAGCTCCTCGGTCTCGGTGTCGACGTCGCTCGTCGCCTCGTCGAACACGATGACCGCCGGGTCGTTCAGCAGGGCCCGGGCAATGGCGAGTCGTTGCCGCTGGCCGCCGGAGAGCTTCACGCCGCGCTCGCCGACCAGCGTGTCGTACCCCTCCGGCAGGTCGGCGATGAACTCGTGGGCCTCGGCGGCCCGCGCGGCCTCGACGACCCGCTCTCGGGCCGAGTCGTCGGTCTCACCGCGCCACTCGGCCGCCAGCGCCTCGTCGTCGCCGTAGGCGATGTTCTCGGCGACCGACCCCGAAAAGAGGTACGGGTTCTGCTCGACGACCGCGATCTCGTCTCGGAGCGTCCCCAGGGCGTACTCGCGGACGTCGGTCCCGTCAACGCGGACCGCGCCGGCGTCGACGTCGTGGAACCGCGGCAGGAGCTTCAGTAGCGTCGACTTGCCCGCGCCGGTCGGGCCGGCCAGTCCGACCGTCGTTCCCGCGGGCACGTCCAGGGAGACGTCCTCGATGACCGGCTCGCGGTCGCCGTAGCCGAACGTGACGCCCTCGTAGGTCACATCGCCGTTCACGCCGTCGGGGTCGTACGGCGAGTCGGGTTCGGTGACGGTTGGCTCCTTGCCGAACAGGCCGAACACTCGCTCGGCGCTGGACTTCGCCAGCTGGTACTTGTTGGCCGACTTGCCGACCCGCCGCATCGGCGAGTAGAGCCGCCGGAGATAGAGGAAAAACAGCGCGAAGGCGCCGGCCGACAGTGCCCCCGGCGTCCCGAGGATGATGTCGGTGCCGCCGACCCACAGCACGAGCACGAACACGACGCCGGTGGTGAGCCGGAGCGACGCGAAAAAGGCCCGCCGGACCCGCAGCGCGGCCACCTTCTCGTCGTGGTAGCGCTGGCTCTGGTCGGCCACCCGCTCGCGCTCGAACTCGTAGCGGTCGAACGTCTTGATGACCGCCGACCCGCCGAGGTTGTTCTCCAGGCGGGTGTTCAGCCGCGCGACCGTCTCCCGGATGGACTTGTACCGCGGCTCGATCCAGGTGAGAAACAGCCCGCTTGCGACGCCGATGACCGGAACGGGTGCCAGCGCTATCAGCGCCAGCTTCGGCGAGTACGTCCACAGCACGACCGAGATGCCCCCGACCGTCGCCACGACGCGAATCATCTGGCGGAACTCCGTGTTGAGGAACTGCTCGAGACGGTTGATGTCGCTGTTGAGGATGGACATCATCCCGCCGGTCTGGTGGGAGACGAAGAAGTCCATCGAGAGCCGCTGGATGTGGTCGTAGGTGTCGTTCCGGAGATCCCGCTGGACCTTCTGTGCGGTCGACTGCAGCAGGTACCGCGAGGCGAACCGGGTCGCCGACCTGATCAGGTACGCCAGCACCGCGATGATGACCAGTTGCTCCAGGAGCGCCACCCGGGCGGCCCTGCCGGCGATGTCGCCGGCCGGCACGAGGCCGATGTCGGCCAGGAGCCCCGGCTCGCCGGACCCCAGGATGACGCGGTCGATGGCCGTCGCGACCACGATGGGCGGGACGAGCCGGGCGAACCGCGTCCCGAAGGAGGCAAGAACGCCGGCCGTCAGCCGCGGCCAGTACGGCCGGGCGTACGCCAGCAGACTTCGTATCGGGTGACCGTCGAGGGTCTCGCGGGCGTCCTCGAAGCCGCCCTGTTCGTCCGACATACCTGGAATTGGGAGGTCGGCCTCAAAGATGCCGTGCTCGCGGCCGGCCTCACCGCGGACACGGCGGCAGGCCGCGGACGGCGGTCACAGCTCCACCGTCGTGATCGGGTCCTCGAGATCCCACAGCAGTTCCGGCAGGAAGGCCTCGAAGTTGTCGACGACCCGGCGCTCGCTGGCGTCCAGCCCCTCGCAGTGCTCGTGGACCTCCTCGCGGACCGTGACGCCGATGTCGCCCGACTTGACGGGAACCTCCGGAACATCGAACAGCGCGCCGGCTTCCAGTCGTGGTCGGCGTGCAGCGCACGGAGGCCGTTCTCACCGAGGAAGTAGCAGGCTCTTCGTAGTGATTACCGTAACCGTTTGCCGGTACGACCGCCCGCAGTCGGGTGCTCCGACCGGCCTCGATGCCAGCCCCCGTCTCATATCTGGCTCGCGT
>PXSL01000122.1:0-9936 GCA_003022815.1 Halobacteriales archaeon SW_5_68_122 | reverse complement strand
AATAGGGCGGCACCGCCGGAGAGCGGCCGTGGCCAGTCAGGTGAGACGGCCGCTCCGGCAGCGCCCCGACCGGCCTCGATGCCAGCCCCCGTCTCACATCCGGCTCGCGTCCCGCCGGTACCGGACGTTTCCGTTCTGGTGCTCGACGACGATGCCCCGGTCGAACACTCTCGCAAGGCGCTTTGCCTCCCGCTCGGCCGGACGCATATAATCGTGTGTGAAAACCGCTTCCCCCATCGGCCCGAGTCTGACCTCCCACTCGTCGTTCTCGTAGACGACGTAGTAGCGTCGAGCCATACTGTTACCCAACGCGGAGGAGTCCTAACTCTTTCGCCGAACAGTTCCGTCGGCCGGGCATCGGACCGGTCCGGGACCTTCCCAGTGATTACTGTACCTGTTTGCCGGTACGACCGCACGTCGTCGTGCGGTCGATACCGAAATGACGTACAGTAGTCATTATCAGTTCCGACGGCGCGGCGACCGAGGCGTGCGGCCGATGTCGGACGAGCATATTCCGTTCCGGAGTCGCCCATCAGCTCCGGAGGGCCGCAAGCACCGTCCCGACCTGCTTTCGGCCGTTCTCGTACAGCGCCCGCGGGAACCGCCGCCGGGAGTGATCGATGGCCTCCCCGAGGGCGGCGTCGGCGTCCTCGGAGACGCCGGGGCCGTGCCCCGAGAGAATCCGCTCCGGCGAGAGGTCACCGAGGGCGTCCCGCGGCGGCACCAGTCGGCGCAGCAGCATCACGCCGAGTCGCTCGTCGCCGGCCCGCATGTAGTCGGCACCGCCAACCGACTCGGAGACGACCAGCGTCTCGCCGTCGTAGAGGGCGTACTCCTGCCAGGTCTCGCCGCTATGAGCCACCTCCAGCAGTTCGTAGCCGCCGACGGTGTCGCCGACGGCGAGTCGGTCGACGGGAGCGTCCACGTCCCCGGCGACGCCGGTTATCGGCTCCGGTAGCGTCACCACAACGTCGTAGCGCTCGGCGAAGACGGCCGCATCGCGGGCGTGGTGGTTCGACAGGACGACGACGCCCGCGACCTCGCCGAGCGGCTCGATGAGGTCCCCGACGCCGTCGGCGTCCACCGGGTCGACTATCCACACGCCCGCCGCCGTCGCCAGGGCGTGGCTGACCCGTTCCATCGTCTCCTCGGGGTGGGCCATCCAGCCGACGCCGCCGTCGAAACGGTCGATCACCTCGTGGTCGGTCGCACGCTCGGTCACCTTCGCCGGCACAATCGTACCCGTGGGCGAGCCCCACTAAGTTCCTGCCCAGATAATGGATTGCTGTGACTATTTGTCGGTACGACCGCGACTGCGGGCGGTCGATCGGGTACTGACTCACAGCAGTCGTTATCAACTGTACTCTCGCCAGCGGTTGCCACACTCGGTGCATTTGAAGAAGCGCGTCGGCGGCTCGTCGGCGGAGGCTGTCTGCTTTATTATGTACCACGCTTCGCCGTTGCCGCATTCCTCGCAGGTGACGTCCTCGGCGGTCGGCTTGCCCTCGAAGTCGGCGTCGGCCGAGGACTCGATGACGTCGTCGTCGGACTGGGCCTCGGTGGAGACGAACCGCTCGGCCTGCGCCTCGTCCCGCGACTGGGTCGCCCCGCAGGACGAACAGACCATCTCACCGTCCTCGGAGTGCATCATCGAACCGCACTCGTCGCAGAACTGCATGGCTGTTCGAACGGGTGGTGCCGTCAAAAGCGTATGGTTCATTGACCTCCGCCCACCCGTTCACGGGTGGGCTTCCGCTCGCTACGGGTCACTCCTCCTCGAGGACGTCGGCGGTCTCGCGGCGCTCGCGGACGACCGGGCAGTTCCGGACCTGGAACCGCTCGCTGTCGATTACCTCGACGATCTCCGTACCCGGGTGGCCGCAGGCGATGTCCGGCGGCTTCGAGAGGTACTGACACCCCTGACAGTACCGGTTCTTCGGGACGACGGCTTCCTCGTCGTCGGTCTCGACGGCCGCCTCGGCGTGCTCCGTCGGGCTCTCATTAGCGAGTTGGCTGAACAGGTCGCCCTCCCCGGACGCGGGGGCTTCGCCGGCCGAGAGCTCCGCCCACAGCTCCTCGTCGTCGACGTCCTCGCGATCCAGCCCCTCAAAGAACTCCTCGAACTTGTCGTCCCGGCCGTCGCGGGGCTCCTCACTCATCGTGGCCCTCCTCGTCGGGGTCCTCTTCGTCGGGGCCCGGCCGAGTGAGCTTCCCCTGGGTGAGGACGACGCCGGTGGTGGTAACGTCGCGCACCTCGGCCCCGCAGTGCGGGCAGGCCGGCTCGGTCAACAGCGGAATGGAGACGGACTGCTCGCAGTCGGGGCAGCTCGCCTCGGTGACGCCCTTCCGGTTGGCCGCCTGCCGGAGCCGGTCGAGTTCGCGGTTCGGTTCCGTGCTGTCCTCGCCGTCCTGCCGCTGGAGCCGGACGGCGACCCGCGCCAGTGTGTCGAGTTCCGTCTCCACGTCGGCGAAGTCGTCCTCCAGTTCTGTCACCGACATCGAGAGGTCCTCCAGGTCGCTCGCGAGGTCGTCGACGTGGTCGGTCAGCCGCGTCACCTCCTCGTGGGTGTGGTCTTCCATCGCCCGGTTCCGGAGCGCGTCGCGCAACTGGAGGACCCGGTTGCGGAGCGCCTCAAGATCCTCCTCGAGGTTCTCCTCGAGGTCGTCAATGCGGCGCTGGGTTGTCTCGATGTCCCGGTCCTGGCGGTCGAGGCGGTCCTTTAGTTCCGCCCGGACCCGCTCTTCGACGTCCGCGGCGTCGGCCGGCGGGGCCGCGCCGTCCTCGAGGTCCGCGGTTGCGCGGTAGGCGCCCAGCACCTGCACCACGAGTTCCTCGCGGTTCACCCCCACCGATTCGGCCCGTTCTTCGACCCACTCCTCTAGCGGTGGCGGCAGCGTTACCGAAAGCTTACCCCCCTCAGTGGACTCGGTGGCCATCGTCGCGGCGTAGTGCCGACGTGCAGTTAAGCATTCGCCCGCTATCAGTCCTCGTTACCGGATCTTCCGGACGTCACTGATGTCGAATCCGGCGTCGCCGATCTCGGTCTCGAAGCGGACGATGTTTTCATCCTCAATGCGGGAGAGCACGCCGCGGAACTGCTGGACGATCATCGTGCGGGCGCGGGCTGACCCGCCGCTCTCCCATTCGAACAGCAGCGTCCCGTCGGCGGCGTCGACCAGTTGGCCGTGCTGTTGGTCGTCCAGGGTCTCGTTGTTGACGTGGACGAGGATGAGGCCGCCCCACTCGTGGGCGGCCCGGGAGAGCCCCTTCATCAGAACGGGGATGTCGCTGAACGGCAGGTCGGCGTTCCGGGCGCCGACGAGGTCCGCGATGGAGTCGATAACGACGACGTTGCCGGCGCCGTGTTTCGTCAGTCGGTCGCCGAGCGCCTCCGGAACCCCCTTTCGGTCCTGGGACTGGCCGAGCTCCGAGATGCTCTTCGTCTGCTCGGAGTACCACTCCCGGGGAACCGGACTGAGGCGGAAGAACTCCGGCGAGAGGTCGTGGAACTCGACGTTCTCGATGCTCTCCTCAACGATCTCTTCGTCCATCGCCAGCGACATCTCGCGTTCGACCTGCCGCGCCTCGGAGGTAAAGGAGATGTAGTGAACCTCCTCGGGTGCCGTCGCTCGGTCGTCGATGTCGCCGTAGTAGAGGTCGAACAGTTCGGGGTCCCCCTCGGCGAGGCCGTTCATCACTGCCGAGGTGTACATGAACTCCCGGGCGCCGGCCCCGGCGTGTCCCGACAGGAGGACGACGCTACCCGGCGGCGCGCCGCCACCGATGGTGGTGTCGAGCCGTCGTATCCCGAAGGGGATGCGGTCCATACCCCCACGTTCGGTCGTGGGCACTTAAATAGTTGAGCCTGCGGGCGGTCACTCGACGGTGATGCGGGCCCCATCGTTTCTGGGGGCGACGACGCGGACCGTCCCGCCGGCGCCGACCTCGTCCAACGCCGTCTCGGCGGCCGTCCGTGCCCCATCGGCCATCGAAACGTCGGTCACCCCGTAGACGGTCGGCCCCCACGACGACTGTCCGACGCCGCGGACGGACGGCGCCTCGGTCAGCGCGTCGACGAGTCGGCCGGCCGGCGGGCGGTAGACCCCGCCCTGCTGGTCGGCGTACCAGGCACCGTTGAGGCGGCCGAACGCCGCGACGGCGTCGCCGAACGCCTCCAGACGACCCTCCGCGGCCGCCGGCAGGAGCCGACGGGCGACCAGCGCCGCCGCCTCGTCGGCGACGGCGGGGTCGGCATTCTCGACGACCGCCCGCATGCTCTCGTCCTCGTCGTCGCCGGTGCGTCCCGGGTCCGCGTCGGGCACGGCGAGGACGAACCGCCACGCCTCCGGCAGGTCGTGGCGCGCGACGACGGCCGGTACCGTCCACTCGCCGTCAGCGGGCCGGTCGGTCGTGAACCGCTCGGTGGGGTGGCCGGCATCGACGACGAAGCCGCCAGCCTCGAAGGCGGCGACGCCGACGCCGCCGCGACCCCCCCGGCCCATGGCTGGCGCCCGCTCTCGGACCGTCGGCGGCCGGTCGTGGGCCCGTGCGACCGCCGCAAGCGTCGCCAGCGCGGCCTGCGTCCCGCTACCGAGACCGACGTGCCGGGGCAGCGTCCGCTCGACGGTCACCCGGGCGCCGGGAACGCCGAGCAGGTCACACGCCGCCGCCGCACAGCCGGCGACCAGCGGGTCCGAACAGACCACCGACTCCGCGGGTTCGGCAGTCAACTCGACGCAGGGGTCCGCCAGCGCAACGCCGACCCCGCCGTAGAGACGCTCGTGGGCCAGCGAGAGGTTCTGAAAGCCGAAGTGCAGGCGGCCGCCGGCCTCGACCCGGACCCTCATCGTCCGCGATTCGGGCCTTGCCCGGTTGTGGGTTTCGGCGCTGGCAACCCGCTACAGGTCTCGGGCGCCCGATGTGCCGCAGTTCACTGCCGCAGTCCGGACAACTGCCGCTTTTCCGCACAGGTCGAAAGCCCACCCCGCCAGCAAAAACTGGCCCGTACACGGGTGATTAAGTCGCTCGGCGGCAAGTGGACGGCATGAGCGAACAACAGCCCCGGGACGGCGACCCGGGAACGACCGGAAAGCCCGACGACCTCCGGAGCAGCGAGGTCACCGAGGGGACCGAGCGTGCCCCCCATCGGGCGATGTTCCGCGCGATGGGGTTCGACGACGAGGACCTCGCCTCGCCGATGGTCGGCGTCGCCAACCCCGCCGCCGACATCACGCCCTGCAACGTCCACCTCGACGAGGTGGCCGAGGCCGCGATCGACGGCGTCGACGACGCTGGCGGCATGCCCATCGAGTTCGGCACCATCACCATCTCCGACGCCATCTCGATGGGCACCGAGGGGATGAAGGCGTCGCTCATCTCCCGGGAACTCATCGCCGACTCCGTCGAGCTGGTGTCGTTCGGCGAGCGGATGGACGGACTCGTCACCATCGGCGGCTGCGACAAGAACATGCCCGGCATGATGATGGCAGCCATCCGAACGGATCTGCCGTCGGTGTTCCTTTACGGCGGCTCCATCATGCCCGGCGAACACGAGGGCCGGGCGATAACCATCCAGAACGTCTTCGAGGCCCGCGGGGCGGTCGCAACCGGCGAGATGAGCCCCGAGGAACTCGACGAGATGGAGCGCAACGCCTGTCCGGGCGCCGGGTCCTGCGGCGGGATGTTCACCGCCAACACGATGGCCTCCGTCAGCGAGGCGCTCGGGTTCGCGCCGCTGGGCAGTGCCGGCCCGCCAGCCGAGGACGACGGCCGCTACGAGGCCGCCCGCGAGGCCGGCGAACTCGCCGTTGAGACCATCGAGGCCCGCCGCTCGCCCTCGGAGTTCCTCACGCGGGAGTCCTTCGAGAACGCCATCGCCCTGCAGGTGGCCATCGGCGGGTCGACCAACGGCGTGCTCCACCTGCTCGCGATGGCCGCCGAGGCGGGCATCGACCTCGAGGTCGAGACGTTCGACGAGATCAGCCGCCGGACGCCCAAGATCGCCGACCTCCAGCCCGGCGGCGAGCGCGTCATGAACGACCTCCACGAGGTCGGCGGCGTGCCGGTCGTCCTCCGGGAGCTCCACGACGCGGGGCTGTTGCACGGCGAGGCGCTGACGGTCACCGGCGAGACGCTCTCGGAGGCGCTCGAGCGGGCCGACCCGCCGGCCGTCGCGGACCTCGGGGTCGACTTCCTGTACACCGTCGAGGCGCCGAAGAACGAGCAGGGCGCCATCCGGGTTCTGTCGGGCAACCTGGCGCCGAACGGGAGCGTCCTGAAGGTGACGGGCGCCGACGACCTCCATCATGAGGGCCCGGCCCGGGTGTTCGAAAGCGAGGAGGAAGCGACGGCGTACGTCCAGTCGGGCGACGTCGAGTCCGGCGAGGTCATCGTGGTTCGCAATGAGGGGCCCCGCGGCGGCCCCGGGATGCGGGAGATGCTCGGCGTGACGGCCGCCCGCGACGGTCAAGGCCACGCCGAGGAGGTCGCGCTCATCACCGACGGCCGATTCTCCGGGGCGACCCGGGGGCTCTCCATCGGCCACGTCGCTCCCGAGGCATTCGACGGCGGCCCCATCGCGGCGCTGGAGGACGGCGACCGAATCACCATCGACGTCGCAGAGCGCACGCTGGCAGTCGACCTGACCGCCGAGGAACTGTCGGCCCGCCTCGAGGATTTCGAGCAACCGGACCCCGCCTACGAGGGCGGCGTCCTCGCAAAGTACGGCCTCGCGTTCGGGTCGGCCGATAACGGCGCCGTCACCAACCCTGGCGTGCGGCGCGGCGACTGATACTGACTCACGGCGGTCAGTGCTGGTTCTCGTCCGGCTCGACGACCGCCGGTTCGTCATCGCCGTGGCGGAGTTCCAGTGCGTGGCCCGTGTGCCGAGCGTGGGCCTCCGCCCACCGGCGGGCCGGCCGCTCCGAGAGGAACGCCTCCCGGTCCGGACAGTGCCGGCAGTCGGCCATCCACGCCGTCACGTCGTCCGGGAAGTGGCCCGTGTGCTGTTTGTGGTCCAGCGCGAACTTCTCGACGGCCTGGTTGCCGACCCGCAACTCGTCGAGTTCGTACTTGAGGTCCCACGACCGGTCGCAGCGCGAGCAGGAAACCGTCGGGACGTCATCAACGTCTTCGGGCGGCGGCGAGTCGCTCCGGTCGGTCACGTGCCCCGGTCGGGCGCCCGGGTATTTATCACCACCGGGCCGTGACCATCGCGTCGGCCAGCACTTACGTGGCTCCGGGACCAACCCACATTCGCATGTCGACGACGACATCACCCGCGAGCGGACGGTGGCTACCGCCGACTCACCGACCCCGGTCGGTCGGGGACGTGGAGCAGTGTAGTGGCCCTCGGCTGTCCGGCGAAACGGCGCCGGCGACCCCCGTCGATACGACTCCAGTTTCGACTGTATCGGAACTCCGGGCGGTAAACCCTCGCGCCGCGGCGGGCGCACAGGTACCACCGATGCTCCGTCGCGGGACTCGCCGGGGTGAGCGCCCGTGACCCATACGGCAGAGGTCGTCGACGTGTACCCGATTACGCCCGACGTGAGTGGGTTCAGGCTCCGCGTTCCGGGCCACGAGTTCGACTTCGAACCGGGACAGCACACGACCGTCCGGTTCGAGTCCGCCGGCGAGACGGTGGTCCGACCGTACACGCCGACGAACCTCCCGGGAACCGACGAGCTAACGCTGGCGATACGGCGGTACGACGACGGCCTGGCCTCGGCGTACATGCACACGCGTCGTCCCGGTGACGAGGTCACCATCGGCCCCATCGAGGGCAATCTGACCCTCGCCGACCCCGACCGCGACGTCGCCTTCCTGGCCAGCGGGACCGGACTCACCCCGATGCTGTCGCTGCTGCGACAGTACCTCGAGATGGGTTCCGGCAACACACACGTGGTCTTCGGGGAGAAGCGCGAGGAGACCATCATCCATCGAGAAACGCTGAACCAACTCGCCGCCGCCCACTCGAATCTCGAGGTGACGTTCGCCCTCTCGGACCCCAACTGGGAGTGGACCGGACGAATCGGGTACGTCCAGGAGCACCTCGAGGACTTATTCGAGGGGTTCGACGACCGTGATTTCTACGTGTGCGGGGTTCCACCGATGGTTGTCGACACGCAGTCCGAGTTGCGTGACCTCGGGACGCCCGAGGAGCGAATCCATAGCGAGGGCTGGGAGGAAGGCGCGGTCGAAGACGACTGATACTGACTGCTGTACCTGTGTCCCGGTACGACCGCACGCCGTCGTGCGGTCGATACCGAAATGACTTACGATAGTCACTGCAAGACCGAAGACGATGACACAATGATGAACGGCCGACGACGATTCCTCGAGGCGACTAGTATCGCACTGATGACCGGGCTGGCCGGGTGTTCCGACGGGCCAGAGGGCGGAGACACCGGCGACGAAGGCGACACGGAGACCGACGACGGGTCCGGCATGGACGAGGACACCGAGACGGACGGCGACGTGGAATCGTCGACGTCCGGCGCGACCCTCGCCATCGACAACGTCGGCTCCAGCGCGTGGGAGGTCGTCGAGGACGAGACCGGGTCGGCCGCGCCGACCGGCGAGGAGAACCCCACGATGACCTTCGAGGTCGACCAGCGCTACACCGTCGAGAACGGGGGCTGGAGCGGCCACCCGTTCGCGCTCCGAGCGGCCGACGACACGCCGCTCCTGTCGCAGTCCGGCGACGGCGAGTTCGAGGGCGATGCCGACGTCAACTGGGTCGACAACGAGGAGACCCTCTCGTTCACGATCACCGAGGACCTGGCCGCGAACCTGAACTACTACACCTGTACAATTCACTCCTCAATGCGCGGGGACGTCGAAGCCGCCTGATTTCCAGTCCGGCCGACGGACCTTCCGGGCGATGACTGGTCAACGGAGTGAAACAGGAGAGAGCCCTCCAGCCGTTAGTTCACAGATCAGATACCGGGAAGTGGGACCGCTGGCGCGTCGGAAACGCACCGAGGCCGCGCTCGCTCCCACCGGTCGCTCGCGCGACCGTCGGAAGACTCGCTGACGCTCGTCTTCCGGGCTCCCATTTTCGCTCCGCGAAAAGTGGGACCGCCGAGAGTCGAACTCGGGTCCAACGCACCCCATGCGCAGAGGATACCACTACCCCACGGTCCCATGCGTTTCGACGGAGGGCAGTCTGGCCTTTAATCTCTTCGTTTCCGCGTAGCGGTCAGACGAGAACCCGCTCCAGTTCGACGACCAGCCCCTCGCTGGCGGCGGGGTCACCCGCGAGGTGACCGAGACACACCGCCGCACCGTCGGGCGTGTAGCAGGCCACAAGCGCCCCCTGCTCGGCGCCCGCGAGGTCGCTCTCGACGACGCCGGGGGCGTACACCTGCGCGCCAGTGGCTATCTCGCGGGCGGCGGAGGGCGCCACCGTGGCGTCGCCCTCGTCCCGCCAGAAGGCCAGGCCGTCGGCGAGGTCGTGCAGCGTGACGAGCGAGGCATCGTCGAAGTCGCCGGTACGGCGCCGGCGGAGCGCGCCCATGTGGGCACCGGTGCCCAGCGCCAGCCCGAGGTCGTGACAGAGCTTCCGGACGTAGGTGCCGCTCTCGCACTCGATGTCCAGCAGGACGCGTCGCTGTTCGGTCTCGACGGCCTCGAGGCGGTAGACCGTCCGGGTCCGGAGCCGGCGGGCGACGGCGGACTTCCGGGGCGGCTTCTGGTACAGCGGGCCCTCGAACTCCGCGAGCATTGACTCGAAGTCCGCCGACAGCGGGGCGTGTAGCTCTAGAACGGCGACGTACCCCTTCCGGCTGTCGTCGAACACCTGCGCGACTCGCGTGGCGTCGCCGGTCAGGACAGGCAGACAGCCGGTCACCTTGGGGTCGAGCGTGCCGGCGTGGGCGGCCCGCTCGACGCCGGCGGCGTCCCGGACCCAGGCGGCGACCTGGTGGGCCGAG
>PXSL01000121.1 GCA_003022815.1 Halobacteriales archaeon SW_5_68_122 | reverse complement strand
CACAACCCCGACTACCTCGAGCGCGAGGACGGCACGCCGGTCCTGCTCGTCGCCGACAGCGAGAACGACCGGGTCGTCGAGTACGAGCGCGACTGCGGCAACGCCGACCCCCGTCTCGGCGCCGGAACACCGCCCGCCGACTGCGAGTGGACCCTCGTCTGGTCGGTCGGCGGCTTCAACTGGCCCCGTGATGCCGACCGCCTGCCGAACGGCAACACGCTCGTAACGGACACGCTGAACCACCGCGTTGTGGAGCTGACCCCCGAGGGCGAGGTCGTCTGGGAGTTCTACGCCGCTTGGGGACCCTACGACGCCGAGCGGGGCACCCCCGGCAGTAACGGCCCGACGATGGCCGACCACGGGACGACCGGGCGGTTCACCGTCTCGGGCGGCGCCGACGGCTCGCCGGCCTCCCGGTACCACGTCGCCGACGCCATCGCCCACGTCGAGCCCTGGATTCGGCCCGTCTGGATGGGGTCGTGGGCGTTCCTCTCGCTCGCCGTCGGCCTCTTCGTGGGCATGGGGTGGACGACCGTAGAGGTCGTCGCCCGCCGCGACCGAATCGCGGCCGGCATCCGGAGCCGTCTAGGCCGCGACGGATGAGTCGTGTGGCGGATGTCGATCCCCGCGGTCTGGTCGCCGCCGGGCACAGGACCGTCGCGTTCTTTAGGTCGGGCGCGTTACCGCGTATATGGCGAACATCACGCTGTACGAACTGCCAGGCTGTCCGTACTGTGCGAAGGTCATCGACACGCTGGACGAACTCGACGTAGAGTACGACAGCATCGAGGTGCCGCGCGACCACGACGAGCGCACCGAGGTCGAGGCGGTCAGCGGCCAGACGGGTGTCCCCGTCATCATCGACGAGGAACACGGCGTCGACGGAATGAACGAGTCCGACGACATCGTCGAGTACCTCGAGGAAACCTACGGCGCGACCGCTTAGCGGACGCGACACCATTTTCCGAGACACCACGCCGACAGCACCCGCTACAGGGGCGCGGCCACCGGGAACAGCAGGAGAAGCCACTCGGGCCAGCTAGGCCACTGGCTCAACGGGCCGACCCGGCGGTCACAGCGCGGCCTTGTACGCCTCAAGCGTCTCCTCGACGTCGGCCTCAGTGTGGCCGTAGGAGACGAAGTTGGACTCGAACTGGTTCTGGGAGACCAGCACCCCCTCTTCGAGCATCTTCGGCCGGAACAGCCGGGCGTACCGCTCGGTTTCGGCGTCGGCCACGTCCGTTCCTCGCTCGGGGCAGTCGGCGTACCGCTCGCAGTCGGGGTCCTGCCGGCAGCCGTTCGCGCACGGGTCGCCCTGCGGCGGCGTCCCCGCGCGGGTGAACACGAGCTTGAACATCGAGTCGGAGCCGACGACGGTGTACTCGGGGGCGTGGTCGGCGACGATGTCGGCCAGTCCCTCCCGGAGTTGCCGGCCGAGTTCGTTGACGTGCTCGTAGACGTCGTGCTCCGCACAGAACTTCAGCGTCTCGAGGCCGGCGGCCATCGTCACCGGGTGCCCCGAGAAGGTGCCGGCCTGGAACACCTCGCCCGAGGGAGTGAACTCCTCGATGTACTCGGTCCTGCCGCCGATGGCGCCGACCGGGAAGCCGCCGCCGATTATCTTCCCGAACGTCGTGATGTCGGGGTCGATACCGAAGGCGCCCTGGGCACACCCGAGGCCGCCGACCCGGAAGCCGGTGATGACCTCGTCGAAAATCAAGAGCGAGCCGTGGTCGTGGGTCAGCTCCCGGAGCGTCTCGTGGTAGCCGTCCTCCGGGTAGATGATGCCCATGTTGGCCTGTATCGGTTCGACCAGGACGGCGGCGATGTCGTCGCCATGGGCCTCGAAGACCTCGCGGGCGGCCGCCTCGTCGTTGAACGGCACCGGGACGGTGTGTTTCGAGAACGACTCCGGGATGCCGGGGCTGGACGGCCGGGGGTGGTCGGCGTCGCCCTCCACGAGCGTCGACTCTTGGGCGCCGTGGTAGCCGCCCTGCATGACGACTATCTCGTCCCGGCCGGTGACCGCGCGCGCGAGTCGGCAGGCCGACACCGTCGCCTCGGTGCCGCTGTTGACGAACCGTATCATCTCGACGCTCGGGACGTGCCGGCAGACGAACTCCGCGTGTTCGACCTCGATTTCGCTCGGCATCCCGTACATCGGCCCCTCGGCGGCGTGCGACTGGACGGCCGCCCGGACCGGGTCCGGGGTGTCGTGGCCCAAGAGTAGCGGTCCCAGCCCGTTTATCCAGTCGATGTACCGGTTGCCGTCGGCGTCGACGACGTGGCCGCCCTCGCCGCGCTCGACGAACGTCGGGTACGGCTGTGGGGCCGCCCGGACCGAGGAGTTGACCCCGCCGGGCAGCACCGATAGCGCCCGGTCGTACAGCGCTCGGGAGGCGTCGTGGTTCATGTCCACCGGTAGGTCTGCCGGCCCGAAAGAGGTTATCGTCCCGAACGCTCGCCCGACGAGCGTTGGCCGCGTCTCCGGGGGCAACGGACGGAACTTCTGACCGCTTTCTTTGAACGAATATGGCATTTTTCTCCGATACATTTCACTAATTGCCCCATCCAGACCTATATTAATCACTGGACGTGTAACAACGGCTACCGGAAAGTCATTCGGCTTCCGGTATCGTATCGCTCAGGACTGAGACACGGCTGCTCTCGCTGCGGGTGCAGGCGACGACGGATGCCGACGAGAAGCTTCCGGGACAGCACGGGGCCACGGAGGCCGGGGTCGCCCGGAGCGCGAAACTCGAGTACCGGTTCCAGGAGACGGCCGACACCCGGGGGGGGTGGGGGCCTGGACCGCTGAGGGCGGCTTACCCGTCGGACAGCGGCGAGCCGCCCTCGCGGCGGACCGAGGCCACCTCGCTGGCCTCGATGCCGTCGATTGCCGGGTCGGCGTGTAGCTCCCGCAAGCAGGCGGCGATCGCCGCCTCGCTTTCGAACTTGCCGACCGCAAAAACCGCAAACGGGCCGCTCGTTTCGTAGACGGTAACGAACGCCGAAGTCTCTCGGAGCCGTGCAGTCACCGCCTCGACGGCGGGCAGTCCGACCCGGAGCCGAACGACGACCGTCCGGTAGCCCAACTCCTCGCAGTCGACCCGGGCGGTGTACCCCCGGACGACGCCGTCGTCCTCGAGCGCCCGGAGTCGCTCGTGGACGCGGGTCGGCACGGCGTCGACCGATTCGGCGACCGACCGGAGGTCCGCGCGGCCATCCCGACAGAGCGCGGCGACGAGTCGGCCGTCGAGTTGTCCGTCGGACTGCTCGGTCACGCTACACCGCGGACGTGCCGGCCTCGCCGGTCCGGATCTGGTAGGCGTTCTCGACCGGGAGGATGAACACCTTTCCATCGCCGGGTTCGCCGGTCTTGCCCGCCTCCTGGATGGCCTCGGCGACATCCGCCGCGGGGATGTCCGCGACGACGCACTCGACTTTCACCTTCTGGTGGAGGTCGACGCTGTACTCCTCGCCGCGCCACTGGCCCGTCTTGGCGGGCTGGGAGCCGCGACCGGAGACCTCCGTCACCGTCAGCGAGGGTGCACCGACTTCGGCGAGCCCCTGCTTGATGTCCGAGAGCTTGTCCGGCCGGATGAACGCCATGACCATCTTGATACCATCGTTGGCGACGCCACCGTCCGGACGGACGATGCCGTCGTCCTCAACGAAGCCGCCGTCGGCCGCAAGCGAGTCGCGACCGCCGAACTCGGGGTAGGTGTCGACGCCGTGTTCGGCCACGTCGAGGCCCTCCTGCTCGTGATCTGGGGAGACGCGAGCCTGGCCCACGAGCCTGAGCACCCCCCAGACCAGTCCGGTCGCAACGACCGTCCAGCCAGTGATGATGAGCGTCCCGAGGATCTGCGGGACGAACATCGACGCTTCGACCGCGAGAATGCCGCCGGGGACGACGCCGCCGGCGACCGCGGCGCCGTTCACCGACCACAGCGGGTAGAGAATGACCCCGAGCGCGCCTGCACTCCCGTGGACCGGGAACACCGCACAGACGTCGTCAATGTTCAGGCGCTTCTCGACGAAGTTGAAGACAATGGGTAACTGTGCGCCGGCCAGCAGGCCGAGCATCATCCCGCCCACCGGCGTCAGGACGTCGGCGGTACCCGTCACGCCGACCAGACCGGCGAGCATGCCGTTAGCGACGTAGAGCGTGTCGACCTTGCCGGTCATGGCCAGGGCGACGGCGCTGGCACCGAGAGCGCCCATCGCCATCCCGACCGTGGTGTTCATCGCGACGCGGCCGACGATGTCCCAGCCGGCACCGAACCCGGCGAACTCACCGGCCTCCGTGATTGCGAAGACGTTGACGGACGTACCGACGTTGAACCCGTACCAGCCGAACGCCAGCACAAGCGTTCCAAGCACCGCGAACGTCATCGAGTGTCCGGGGATGACGTTGACACTTCCGTCCTCATTGAACCGGTCCATCCGGGCGCCGAGCATGGCGGCCGCGGTCAGTCCGGCGATGCCGCCGACGCCGTGCACGATCATCCCGCCGGCGAAGTCGTGAAAGCCCAGCGAGGCGATAAATCCGCCGCCCCACGTTAGGCCCGTGACGACGGGGTAAATGATCGCCGCGACGAGGAAGGTGTAGCCGACGTATGCGCGCAGTTTCGCCCGGCCAGCGACGGCCCCGGAAACGATG
>PXSL01000120.1 GCA_003022815.1 Halobacteriales archaeon SW_5_68_122 | reverse complement strand
CACCCTCGAGACGCCCACCATCTGCCCGGGCGCGCTGACGAGCAGCATCCAGCCCCACTACCAGGTGCCGGCCGCCGCCGACCTGCCGGACTACTTCGGGTACGCGCTGCGCGTCGCCGGCCCGCTGCTCGCGCTCGCGGTCAACTCCCCGCTGTTCCCGCCGTCGCTGTACGACGCCGACGCGACCGTCGAGTCCGTCCTCGCGGAGGACCCCCTCGAGAACCGCGTCCGACTGTACGAGGCCGTGATGAACGACGCCGAGCGCCCGGGGAAGGTCCGGTTCCCCCGGGACATCGACGCCGCGGCCGACGCCGTCGACCGCATCGCCGCCGACCCGCCCATTGCGCCGGAACTATTCGACGGCGGCGACCGGTTCGACGACCGGTTCGCCCACCTCGGCCACAAGCACGGCTCCTACTGGCGGTGGGTCCGGCCGGTATTCGGCGGCGCCTCGGAGTCGGCCGCCAACACCCGCATCGAGTTCCGCCCGCTGCCTGGCCAGCCGACCGTCCGGGACGCCGTCTCGCTTGTGGCGGCCTTCGCTGGCGCGCTACACGGCCTCGTAACGACCGACCACCCCGTCAGCGACCTCCCGTGGGAGACGGCGCGAGCGAACTTCTATGCGGCCGCCCGCGACGGCCTGGACGCCGACCTTGCCTGGATAACCGCCGACGGGGCCGAGAGGACCGACATCGACGACCTGTACGGGGACCTCTTTGCGGTCGCCGCCGAGGGTCTCTCGCGGGCGGGGTTCGACCCCGAGGCCATCGCCGCCCGCCTCCGGCCGCTTCGCCGGCGGGTCGAGAGCCGCACCACCCCCGCCGACTGGAAGCGCGACAGGCTCCGGGCCCACGCCGACGGGGGCGCGTCGCTCTCGACGGCGGTGGTGGCCGCGAAATCCGACTACGTCGCCGAGCAGGCTGGGACGCTCGTGGAGGGCACTTTCGCCGACTGGCCCGGAGTCCGGTAGCTCGACACCACACCGTTTAAGCCCGAAACCCACGGAAGGCCAGCTACGGATGGAGCGCGCCGGTCGGAACGTACTGTTGGTGGTCATGGACACGGTCCGGAAGGACCACCTGACGCCGTACGGGTACGACCGGCCGACGACGCCGACGCTGGAGGCCTTCGCCGAGGAGGCGCTCGTCTACGAGGAGGCCGTCGCGCAGGCGCCGTGGACCCTGCCCGTCCACGCCTCGATGTTCACGGGGCTGTACCCCGCCGAGCACACCGCCACCCAGGAGGCGCCCTATCTGCCCGAGGACGTCGGCACGCTGGCGGAGACGCTCTCTTCGGCCGGCTACGCGACGGCGTGTTACTCCTCGAACGCCTGGATAACGCCGTACACGCGGCTGACGGCCGGCTTCGATCGACAAGACAACTTCTTCGAGATACTACCCGGGGAGGCGCTGTCGGGGGTGGTCGCCGGCCTCTGGCAGTGCGTTCTCGACAGCCGGTTCCGATGGGTCGCCGACCGCCTCGTCGAGTTTGGCAACGACGTCCACGAGCACCTCGCCGACGGCGAGGGCGCCGACTCGCGGACCCCGCAGATAATCGACTGCGTCCAGGGGTTCGTCGACGACAACGCCGACGATGAGTGGTTCGCGTTCGTCAATCTGATGGACGCCCACCTGCCGTACTACCCGCCCGAGGAGTACCGCCAAGCGTTCGCCCCCGACGTCGATCCCCGCGACGTCTGTCAGAACTCCAAGGAGTACAACTCCGGCGCCCGGGCGATCGACGACGCGGAGTTCGACGACATCCGCGGACTGTACGACGCCGAGATACGCCACATCGACGCCGAACTCGGGCGACTGTTCGAGCACCTGGAAGCGACCGGCCAGTGGGAGAACACCGTCGTGGTCGTCTGCTCGGACCACGGCGAACTCCACGGCGAACACGGCCTCTACGGCCACGAGTTCGCCGTGTACGACCCGCAGGTCAACGTGCCACTACTGGTCAAACACCCCGACCTCAAGGTCGGACGGACGGACGAGCAGGTCGAGTTGCTCGACCTCTACGACACGGTGCTTGAGTCGACGGCCGCCGCCGACGCGACCGGCGCCGTCGGCGCCCGGCGGTTCGAGCCCGGCCGCTCACTGCTGTCGGCCGGCCGGGACATCGAGGACGGCGATTACGCCTTCGTCGACTACCACCGGCCGGTCGTGGAGCTGAACCAGCTGGAGACGAAGGCCGCCGCGCATCCCGGACGAGGCCTACCGCCTCGACGACGACCCCGGCGAGACCGACCCGGTCGGGACCGCCGACCCAGTCGTCGGGGAGACGCTGGCCGCCCTCAAGCGGTTCGAGGGCCGGACGGTCGACGAATGGGACGCGACCGACGCCGACACCGAGGAGGCCCTCGAGCACATGGACGACACGACCAAAGAGCGCCTCCAAGACCTCGGCTACATGGAGTGATACCGCCAGCTGTATCGCGCGAAGATGGATTTGTAGTAAAAACTTTCCGCAGCGGCTGGTTTCCATCCACGCTCACCGAATTGGTCACGTTCCGCCACCCGTTAGCGGAGCCCTCGGCTGGCCTCCCAGGCCCGCAGGAGTCGCGTCATCGTCTCGTTGACCGGGACCTCGAGGCCGTGCTCGCGGGCTCGTTCGAGGACGTGGCCGCCGATGGCATCGACCTCCGTCCGGCGGCCGGCCAGCACGTCCTGCCGCATCGAGGAGGTGTTGTCGGCGGTGGTCCCGGCGACCGACTCGACGGCCGCCGTCGCCGCGCTCTCCGAGAAATCGATTCCCGCCGCGCGGGCAACGCGGGCGGCCTCTCTGCCGGCCGCCGTCGCCACACCGTTGGCGTCGCCGTCGAGCAACGCGCCGTTGTCGACCCGGGTGAGCGCTGTCGTCGCGTTGATGCCGGCGTTGACCGCGAGTTTCTCCCACAAACGGCGCGGCATGTCTTCGGCGATGGTCGTGACGAGACCTGCCGCCTCGAAGGCCTCGCCGGCCCGGTCAGCCGTCTGCGAGGGGCCGCCCGCCCGCGCGCCGACAGTGATTTCCCCGACGCCCGTACACCGGACAACCCCGGGGTCGGGCCGCATCGCGCCGTACGTGCAGGTGCCCGCAAGCACCGTCGCCCCGAGACGGTCGGCCAGCGTCGCCTCGTTGCCCATTCCGTTCTGCAGGGAGAGGCACACCTCCAAGTCCGTTCCCGAAAGCGCCTCGGCGGCCGCGGGGGTGTCGAAGGCCTTCACGCAGACGACCGCCAGGTCCGCCGATTCGGGGGCGTCGGTCCGGGCCGCCGGGCGGACCGTCTCGGTTATCTCGCCCTCGATGCGGAGCCCGTCCTCTCGGATTGCCCGCACGTGGGGGTGCCGGCCGACGAGCGTCACGTCGTGGACCCGCGCCAGCAGGCCGCCGACGAGGCTTCCGAGGCTCCCGGCCCCGAAGACGACGACATCCATGGCTGCGGGTTCGGGCGGTCGGATAGAAAAGCCCCCGGGTCACGGGGAGTGCCGTCAGTCCTCCCGGTAGTAGCGGATGCTCTCGCCGGGGGCGCCACAGGAGGAGCACACCGGTGGCACGTCGTCGATTCGTCCGGCTTGCCGCACCGCCACGACGTGTCCTCTCGCCGGCCGTACTCCGTGACACGCACACCACGACAAGAAGCCGCCGCCCGTCCTACTCGGTGATCGTCTCCTCGATGTCCTCGTCGCCCTGGTGGATGGCGACGCCGTCCTGTGCGACCTTCTCCGCGAGGACGGCGCACTTGATGCGCATCGGACTGAGGTCGACGCCGAGCATGTCGACGATGTCGTCGCGGTCCATCTCCCGCACCGTCGACAGCGACTTCCCTTGGAGCTCCCCCGAGAGCATGCTCGCCGACGCCTGGCTGATGGCACAGCCGTCGCCGATGAAGCTGACGCGCGCTATCGTGTCCTCGTCGTCCGCCAGCTCGAGGAACATCTTGATGGTGTCGCCGCACATCGGGTTCTCCCCGACGTGCTCGATGTCCGCGCCCTCGAGTTCCCCGTAGTTGCGGGGGTTCTTGTAGTGGTCGAGAATCTGCTGGCGGTACATGTCCGAACCGGGTCCCATCGTTACCCGAAGCAAGGGGAATGACGGCTAAAAGGTCACCGGTCGGGGCGGTCCGGGCGACCGTCGAGCACAAACCCGAAGTCCGCCCCCGCTCCAGTGAGCGCATGAGCAACGGGCCACCGGCCGATGGCGAATCCGCGGACCCCCCTCCCGACGCGACCGATGGGGAGGAGGTGTGGGTGCCGATGGAGAGCCTCTCTGACGACGGCATACTGCTCCTGGTCGCCGGGGTGGCCTGTCTG
>PXSL01000119.1 GCA_003022815.1 Halobacteriales archaeon SW_5_68_122 | reverse complement strand
GCCCGAGGTGGAGATACGCTACCTGCCGTGGGCCTCCGAGACCCACAAGAACGAGTACGGCGTCAGCGAGGGCCACGAGAAGCGCCAGCTGGCGGCGACCAACCCGGCGAAGGTTCGTGAAACCGAGGCCATCCTCCGGGACAATCCGGGGTCGAAGGCCATCATCTTCGTGGAGTTCCTCGAGCAGGGCGAGGCGGCCGCCGAGTCGCTGGGCGTGCCGTTCATCAGCGGCGAGACGCCGCATGCCCGCCGGAGCCGGCTGTTCGACCAGTTCCGGTCGGGCGAGCTGGACACCGTCGTCGTCTCCCGGGTCGGCGACGAGGGCATCGACCTGCCGGACGCGGAGGTGGCCGTCGCCGCGTCGGGGCTGGGCGGCTCCCGCCGGCAGGGCGCCCAGCGGGCCGGCCGGACGATGCGGCCTGTCGGCAAGGCGCGGATGTACGTGCTGGCGACGCGCGGCACGCGCGAGGAGGAGTTCGCCCGCAATCGGACCCAGCACCTTGCGGCCCGGGGCGTCCGGGTCCGGGAGGCCGACCCCGTGACGTTCGGCGGCGGCCGCGTCGCCGGGGCGGCCGACGAGGGGTAAGTTCAAACCGCTCGCCCGCGATGGGACGGACGTGACGGACCGCGAGGAGTCAGGGGGCGACAGGTACGACCGACTGGCCCGCCACGCCACGCCCGGGCCGCGGAACTCCCTGCAGTCGTGGACGGACGCCAAACACCCGCTCCGGGTGGCGTTCAACTACGCGTTCGTCGTCGCGGCGCGGCACTCGCCGAGCCTGCGGCTGAAGAACTGGCTGCTGCGGACCATCGGCGTCGATGTCGGGACGGGCGTCTCGTGGGGCCTCGAGTCGACGCCGGACGTGTTCTGGCCGGAACTCATCACGGTCGGCGACGACGCCATCGTCGGCTACGACGCGACGCTTCTGTGCCACGAGTTCCTCCAGGACGAGTACCGAACAGGCGAGGTGCGGATCGGCGAGCGGGCGATGATCGGCGCCGGCGCGGTGGTGCTGCCGGGCATCGAAGTCGGCGCCGGCGCACAGGTCGCGGCGAACTCGCTTGTCGCCGAGGACGTGCCGCCGGGGGAGACGTGGGCGGGCGTGCCAGCGGAGCCGGTCGATGGCACCGGTGACGAGGAGCGGTAGGTCAACCCCGGCGACGCTCAGGGGTCCCACTCGTGCCGACAGGACTCTCGAGTATCGGCTCCTCGCAGACCTCGCATCTCGGCGCGTCGTCCTCGGTGACGTCCTCGCCGAGGTCCGAAGTGGGGTCGACCATCTTACCGGAATCTCGGCAGGCTACTATATGAACGATTGTGTTCGCGCGACCGATTCACGCAGGCGGCGTTACTCCGGCCGCTGGTACTCGGGATCGAACATTTGGGCCGACATCGGCGCCGGGTCGCCCTCGGTGAGGTTGTACCGCGAGAAGTCCTCGACGCCGGCCTCCCTCAGTATCCCCTCGTCGTAGACGGCGTTGCCGTTGAACGACGAGGGGTCCCGGCTCAGCATCTCCAGCACCGCGTCGCTGACGATTTCGGGGGTGCGCCAGTCGTCCTCGGTGCCCATCCCGAAGTAACGAGTCGCGCGGGTGTCGATGGCCGTGACCGGCCAAAAGGAGTTACAGCCGACGCCCTGGCCGCTCAGTTCGGTCGACAGCGACAGCGTGAGGAACGACATCCCCATCTTCGACCACGCGTACGGCGCCTCGCCGGGCGCCCGGTCGACGGTGACCGGCGGGGCGTTCGTCAGGAGCCAGGCGTCGTCGACCGTCTTGAGGTGGTCGATGAACGCACGGCTGGTGAGGTAGGTGCCCCGGACGTTGACGTCGTTGAGCAGGTCGAACCGGTTGGCCGGCAGTTGCTCAACGTTGGCTATCTGGATGGCGCTGGCATTGTTGATGACGATGCCGACCTCGCCGAAGTAATCGATAGCCTCCTCGGCGGCCGCCTCGACCTCATCCTCGTTTCGGACATCCAGCTGGACGGGTAGCGCCTCGACGCCCAACTCCTCGCACTCGCGGGCCGTCTGCTCGATGGAGCCCTCGAGGTCCTTGTCGTCGCCGTAGTCGTCTTTCTCGCTGGTCTTGCCCGTCGAGACGACGTTGCAGCCCTGCTCGGCCAGCGCCAGCGCCAGCACCTTGCCGATGCCGCGGGTGGTTCCGGTGATGAACGCGGTCCGTCCGGAGAGATCGGGCTTCTGGAGCGTCATGACCCACCAATCCGCGGCGGGCGTCTTAAATCCGGGCCGTGCGGCAACGCTGCCTCGTCAGCGGTCCCGGGTGACCGACTCGCCGGGGTCGGTCGTCGCGCCCGCCGACAGCACGACGCCGGGCGCGAGGCTGGTGTTGACGCCCGTCTTCGCCCCCGGCCCGGCAACGAGGCCGTACTTCCGGCGGCCCGTCGAGACGCGCTCGCCCTTGACCGCCTGTTCGACGTCGGCGTCGTCGTGCCGCAGGTTCGCCACCTGCGTGCCGGCCCCGAGGTTCACGTCCGGCCCCAGCAGGCTGTCGCCGACGTAGGAGACGTGCGGCACCGCGGCGCCGGCCATCAGGACGGAGTTCTTCACCTCGACGCCGTGGCCGACCTCGCAATTCTCGCCGACGTGGGCCGCGCCGCGGACGTAAGCGTTCGGTCCCACCTCGGCGCCGGACCGAATCAGGGCCGGGCCCTCCACGACGACGCCCGGTTCGACCGTCGCGCCCGCCTCGACGACGACGTCGCCGCGCAGCTCGGCGTCGCCGCGCACGTCGCCGTCGACCCGGCGGTCGAGTTCGCCGAGTTTCCACTCATTGGCCGCGAGCAGTTCCCACGGCCGGCCGACCCCGAGCCACCGCTCGACCGGCACGGCCCGGACCTCGCGTTCGGCGACCAGTCGCTCGACGACGTCGGTTATCTCGTACTCGCCGCGCTCGCTCATCCCGACGTCTCCGAACCAGTCGGCGGCCTCAGCGGGGAACTGATAGGCGCCGACGTTGACCCGGGTACTCGGCGGGTCCTCGGGCTTCTCGACCACGTCGACGACGCGGTCGCCGTCCAGCGAGAACACGCCGTACGGTCGGGGGTCCTCGACGGTGTAGGCGCCGACCGCCGGCCCGCCGTCGAACAGCGCCTCGATTGCGGTCTCGTCGTAGATGTCGTCGCCGTTCAGCACGGCGAAGGCGCCGTCGACGTGGCCCAGCGCCTGCTCGACTGCGTGGGCAGTCCCGAGTTGTTCCGCCTGGGTGGCGTAGGCGACCGGAACGCCGCGGTAGGCGTCGCCGAAGTACTCGCGGATGGCTTCGGCCTCGTAGCCGACGACGAAGACGAGTTCGGAGGCGCCGGCGGCGACGGCGGCGTCGGCAGTGTGGGCACACAGCGGCCGGTCCGCCACCGGCAGCATCGGCTTCGGCACCGTCTCGGTGAGCGGCCGCATCCGGGTCCCCTCGCCTGCCGCGAGAATGACTGTCTGCATGCTCGGTCGCTCGACTGGCAACGTCAAAAGCGGCCGGGGTTCCGCTCTCCGGTGGCCGGCGGCTCCGGGGAGAGGACGTGATTCCGAGCGGATGTCGGCCGATTCCGGGAGGGTCCCGGTCGGCCCCATCTGTCGTCTTTCCGGCACAAATGGGGCCAGTCAGGCCCCGATCGGACTACTGCTGGAGACTCTCGGAAGGCAACTACTAAACCCGCGCGGGACTGACTGTAGCGTGCATGAGCCAATCGTACGACCGGGGTCTGATAGAGGACTTCGGGCGGTGGCGGGAGTTCTCCGCCGGCATGTGGGCCTGGGTGTTCCACAAGTTCACCGGCTGGGTGCTCGTCGGCTATCTGTTCACCCACATCGCCGTGTTGAGCACGGCGACGGTGGATGGCACCACCTACACGACGACCCTGCAGGGAACGTCGGACTGGAGGCACAGGACAAGGCGTTCTACGCCGCCCTGGTGGTCACGGCGGCCATCACGGTCGCGAGCATCCCGACGTTCCTGGGGGGGTTCTAAGGTGGCGGAACACTACTCCTCCTTCGAGCGGAAGGGAACGCGGTGGTTCCTCCAGCGCATCACGGCCGCCTTCCTCGTGGCCGTGCTGGCGTACCACTTCCTGCTGTTGCACTTCGTCAACCACGCGGCCGAGATCACCTTCGCGGGCACCACCGCGCGGATGAGCCAGGTCGGCTACTTCTCGACGATGGTGCTGTTTCTCGTCACCGCGACGTTCCACGGCGTCAACGGCGTGTACAACGCCCTGGTCAACCAGGGCCTCGACGGGGCGCCGAAGACGGCCATCAAGTGGTCGCTGGCGCTGGCAGGCGTCATGCTGGTCGTCCAGGGAGTCCGCGTCTCGCTGGCGATGACGAACCTGGTATAATCATGAGCACGCAAGTCACCGAACAAGAGACCGAGACCGAAGCCGAAACGGAAGCAGAGGCGGAGACCGAAGGGGAGTCAGCCGGCCAGCAGCGCCGTCTCACCGCGAAACACGACCGCGCCGACATGCGACAGCGGGCCGAAGAGGAGCTGTCGGGGGCCGACGAGACGGTGGAACTGAAGGTGTTCCGCTACGACCCGGAGGTCGAGGGCAAGTCCGACCCCCGGTTCGACACCTTCGAGATCCCGTACGACCCGGAGGTCGAGGGCAAGTCCGACCCCCGGTTCGACACCTTCGAGATCCCGTTCACGAAGGGCATGACCGTACTGGACGCGCTCATCTTCGCCCGGGACCACTTCGACTCCTCACTCACGTTCCGGCACTCCTGTCGACAGGCCATCTGCGGGTCGGACGCGCTGTTCGTCAACGGCTCCCAGCGGCTCGGCTGCAAAACCCAGATGGCCGACCTCGAGTGGCCGGTCCGGGTCGAGCCGCTCCCGCACGCCGACGTCGTCAAGGACCTCGTCGTCGACATGGAGCACTTCTACGACCAGATGGAGTCCGTCGAGCCGTACTTCCAGACCGAGGAACTGCCGTCCGGCGAACACGAGGAACAGCGCCAGGACCGGGCGAACCGCGAGAAAATCAAGATGTCTACGCGGTGCATCTGGTGTGCCGCCTGTATGTCCTCCTGTAACATCGCCGCCGGAGACGAGAAGTACCTCGGCCCGGCGGCCATCAACAAGGCCTACCGCTTTGCGATGGACGAGCGGGAGGGCGGCGACATGACGGAACACCGACTCAACATCATCGAGCAGGAACACGGCGTCTGGCGGTGTCAGACCCAGTTTTCCTGTACTAATGTCTGTCCGAAGGATATCCCGCTGACCGAGCACATCCAGGAGCTGAAGCGCGAGGCGGTCAAGAGCAACCTGAAGTTCTGGTAACCGCAGGCTGAAGTCGATACAATCCAACAGTAAAACAATGACGATACACGAACACGACGTCATCGTCGTCGGCGCGGGCGGCGCGGGCCTCCGGGCGGCCATCGGGGCCCACGAGGAGGGCGCCGACGTCGCCATGGTCTCGAAGCTCCACCCGGTGCGGTCCCACACGGGCGCCGCCGAGGGCGGCATCAACGCCGCGCTGCGGGACGGCGACGACTGGGAACTGCACGCCTACGACACGATGAAGGGGTCGGACTACCTCGGGGACGCCCCGGCCATCGAGACACTGGCACAGGACGCCCCCGATGAGGTCATCCAGCTGGAGCACTGGGGGATGCCGTTCTCCCGGGAGGACGACGGCCGGGTCTCCCAGCGGCCGTTCGGCGGCCTCTCGTTCCCGCGGACGACCTACGCCGGCGCCGAGACCGGCCACCACCTGCTGCACACGATGTACGAGCAGGTGGTCAAGCGGGGCATCGAGGTGTACGACGAGTTCTACGTCTCCCGGCTGGCGGTCACCGACCACGAGGAGCCGGCCGACCGCGACTGTCACGGCGTCGTCGCCTACGACATCAAGTCCGGCGAAGTCGTCGGCTTCCGGGCGACGGGCGGCGTCATCCTGGCGACAGGCGGCGACGGCCAGGTGTACGACCACACCACGAACGCCGTCGCCAACACCGGCGACGGGCCGGCGATGGCCTACCGGGCCGGCGTCCCTGTCGAGGACATGGAGTTCGTCCAGTTCCACCCGACGACGCTGCCGAGCACGGGCGTTCTCATCTCCGAGGGGGTCCGCGGCGAAGGCGGCATCCTCTACAACGGCGAGGGCGAGCGGTTCATGTTCGAGGGAGGCTACGCGAACAACGACGGCGAACTCGCCTCCCGCGACGTAGTTGCCCGCGCCGAACTGACCGAGGTCAACGAGGGACGCGGTATCAACGACGAGTACGTCCACCTCGACATGCGGCACCTCGGCGAGGAGCGCATCTACGACCGCCTCGAGAACATCATCCACCTCGCGGAGGACTTCGAGGGCG
>PXSL01000118.1:841-11653 GCA_003022815.1 Halobacteriales archaeon SW_5_68_122 | reverse complement strand
GCCCCGGAAACGATGGTCGCCATCGTCATCGCGAAAACCGCGCCGAACAGCCAGTCGACCCATCCGAAGTTACCGGCACCGAGCTGTGTCAGTGCGCCGTACTCGCCGGACCCCGTCAGTTGGCCGATCAACCCAGAAACTCCAGCCCCAATTAGGAAGAACACAACGACGCCAACGCTCCAGGTCAGCATGTTCTTCGTCAACTGGTTGGCCACGTTCTTCGAGCGTACCTGCCCCGCCTCCAACATCGCAAAGCCCGCGTGCATGAAGAAGATGAGGAACGTCACTACCAGATGAGGAACGTCACTACCAGAATCCAGAGGTAGTTGACGCCCTGTGCGAGGGTCGCCATATCGCTCATCTGCAGCACCAGTCCCTCGATCATACCTGTCCCTCCGTGCTACTCGCGACCACGTTTGGAAGTTTGTCCACGTTTTCGTATTTTTCGACCATGTTTGTCGTCCAGCTCACGTGGGGGCGTGATGGAATACCACTACATAAAACCTTGAGTTAAGAATATAAAATACATCACCGTGTCGGTGGACGGTCGTCAGTTCTTGGGTACGATAATATCTATATAAGGTCGTTCAGCGTCGACTTTTCCGGTAGATATTCGCGGGAATTCTGGACGAACGTCGAAGGCAAACGTTGCCAGGGGTCCGTATGCGGCGCGCTCCGCGTCGCGCGCGGGGCGGAGCCACACGAGACTACAGACCGGCGGCGACGTCCTCGGCGAAGTACGTCAGGATGAGGTCCGCGCCGGCGCGCTTTATCGACAGCAACGACTCGCAGGCCACCGGATGGAGGTCCAGCCACCCATTCTCGGCGGCGGCGTGCAACATTGCGTACTCCCCGGAGACGTTGTAGGCGGCAACCGGATGGTCGAACTCCCGTCGGACCGCCGCGACGACGTCGAGGTATGGCAGCGCCGGCTTCACCATCAGCACGTCGGCACCCTGTTCGACGTCCAGCCGGACCTCCCGCACGGCCTCGCGGGCGTTTGCGGGGTCCATCTGATAGTGACGGCGATCCCCGAAGGCGGGCGCGCCGTCGGCGGCGTCCCGGAACGGCCCGTAGAAGGCCGACTCGTATTTGGCCGCGTACGACATCACCGGCACGTGCTCGTTGTCGGCGGCGGCAAGCGCCTCCCGGACCGCGCCGACCATGCCGTCCATCATCCCGGAGGGCGCGATCATGTCGGCGCCGGCCTCGGCGTGCGAGACCGCGATGCGCCCCAGCGACTCCAAGGTCGCGTCGTTGTCGACGGTCAGCTCGGGGGCCTTGCGGGCGCCCGGCTCCAGGGTGCCACAGTGGCCGTGGTCGGTGTACTCGCACAAACAGACATCGGTGATGACGTAGGCGTCCGTCTCGTCGGTGATGCGCTCGACGGCCCGCTGGATGACGCCGTCGTCGGCCCACGCGCGGGTGCCCTCGGGGTCCTTCGACTCGGGGACGCCGAACAGCATCACGGCCTCGACGCCCGTCTCGAGGACCTCCCTGACGCGGGCGACGCTCTCGTCGACGGGCACGCGCTCCTGGCCCGGCATCGAGTCGATGGCGACGCGCTCGTCGGTCGTCGCGTCGACGAAGACGGGCGCGATAAGGTCCGTCGCCTCGAGGCTCGTCTCGCTGACCAGCGGGCGAACGCTGTCCGTCCGGAGGCGTCGGGGACGGTCTGTGAGATCCATGTCCGTGCTGGGGGCGCCTCGGCCAAAGACGCGTCGCTTCCCGGCCCACGACGCAACGCATTTACCGCCGCTCGACCCACTGGTGAAACGAATGTCGGTCGACACCGCGTCCCCGCGCGTGCGCATCCGGCGGTTCCTCGAGGAGTACGCCGTCTACCTCGCCGGCGGGGTGACGTTGGCCTGCCTCGTCGTCGGCGTCTACCTCTTCGTCTTCGCCGACTCCGGGTTCGCGGCGGAACTGCTGGAGCGGTACGGACTGTCCGCCCTCTTTCTGATACTCGTCCTTGAGGGGGCGATGCTGCTCTACTTCGCGCCCAGCGAGGCGCTCGTGCCCGCGGGCATCGCACTCCTGGCCGACGGGTCGGGCGACTACGCCACCGTCGCGGCCGTCATCGGCGTGGCGGTCGTCGGCGCGACGGTCGGCCAGTTCGCGCTGTTCACCGTCGCGAAACGCGCCGGCCGGGAGTACCTGCTGGAGCAGTCGTGGTTCCGCGTCTCCGGGTCACAGCTGGAGCGGTTCGACGGCTGGTTCGACCGCTGGGGGCCGGTCGCTGTCCCCGTCTCGAACGCCCTGCTGTTCACCCGGGGGATGCTCACGGTTCCGGCCGGCCTGGCCGACATGGACGACGCGACGTTCGTGGCGCTGTCGGCGCTCGGATCGCTCGTCTTTCAGGCGTGGCTGGCGGGGCTGTGGCTCTTTCTCAGCGTCCAGTTGAGCGCGCTGTGATACTGACTGCTGTGGGTCAGTGCCGGGTCGACCACCCGGCCGCGGGTGGTCGTACCGGCAAATGGTCACAGTAATCAGTGTGAAACAGGGGAGGAGAGCGTTGGTGGAGGGGAGCCACCGACGGGGGGGTTGATGGGATACGGGCGTTGGGGCTCGGGTCCGGAGCCGGTCGTTTGTTGGGACACAACGCCCACTCGGGTTGACAAGGGGAACCTGGGTAAGGTTGTGGGCGGCGATGGACGGCACTATCAAGTACACTCACCATTTCTAACCTTCAGAGACCATTAAAAGGTACTCTTGACCTTCAAGTGCCACAGTGCCGCTCACAGAAACTCCCGGACCTCGGAGTACCACATGTCGTGGTGGTCGATGGCGTCGATACGCCGCGCCACCTTCGCGGCGATGACGTGCCAGCACAGCTCCGTCGGGTCTTCGGGGTCGAGGTTGTAGTGGCTGTCCTCGCACTCGCAGACCCCGTTCTCGACGACGTGCTCCTCGGAGTGGCCGACGACGACGGTGAAGTCGCGGTACTCCTTGACGCGGCGCTCGCCGACCGCCTCGATAGCCCGGACCCCGCGGTCGCCGTGGGCCGCCATGATGGCGTCGGCGGCGTCGCTGGTCAACTCGCCGGCCGCCTCCAGCTCCGCCTTCCATTCGTCGACCGCGGTCACGTGCCTGGCTTGTACGCCATCGGGCAAAAAGTCGGCGTTCGAGCGAGTCGCTTTTCGGGACTGCCGGCCAACGCCGCCCATGGAGGTTCACGAGGGCGGCCTGACGCTTGAGGTGCCCGAGACCCGCCACGGCGCGAGCGAGGGCGCCGGAGCCGGCGTGTTCTACAACCCGGTTCAGGAGCTGAACCGCGACGTCACGGTCGGAGTGCTCCGTGCGGTCGACTGCGACAGCTATCTCGACGCGATGACCGCGAGCGGCGTCCGGGCGGTCCGGGCCGCCGACGCCGGCTACGAGGTGACCGCCTGCGACGTCGACGAGGACGCGGTCGCGCTGGCCCACCGGAACCTCGACGCCAACGGCCTCGACGGCGAGGTCCACCACCGGGATGTCAACGCCCACATGCACGAACACTACCATGACGTCGTCGACCTCGACCCATTCGGGACGCCCGCGCCGTTCGCCGACGCCGCGATCCGGAGCGGCCGGGAGTATCTCTGTGTGACCGCGACCGACACCGCGCCGCTGTGTGGCGCTCACTTCGAGAGCGGCGTCCGGAGCTACGGGGCGGTTCCGCGGAACACCGAGTTCCACCCCGAGATGGGCCTGCGGGTACTGCTGTCGGCACTGGTCCGGACCGCCGCCCGCCACGACGTCGCCGCCCGCCCGGTGTTGAGCCACGTCTCCAGCCACTACGTCCGGACCTACCTCCGGCTCGAGTCCGGCGCCCGGGCCGCCGACCGCTGTATCGAGGACCTCGGCTACCTCGACCACTGCCAGCGGTGTCTGTGGCGCGATCACGAGGCGACGCTGGTCGCCGACCCGGCCGAGGACTGTCCCAACTGCGGGGAGTCGACGTGGACCGCCGGCCCGGTATGGCTCGGCCCCGCCCACGACGCCGGGTTCGTCCGCGGCGTCGCGGCGGCGATTCCCGACCGGTTCGGCACCGCGGCGGACAGCCGCGAGCTACTAGAGACGGTGGCCGCCGAACTCTACGAGCCGACACACTACGACCAGCACAAGCTCTACAAGCGGTGGAACGAGCCCGCCGTCGCCATGGACGAGTTCCTCGAGGCGCTGCGCGCGGCCGGCCACGCCGCGTCCCGGACCCACTACGGCGGCACGACGTTCAAAACTGACGCCGGCGTCGCCGCAATCCGCGAGGCCGTCGACCGATACTGATTACTACACCTGTGTACTGGTACGATCGCACACCATCGTGCGGTCGGTACCCAAATGGCGTAGGGTAGTCACTGTGGAAACCCTGCGAGGAGGACTCCGGCGAGTCGCTTATCACGGCGCGGCGAGAACGGACGGACGGACGTGTCAGTCAGGGAAATAGTGCGCGAGGTGACCGCGGTCGCTCGCCGCGGCCAGGTGTCGATGCTCGCCGCCAGCCTGGCGTACTTCGGGCTCTCGTCGCTCCTCCCCTTCGTCTTTCTCGCGGCCGCGCTGCTGGCCTCGGCCGGCAGTGACGCCTGGACCTCCGGGGCGACCGAGGCCGCGGTCGCGGTGCTCGGCAGCACCGCCGCCGAGTTGATCCTTTCGGCGGACGTGCGCCTTCCGAGTGCCGTCGTCGGGGTGGCGCTCCTGCTGTGGGGGACGCTCCGGCTGTATCGCAGCACGGACCGGGCGTTCACAGCCGTCTACGGCGAGCGGAAGTCGGCGTCGGTACTGGCGCGGTTCCGGGACGCTACGGTTGTCTTCGCGACGAACGCCGTCGCCGTGGTGCTGGTCTGCGGGGTCGGGGTTTGGTTGCCCAACAGCGGAGCCGTCCGCACGGGGGTCGCGCCGCTGCTCCTGTTGGGGGTGCTCGTCGCGGTCTTCCTCCCGATATTCTACGTCTTCCCGACCCCGTCGGTGACACTCCGGGAGGTACTGCCGGGGACGGTCCTGGCCGCGACGGCGTGGGTGGCGGTGAGCATCGGCTTCCGGTTCTACATCGGGGTAGCCCAGGCGAGCACCTACGGCGCGCTCGGCGCACTCCTGCTGGCGTCGACGTGGCTCTACGTCGGCGCCGCCGCAATGTTGCTCGGGGCCGCCTACAACGCCGTCCTCGCCGACCGCGTGGACCCGGACGACGAGTGGGTTCCCACCGATTATATGTAGGGTTCACGCATATCCGGGACCGTGAACGGCTACTTCGACCGGGCGGTGACCGTCACGCGGGGCGTCGTCAACGGCGCCCAATCCGACCGGATCACGTTCATTGCCGCGAGCCTCGCCTACTACGCGCTCATCTCGCTGCTACCGCTCCTGCTTTTGGCGCTTGCGGCGGCGGCCGTCTTCGGTGCTCCGGGGACCACCGAGACGCTCGTCGAGCGCGCCTCCGAGGCGCTCGGCGAGCAGGCCGGCGCCCTGGTCCGCGAGGCACTGGTCGGCGCGGTCGGCGGCGGCGCGACCGCCTTCGGAGTCGCCGTCCTGCTGTGGTCGGGACTGAAGCTGTTCCGGGGCCTCGACGTCGCTTTCTCGGCGGTATATGGCCGGCCCGGGCCGGAGTCGCTTCTCGACCAGCTCCGGAACGGCACCGTCGCGCTCGGGGCTGTCGGCGTCGGCGTTGCTACCACCGTCGCCGTCGGCGCGCTGGTGGCCGGCGTCGGCGTCAGCGAATCCGTCGAGCGGTTCGACCTGCTCGGGGTCGTCGGCACCGTCGGCCTCGTCGCCGGCCTTACCGTCGCCTTCCTCCCGCTGTACTACGTCCTCCCCGGCGGGGCGGTCGGGGTCCGCGAGGCGGTTCCGGGGGCCGTCTTCGCCGCCGTCGGCTGGACCCTGCTACAGACCGGCTTTCGGGCCTACGCCGGCGCCGCCGGGAGCTACGAGACCTACGGCGTGTTGGGCGGCGTGCTGCTGCTCGTAACCTTCCTCTACGTCGGCGCCCTGCTGTTGCTCTTGGGCGTCGTGTTGAACGCCGTCCTCGCCGGCCGTGCCGCCGCCGACACCGGCATCATTGAGGCCGAGGAGCCGACCCCGGAACCGACCGCCGTACTCGATGGGACCATGACTCAGGACCGACCAGACGACCTGTCAGACGAGGAGCTACGCGAGGAACTCGAGCGGCTGTACGACGAACTCGACCGCTTCGAGGCCCGCATTGACGACCGGACCGTCCACCGCGAGGAGATAGAGAGCGACCTGAAGCGGTACGTCCGCCGGCAGGCCCGCCGCGGGAAGGCCCGCGGCTGGGGACCCTACCTCGTGCTCCTGTACGGGACGGCGATGACGCTCGGGGCGTTCTTCTACCTCTCCGGCGGCTGGGCGGTGCTTGCGATGCTCGTGGTCTGGCTGTCGACGCTGGGGCTGTACGCCCTGATGCTGCTCATTGGGACGACGGCCACCCTCGTCGGCGTCCCCGGCCGACTGAAGGACCGCTTCGAGAGCCGATGAGCCGGGCCGTCGGCGAGTTCGCCCTGCTGGAGGGGCTGCCCGAGGTCGTCATCGTCCTCGCGGCGCTCGTGACCCAGCTCGGCGACGTCTGGTTCGTCTTCCTGCTGTTGGGGCTGTACTACTGGTTCGGCGATGCCCTGCCCACGCCCGTCGTCTTCGACCGCCGGCAGGCCGCCTTCGGAGTCGCCCTCGGCGTCGGCGCCAACGCGGTCACGGTCACACTCAAGGAGTGGCTGACCTACCCCCGGCCGCCGAGCGCCGACGAGGCCGTCAGCACCGAACTGGTGCCGGCGCTCGTCGAACCGCTCTACGCCGCCGCCGCCACGGGGTCGGGGTTCGGCTTCCCCAGCGGCCACGCGGTCGGGGCGACCGTCGTTTACGGCGGCCTCGCGCTGCTAGTCGGCGGCCGCCGCGCATACGCCGCCGCGGCCGCCCTCGTTGCTGTCATCTCGCTGACGCGGGTCGTCCTGGGGGTCCACTACCTCGTTGATGTCGTCGCCGGGGTCGCCGTCGGGGCGGCCCTCCTCGCGGCCGCCTTCGGACTCGGCGGCCGGGGGTCGAACCCAGGCCGCGTGTTCGGGCTGGCGCTGGTCGCGGCGCTTCTCGGGCCGGTGCTCGGGGGGTACGGCTTCGAGACGATGGCCTCGCTGGGCGGCGCCCTCGGCGCCCGCCTCGGGTGGGGTATCGTCGGGGCCGCCGTCGTCCACGAGGAGACCACCCGGACGGGCGGCGTCGCCGCGACGGCCGTCGGCGCGGCCTTCGGAGCGCCGTTCGGCGCGGTCTATCTCGTCGAGCCGGCGCCCTACATCGCGTTTCTCGCCGTCGCGGTCACCCTCGGCGGGGTGCTGGCGGCGCCGCTTGCCGGCGAGGCTGTCGCCCGACGGGTCCGCGACCGCCGGACTCCAACCCCGGAAGCGGGCTGACGGGACGGCGACACGACTGGGGGCTCCGCCACGGACGACGTTCCGACCGGGAGCGGCGACGACTGCGATTGTCCTCGCAGTTCGAGGCAGTTCCCGACGACGCGCTCACTTCGTTCGCGCGTCGGCGTAGCGGGCGCTTCCAGCCGCGAGTCTTCGGCTCGCGTTAGTCAGCGCTCGCGCGTATTTTTCCCCACGTTTTTGCCGGGGGGTCGCCGCAGGTGACCCCCGTGTAAGAAATGGGGTTTTTAGAACGTCTCGAGGTAGCGATCGAGTTCCCACTGGGAGACGTCGACGAGGTAGTCGGTGTGCTCCTCGCGCTTGGCCTCGACGAACTTCTCGGCGACGTGCTCGCCCAGGCCGCTCCGGATGACCTCGTCGTCCTCGAGGGCATCGACGGCCTCGCCGAGGTTCTCCGGCAGGGTCTCGATGCCGTACTCCTCGCGTTTCTGTTCGTCGAACTCGTAGATGTTCTCCCGGATCGGGTCCGGCGCGTCGAGGTCTCGCTCGATACCGTCGATGCCGGCGTTGATGAGCGCCGCGAAGGCGAGGTAGGGGTTACACGACGGGTCGGGGAAGCGGGCCTCGATGCGGCTGGCGGCGGGGACGCGCGCGGCGGGCTTGCGGATGAGTGCCGAGCGGTTCCGGTCCGACCATGCGATGTAGACGGGTGCCTCGTAGCCCGGAACGAGGCGCTTGTAGGAGTTGACCGTCGGGTCGGTGACCGCACAGATGGCCGGCGCGTGGTCGAGAATACCGGCCAGGAACGAGTGGGCCGTCCCGCTCAGGTCGAACTCGTCGCTCTCGTCGTGGAAGGCGTTCTCGCCGTCCTCGAACAGCGAGATGTGGGTGTGCATTCCCGAGCCGTTAATGCGCGGTACCGGCTTCGGCATGAACGTCGCGTGGAGGTCGTGCTGGGCGGCGACGGCGCGGACGGTCGTCCGGAAGGTGGCGACGTTGTCGGCGGTTGACAGCGCGTCGTCGTACTCGAAGTTGATCTCGTACTGTCCCTCGGCGACCTCGTGGTGGCTGGCCTCGATCTCGAAGCCCATCTCCTCGAGCGCGAAGATGATCTCCCGGCGCACGTCGCTGGCGAGGTCCTTCGGCGCGACGTCGAAGTACCCGCCCTGGTCGGCGAACTCGGTCGTCGCGTAGCCGTCGTCGTCCTGCTTGAACAGGAAGAACTCCGGTTCGGGGGCCATGTTCACCTCGAAGCCGTGCTCTTCGGCGCGGCCGAGGGCGTTCTTCAGAACGCGCCGCGGGTCGCCCTCGAACGGTTCGCCCGTCGAGGTGTCGATCACGTCACAGATGAGGCGGGCGGCCCCGCTCTCGCCGTTCGACCGCCACGGTAGCACGGCGAACGTCTCCGGGTCCGGCATGAGGCGCATGTCCGACTCCTGGATGCGGACGAACCCGTTGATGGAGGAGCCGTCGAAGTAGATGCCCTCGGTGAAGGCCTTCTCGGCCTGGTCGGCAGGGACGGAGACGTTTTTCACCATCCCAAGAATGTCGGTGAACTGCAGACGGAGGAAGTCGACGTCCTGTTCCACTATTTCATCGAGTACGCTCTGTGCCTCCATGGAAAGACCACCGTCGGTGGATACGTTATCGTTCGTCATCTTTCTCGACAGCGAAACGGTCGAGTGCTCCTACTAAAGCGTTACTGATTTGCGCAAATCTCCCACCTTGCGCCGCAGAACTGCATATTCGTAAACTTCTAAACCCTGGGGGCGGTATCGGGGTGTAATGACGTACGAAAATCTCGACCGCAAGTTGGTGAACGCGCTCCTGGAGGACGGCCGCGCCTCACTGCGCTCGCTCGGGGAGGAACTGGACGTCTCGGTGACCACCGTCTCGAACCACATCTCGGACCTCGAGGAGGACGGCATCATCGAGGGGTACGTCCCCGAGGTCGACTACGGTGAACTGGGCTACGACGTGACTGCGGTCATCCAGTTGAAGATCGAGGGGAGCGCACTGCCGGAGATAACTGACCGCCTCAGCGAACACACCCACATGGTGTCGGTGTACGAGGTGACCGGCGATCACGACGTCATCGCCATCGGCAAGTTCACCGACACCGACCACATGAACGAGCAGATCAAGGAACTGCCCCGAGCGGCGTTTTTCCTCACAGTTCTGGTGACTACAGAAATGTTTATCACGATAGATTACTTGGTATCGTGTGCCACACCATGACGAACCAGCTCACTGAGGAACTCGTCCACTGGGAACTGGCGGAGGCGCCGGACGGAGCCGAAACGGCCGAGGACGACGAGGACGACCGCATCGAGTAACCGGTCGGCCGACCGGACGGACCGCGGGGGAGCGTCTCGTCTCGGTCCGGTCGTCCGGCCGCCGCGGCGCCACAGCCACCCGAGCAACGGTCGGTCAGCGACGCCTACTGCGTTCCGAGCGCCGTTGTCTCGACGTTGACGACGTAGTTCGTGTCGCCGGTGCCCGCGACCGTCTCTCAGTCGTCGTCGACAGCGTGGGGACAAGCGCCCCGGCACTCATCGCCTGCAGTACGTTCCGTTGAGTCGATGAGTTTCCGTCGTCCAGCATATGGATACAATCTGCGAGCCCCGGGGCACAAGTTCTCCTGACACATGGCCGGCCGTTCAAGTACCGGAACCGCTACTGCCGCAGTAATCGACGAAGTTCCGCAGGATGTCAAGGCCCGTTTCCCCGGACTTTTCGGTCCCCGGACTTTTCGGGGTGGAACTGCGTGCCGAACACGTTGCCCGCCTCGTTGGCGACGACCGAAGGGAACCGGGCGCCGTAGTCGGTGGTGGCGACGGCGGCCGACTCGTCGTCCGGATTGGCGTAATAGGAGTGGACGAAGTAGGCGTACTCGCCGTTGATCCCTTCGACGATGGGGTGGTCACGCTCGACGTCGAGCTCGTTCCAGCCCATGTGCGGCACCGTCCGGTCGGTCGAAAAGCGGACATTGCGGCCGGGGATGAGGTCCAGGCCCTCGACGTCGCCCTCGCCGACGCTGTCGGCCTCCTCGCTGGAGGTCAGAAGCATCTGCATCCCCAGACAGATGCCGAAAAGCGGCGTACCGTCGGCGGCGGCGTCGACCAGCGCGTCCCGGAACGGGCCGGCGTTCTCCATGCCCTCACTGAAGGCGCCCACGCCGGGCAGGACGACGCCGTCGGTGGTGTCGAAGTCGGCGGGGTCGTCGGTCAGCGTCACGTCGGCGCCGGCCCGCTCGAGGCCCCGCGTGACGCTCCGGAGGTTTCCCAGGCCGTAGTCGACCAGAACGACCTCCGTGGTCGTTCGTCTCGCGGTCATGTCCGCGACTGGGCGGCGCCGAGCAAAGTAGGTTTCCATGAGGCCGCTATCGCGTCAGCGACTCCGCGAAGCGGCGCGGGAACCCGAAGACGAGTTCCCGGAGGCTCATGGTCTCGGTGTCCGAGCG
>PXSL01000118.1:0-825 GCA_003022815.1 Halobacteriales archaeon SW_5_68_122 | reverse complement strand
GACGGAGATGATGAGCAGGAAGATGCACACGAGCGTCGCCATCGCGTTGCTCAGTGCGTACAGTCCGAGCTGTGTCTCGACGACCTCGCCGAGTCCGCCAGCCCCGAGCACGCCCAGCGAAACCGCGATGCGGACGTTGATCTCGAAGATATACAGCGTCCACGCGATGTACGGGGTCACCACCTGGCTCAGCATGCCGAACGTGACCGTCTGGGGCCGGTTCGCGCCGGTCGTCTCCATGGCCTCGATCGGACCATCTTCGATCTCCTCGAGCTCGTCGGTGAACAGCCGTCCCAGGTTGCCGATGGTGTCGGTGCCGACCGCGAGCACCGCCGCCGCCGGCGTGATGCCGGCCAGCGGGACGTAGATGAGAATCCACACCAGCGCCGGGATGGCCCGGATGGCGGACATCGTCCCCCGGAACACGAAGTTGAGCGGGAACGGCAGTACCCGCTCGGACCCGAGCACGCCGAACAGCAGCGCGAGCGGGAAGCCGAGAATCGTGCCGGCAAAGCCGACTGCGAGCGTGTTCCCGGCGACCCCGAACAGCGCGAAGAACCCTTGCTGGTTCAGTATCGTCCACATCTCCCCGAACAGCGTGAGGGGATCGGACCACAGAAGCGAGACGTCGCTGGCAAAGAGCAGGTTCCGCTCGGCAATGAACTCGACGTACGGCACGGGGTTCAGGACCGGGAGCCCCGGTCCACTGAAGTACTTGCCGATCCTCGGCACCCCCCGGAAGTCGAGGAAGGGCACCCACGACAGGTAGTACGCCACCGGAAAGAAGTTCGTCAGGCTCCGGAGGTAGTTCCAGATCGTCCACTC
>PXSL01000117.1:9476-16551 GCA_003022815.1 Halobacteriales archaeon SW_5_68_122 | reverse complement strand
ACACGTCTCACGTATTGCCTCGATTTCTGAGTGTGCAGTCACATCTGGCCGACTGAAGATAGCACCGGTGCTGCTGGCAAGGACATCACCGTCTCTGACAACAAGTGTTCCAACCGACTCCGTCTGCATTCCCATCTTGATAGCCCTCCGCATGAGAGAGTCAGCTGGATGGTTCATTTCAGGTTTCGATTGTACGTCTATGGTGTAAAACCGTCGTATTGAGCAATTCCCTATCGTTACTACTCTACCTTACATCGACCGGTCTAACAATCAGAGACCTGCATCCGCCGAGGGGGCGCCCGTCAGGTCGCCCCCGAGGCGGTTTGCGACGATGAGCGAACATAGTGAGCGAGGCGCCGTAGCGAGCGTCGACTAACGCGGCGCCGGAGGCGCCGCGGCCGGAGCGTGCAAAAAGTGGGTGTTAGTCGACGTCTATTTCGCCAGCGTCGAGTTCGGCCTCGACCTCGCGGGCGGCCTGGACCATGTTCTCCATCTTGCCGTAGGCGATCTCACGGGGCAGGAGCTTCAGTCCACAGTCCGGCGAGATGGTCAGTCGCTCCGGCGGCACCACATCGAAGCCCTTCTTGATGTTCTGTTTGATTTGCTCGACGGACTCGACCTCGGCGGTGTGTGCGTCGACGACGCCCAGAGCGAGGTCGGCGGTGAACTCGGGCTCCATGAACACGTCGAGTTGCTCGTACTGGCCGTTGCAGAGTTCGAGGTCGAACTCGTCGACGGGGTACTCGAGGATTTCGGGGTAGATGCGGAAGTAGTCCCCGTAGCAGACGTGGAGGCCGACGCGGACGTCCGCCGGACGAGGTCCGCCAGTTCGTACGCCAGTTCCGCCTCGCTGTCGTAGTGCTCGTTGAACGACCACGACGCCAGCGTGTACGGCCCGGTGATGGGCACCTTGACCGGCCGGTCGGCGGCCGCCGCGGTGAACTCGTACTCCTCGACGAGCCACTCCTCGTCGTAGGAGACTGCCTCAACGACGGAGGGCTTGTCGAAGTAGTTATGGCCCCACACCTTCACGGGGCCGTTGAACTCGTAGCCGTCGATGCGGTCCGCGAAGTACTCGACCATCTCGTTGCGCCGCATCTCGCCGTCGACGACGACGTCCAGGCCGGCCCGGACGTGTTCGTCGGTGATGACGCGGGCGGCGTCGTCTAGCGCCGCCTCGAGGTCGTCGTCGCCGAAGTCGTGGTCGTCCTCGTCAGCGAGGTCCTTCGCGCGGTTGAGCCACTTTGGCTTCGGGTAGGAGCCGACCACCGTCGTCATCAGGAAGTGGTCGTGCGGGTGGTCGTCCGGCCGGAACTGCTCGCGGGTGTTGGAGGTCATAGTGACACCTCCTCGGGGGCGGCCGCCAGCGCATCCAGCTTCGCCCCGAACCTGTTGGCCGGCAGGTAGAACAGCTCCGTGTTGGCCGTCGCGTACACAGTTTCGAACTCCTGGGCAGGGACGTTCTCGGCGACCCACTCGATGCGCTCGGCTATCTCCGCCGGCGTCTCGACGAGGGTGTTCTTACCGTCGACGACGCCCAGCGCGACGGACTCTTTCGTGCCGTACTCCTGGATGTTATAGAGGTTCTGCTCGTGGTCGGCGACGAAGTCGAAGCCGATGGCGTCGACGTCGGCGTCCATTAGGTGGGCGTACGGCTTCTCCGGAATCGCGCCCCAGTAGGTGTGAACGACGACGTCGGCCGCGACCGAATCGGCGACCTGGTCGATGGCGCGACTGGCGCGCCGGTCCTCGCCGTCCTCCGGCGGGTCGGTCACGAGCGACGGCTCCAGCAGGAACAGCGTCTCGGCGTCGGGCAGGGCCTCGGCCTCGCCGGCGAGGAACTCCGCGACGCCGTCGAGGAAGGCGGCCTCGTCGCCGTAGTGCTCGTCGGTCGCCAGTTCCGAAAGCGAGTACGGCCCCGGAAGGACGGCCTGGTCGACGTCAACCCCGTCGAGTTCGGCCGCCACGTCGCCGTCGTGCGTCAACTCGCCCTTGACGACCGGCTCCCGGTAGAAGTTGTTGTTGTCGTAGTAGCGGACGATGCCCCGGGTGTCGACGTTCTCGTGGACGCAGAGCGGGTGTGCCAGCATGTCGTCCCAGCGGAGTTGTCCCTCGACGACCCCGTCGAGGCCGGCCTCGGCCTGCCGCTCGACGACCTCCGAGCGGGCGCGGTCGTAGGCGTCGACCACTGCGCCTGACTCGGAGCCGGATACCAGGTCGTCCTTCTGGTGGCCCTTCAGGTCCGACAGCTCGTCTTTCGCCCAGTCCGGGAGAGGGAACAGCCCCGGCGCCGTTGCGAGTACCTCCGTCATCGAAAACCGCTACGAGATGACGGTGTTTAATATTTCCTACTCAGGTATCACCCGAGGTTATCTCGAGGACGACCAGTCGCTCGAAGGGGAACGACTCCTCGGCGCGCTCGGCGACGGTCAGGCCGGCGGCCGCCGCCAGTTCGGTGACCGTCTCGATGTCGGTCAGCGAGGAGACGAGCAGGAAGGCCCGCCCTCCGGGCCGGAGCACGCGCCCCACGCTGTCGAGGAACGGGCGGACGAGCCGCCGGCCGTCCGGGCCGCCCGACAGCGCGTGCTCGAGGGGGTCGTCCCACTCCATCTCCGGGGGTGTCGGCAGGTACGGCGGGTTGAACAGCACGACGTCGAAGGCGTGCCGCGCAGGCGTCGGGGTTGATGTCGCTGCCCACGACCCGGGCGCCAGCCTCCGTTTCGACGGTCGCCGCGACGTAGCCCGACCCGACGCCGACCTCCAGAACGCGCTCGTCGGGACCGATTTCCGGGGCGACCGTCTCCGCGAGCAACCGCGAGTCCTCGGCCGGTTCGTACACTGTCGGCATCTCGCGTCGGTTCTGGAGGGTCATCGGTCGGGCTCGTCGTCGTCGGGCGCCCCCTCCCTTTCGTCGTTCCCGTCCCGCTCGTCGTCGACATCCTCCCAGGGACTGATACTGTCGAGGATGTCCTCGAACGTCGACCGGTCGTTCTCCTCCCCGGCGGGTCGCTCTCGGTGGTCGACGTTTTCGAGAACGTTCCGGAGCCGTTCCCGCCGTTCGTCGGCATTGCGGTCGGCCAGCTCCGTGCGGATATTGTCCCATGGCGCGGGTGGGGACTCGTGACGTCCGCCTCGCTCCCGACGAGGTCGGCTGCGCTCTCGACCGCGTGTTCGTCTTCGTCCTCGCCCTCCTCGACGGGTTCGTCCGCGTCTTCTTCGACGGACTCGTTCTTTCGTTCCTCGGCCGGTTCGTCCTCGTCGTCGGCCTCGCTGGCACCGCCGTACTCCGTCTGAACCGGCTCGCGAATTATCATCGTATCGCCGGTGTCGGCCTCCTCCGAAATCGGCCGGACGGCCCGTTCGATGCGCTCGTCGACCGCGCCGTCGCCGGCCGTTGCGACCTCCAGGCCGTCGGTCGCCTCCCGACCCATCAGTTCCCGCTGTGGGAACGGTATCTTGACGTCCTCGGACTCGAAGGCCGACTTCACCGATTCAATGACCTCGTTCCGGGCGCTCAATTTCCGCTGGATGGTCGGCTGATCTATCCAGTAGCGCAACCGGAGCACGACCGAGGAGTCGCCGAACGACTCCAAGACCACGTCCGGACTCGGCGAGTCGGCGACTGACTCACAGGACTCCATGGTCGACTTGGCAATCGTGGCAGCCTTCGAGATGTCGTCGTCGTAGTCGATGCCCACCTCGGTCGTCAGCCGGAGCCGGTCGGTTTTCGAGTAGTTGATGACCTCCTTGTCGGTGACGATGTCGTTGGGGACAAGGAGGTGCTCCTCGTTGAACGTCCGGACCTGGGTGTTGAAGACGGTGATGTCGGTGACGATGCCCTCCCGTTCGTCGACGGTTATCCAGTCGCCAGCCTCGAACGGTCGACCGAAGAGGATGACGAGCCCCGAGAGCACCTTGCCGAGCGTCTTCCGGGCGGCCAGCCCCAGCACGACGCCCAGTACCCCGGCCCCGAGAAAGAGGTCCGCCGGCGCCAGCCCAAACAGTCCAAAGATGAACAAGGACGCCACGAAGAACAGGATTATCTGGACCATGTGGTGGGACAGTTCTCGCTGATGGGGGGAGATGCGCCCGCCTTCGGACCAGTACCGGATGATCCGTTTCGTCACCCGGGTCAGCATGTAGGTTCCGAGCAGTCCAATGAACGCGATGTAGAGGTTGACGGCCGTCCCGGTCCCGGGGACGAGCTGACCGCCGAAGTCGTCCAGTCAGTTCGGTGACGGTCTCGCCGAACCGCCGCCAGATGACGACGAACAGGATAGCGTCGAAAAGCGCCACTCCCATGACGGTCAGGGACCGTGCGATTTCAACGAGTTCGGGCGTGAACCGCTGTTTCAGCGGCTTGCTGCCGAGATAAATGATGAAGACGGCGATAAAGAACCCCACCGGGAGCGCGACCGTCGCAAGGTACTGCTTCGGTCGCGTGTCTACGACCCCCTGCAGCCGCTGGACGAACCGCCAGTACCACGGGACCAGAAGTGCAGGCGTGAGGGTCATGTCAGTTCGGTCCGTTCGTCCTGGGGTCCACCTCGGCGGCGGTCCGTGCAAGCCGGGCGAACGCCGCCGGCGGGACGTTCCCGGCGCGCTTGCCCAGGAGCGTCTCGTCGCTGGCGTCCACGAGGGCCTCGGGGTCCTCGATGCCCGAGATGTGGGCCGTGTTCCGTATCGCGTTCCGCATTGTCTTCCGGCGCTGGGTGAACACCGCTCGCACGAGCGCCATAAATCGCTCGTCGTCCGGCACCTCGTACTCCGGTTCGCGCGGCGTCGTCCGAACTACGGCGCTCTCGACGGCCGGCGCCGGCGAGAACGCCTCCTTCGGGACCGGTTCGACGATTTCGACGTCGGCGTAGTGGCCCGCCGTCACCGACAGCCGGCCGTACTCGTCCTCGCCTGGGTCCGCGGCCATCCGCTCGGCGAACTCCCGCTGGAACATGAGCACGGTCGGCCGTCCCTCCGGCAACAGCCGGAACGCTATCTCCGAGGAGACGCCGTACGGCAGGTTCGACACCGAGGCGGTAAACTCCGGCAACCCCACCTCAAGGGCGTCGCCCTCGACGACGGACAGCGTGCCCGACTCGACGGCGTCAGCGAACTCCGACTCCAGAAAGCCAACGAGCGTCGGGTCCCGCTCGACCACCGTCAGGCGGTCGACGACCGAGAGTAGTCGGTCGGTGAGCGCGCCCGCCCCGGCGCCGACCTCCAGAACGTGCGAGCGGTCGGCGTCCTCGGGGAGGTAGCCGGGTAACCGCCCGAGGACCCGGTCGTCCACCAGGAAGTACTGGTCGCGGTCGGGGTCGCCGCGGACGCCGGCGCGGGCGATCAGCGCGTCGGGGTCCCGCATTGTTGGCGGCCCTACGATGTCAGCCCGTATATCGTTCATCATTCGGCAGTCGCTAGCGCGGCCTCGTCACTCCTCGGCCCTGCGCGCGAAGACGCGGTACTTGAGGTCCTTCTCGCGGAGTTCCTCGATGATGCGCTCGACGAGCACCTCCCGGGGGTTGTGGAGCCCCGAGACCCGCCTTTCGACATCCTCGAAGCTCTCGAACGGCTTGCGCTTGCGCTCGTCGAGGACGTTGTTGCGTAGCTTCTTGCCGATGCCGGGCAGCAGGTTCAGCACGTGGAGCCGGGTGGTTATCGGCTGGGCGTCGTTGTAGAAGTCCACGAACCGCCGGGTGTCGGCGTCGATGATCGCGTTTGTTGCGTGTTCGAGTTCGGATTCGGCCGTGCTTGTCAGCTCGTCGTAGCCGGCGGTGCGAAGGTCCTCGACGTTCTCGCCGGAAGGGTCGATCTCGATGCGGTCCCCGATGTTGACGCCGGCGTCGTCGGTCAGTGCGGCCTCGACGAGACGGAAATCCGCCTCGCCGACGGCGAAGGCGACTGGCGACCGCTCGTACTGGGGCCGGTCGTCGGACGGACTGCCGCGCGGCAGGAAGTCGACGACGACCGCGGTGGTGGGCGTGTCCTCGGACCCGGAGTCGCTCATACCGGAACGATAGGGGAAGGCAGTATTTAAAACAGGGGCCGGCTCAGGCGTACCTCGCGACGACGTCGAGGACATCGTCCAGTTTGTCGCCGGAAAGCGAGTACCGCTCCTGGGCGAACACCGAGCGGAGTTCGTCGCGATCCTCCGGCAGTAGGTTCGCTATCTTGTAGGCCGTCGGCTCGTCGACCTTTTCCAGTTCCAGTAACTCCCCGACCAGTTCGCGGGACTCCTCGGCCTCGAGCGCGGCGAACCGGTTGACGTGCTCGATGGCGCGGGCCAGCTCGTACCGCATCTCGCGGTCCTCGTCGAGGGCCCGCTCGTTCTCGATGTCTGAAAGCAACTTCTTGGCCTCGGGGGTGGTCAGGTACTCCTCGTCGAGGACCTCCTTGAATATCGTCATTCCTCTTGGAGCTGGAGGTGGGCGGCGGCGGCGATGAGCGTTTTTGTAACGTCGCCGTCGACGATTTCCACCTGGAAGGCGTTGCCCTGCTCGCCGACGACGGTGCCCGTCCGGCCGTTGAACCGGGGGTGGAACTTGCCGTTCGGAACCGACGGGTCGAGCTTGAGGTGGACCTTCTGACCGTCCTCGAAGGACTCGACGGACTGCTGGGGCGGGGAGATACCGCGGTCGCGTGGGTTGTTCCGGAGCTTGTTCCGCGTCGCCTCTCGTGGGCCGTTGGAACTCGGCATTCTTGACCCACCGTAGTCCGGTCCCACATATAAAAGGTGCGTTCCAGCCCCGAGTGCCCGACGGTGGGCTACACCGCGGCCGTATCGGTTACGTTCGCGCTCCGGAGTATCGAACTAATGGACGTCTCGGGGCTGGCGTTATACTAATTGTTGTAACTGTTTCCCGGTACGACTGCACGACTGCGTGCGGTCGATACCGGAATGACTTACAGTAACTATTATTAGATGCGGCCGACCTCGTCGACGTCGACACTCTCGACGCCGTCGACGCCCCCGAAGGCGTCTTCGACGGTGTCGGTGCCGCCGCCCTCGTCGGGGATGATGACGGTCGGGAACAGCGCGATGAGGCCGAAGGCGACGTCCTCGCGGTCGACCCGGCTTATC
>PXSL01000117.1:0-9429 GCA_003022815.1 Halobacteriales archaeon SW_5_68_122 | reverse complement strand
GTGCCCGCAGTCGGGACACTCGAACTTCGCCGCGCTCGTTCCCGAGATGTTGATCCCGCAGGAGATGCACTTGCGCTCCCTGCGTTGGGTACTCTCGCTACTCATACCACCAGGTCCGGCGGCGCGACATTTAATCCTTATCAAGCGTGCTGACGCCGGGCGACGACCGGTGGAGCCTTCCGGATTGACGACGTGGCGTCGGTATGGACGCGGTCCGAGAGACCGCCCGGGGCCTGCGAGCGGAGGCGACGGCGGCCGACGAGCGCCGCCTGCTCGTCCTGGCCGGCGGCCGAAAGGCCGACTACCGGGCCGCCCGCGGGGCCTGCGAGGCGGCGAACCTCGAGGCCGTCACCCTCTCCGAGCGGGCGGTGGTCGGCGACCGTCTCCCGCCCGACCGGGCGGGCGAACTCCTCGGGACCACCCGCGATTGCGTCGTCGTCGACTGCCACGACGCCTGCCGGCCGAACGCCCTTGGCAGGGCCGCCGGCGCCGTCGACGGCGGCGGCCTGCTCGTCCTTCTGACCCCGCCGCTCGAGACGTGGCCGGACCGCCGGGACGGCTTCGACGGGACACTGGCCGTTCCGCCGTTCGAACTGGCCGACGTCGCCGGGAACTTCCGGACCCGCCTCGTCGGGACGCTCCGGGCCCACCGCGGAATCGCAATCGTCGACGTCGACGAGGGGCGCCTCGAGCGGGACGGCCGCACCGACCCGGCGCCGCGACGGCCCGCCCCGCCGGTCGACCCACCCGAGTCGTACGCCTTCCCGCCGGCGGTCTACGAGGCCTGCCGGACGGCCGACCAGCGGGACGCGGTGCTCGCCTGCGAGGCGCTCCACAAGGCGGGCACCGCGGTCGTCCTGGAGGCCGACCGGGGCCGCGGAAAATCGAGTGCCGCCGGCCTCGCGGCCGCCGCCCTCGCCGCCGACGGCGCGGACGTGCTCGTGACCGCGCCGGGCCGCCACAACGCCGCCGAGGTGTTCGCGCGGGCCGCCGAGACCCTGTCGGAACTGGCCGCGCTCACCGCGGACCGACGGGACAGCGAGGGTCCGCCAGAACTGGTCGTCGGCGCGGGCCGGGTCCGGTTCCGGAGCCCGCCCGAGGCGGTCGATGCCGCCGCGGACGCTCTCGTCGTCGACGAGGCCGCCGCCCTGCCGGTCCGGACCCTCGAGTCCCTTCGTTCGGTCGCGCCGTCGTCCTGCTTTGCCACCACCGTTCACGGCTACGAGGGCGCCGGCCGCGGCTTCGACGTCCGGTTCCAGGGCCGCCTCGAGGAGAGCCACGACGTCCGGACGGCCTCGCTCACCGCGCCCATCCGGTACGCCGCCGGCGACCCGATCGAGGTGTGGCTGTTCCGAGCGCTACTGCTCGACGCCCGCCCGCCGGTCGAACCGCGGGTCGCCGGCGCGACGGTCGGAGACGCCACCTACGAGCGCCTCGACCCGGCGGAGCTGGCGGCCGATGAGAACTGCCTCCGGGAGGCGTTCGGCCTACTGGTCAACGCCCACTACCGGACGGAACCCGACGACCTCGCGCGACTCCTCGACGCCCCCAACATCGCCCTGCGGGCGCTGACCGTCGACGGCGCCGTCATCTCCGTCGCGCTCCTGGCGCGGGAGGGCGGCCTCCACGCCGACCTCCGAGAGGACATGTACGAGGGCGACCGCGTCCGCGGCAACATGCTACCGGACATGCTGACCAGCCAGCTTCGGGACCCCGACGGCGCCGTCCCGGTCGGCCTGCGGGTAATGCGGGTCGCCACCCACCACGCCGTCCGCTCTCGCGGGTTCGGCTCGCGCCTGCTGTCGGAGATTGAGGCCGAGTTCGACACGGGAGGCGAGCGGTTCGCCGACGGCCGGTTCGACGCCGACGCCGTCGACTACCTCGGCGTCGGCTACGGCGCCACGCCCGAGCTGCTACAATTCTGGGCGGCGAACGGCTACCGGACGGTCCACCTCTCGACGACCAGAAACGACGAGAGCGGCGAGTACTCGGCGCTGATGATCCGACCGCTGTCGCCGGCCGGCTGGGAGCTCGCCGACCGACACGGCGAGTGGTTCCGGCGGCGAATCGCCGGCGTGCTGGCTAACGCGCTTGAGGATGCCGACCCCGACGTGATTCGTACGGCGCTCTCGGTCGCCGACGGAGCCGTCCCGCTCGCTTTGACCGACGCCGAGTGGCGCGTCGTCGCCAGCGCCGCCTACGGTCCCGGCCTCTACGACGTCGCGCCGCGGCCGTTCCGACGACTGGCGCTGCGAGCGCTCGTCGACGGCGCGCTCGGGGACGCCGACGCCGAGCGACTGCTCGTCCGGAAGGTCCTGCAAGCGCGGCCGTGGGGCGAGACGGCGGCGGAACTCGGGTACGTCTCAGAACGGCAGTGTATGCGCGCCCTCGGTGATGCCTACCAGCCGCTCGTGGACCGCTACGGGACCGACACCGCGCGGCGAGAGGCCGACCGCTACCGGGACTGACCACCGCCGTCGCAGGTCGGCAAACACTTATCCGTGCCGGGTAACGCGTTCGTATGGATGTCACGTACCTACCCTATGCACTTCTCGCATTGGGGGCGTACGCGCTCGTCTCCCCGCTCATGCGTGTCGCGACGACCGGTCCTGGCGCGATTCCGAGCGACGTCGCCGTTGTCATCTCCAACACCCTGCTTATCGTGATGGCACTCGGTGTATTGCTGTACACCGACCAGGGGTTCGTTGCTCATCTGTCTTCGCCGAAGATGGCGTACGTGCTCGCAGCGGGTTTCTTTCTGGGAATCGGGATCCTCGCACTGTACCGGTCGCTGTCCCTCGGTCCCGTGAGCGTCGTCACCCCCATCTTTGCAATGTTCCTCGTGTTCTCCTCGATAATCGGGTTTCTCGTGTTGGGCGAGGAGTTCACCGTGCGGAAAGCACTGGGCATCGTCTTCGCCGTGTCAGCTGTCTATCTGGTTTCGGGCGCGTGATACCGACTGCTGTGCGTCAGTACCGGATCGACCGCTCAACTGCGGGCGGTCGTACCGGTAAACGGCTACTGTAACCGGCATGAGGTCCTTCCCGCTGTCGTTGGCTCACAAAGTATCGAGACGAAAGCTCACGCCGTTGGCCGTGCGATAAAGCCGACGGCCGGCAACCAGTTCACGCTTCAGACCCCGGCGGGGATTGCCTACCGTTATGTTGGACGCCACCGACCCTCCGACGTGTTCCACGCCGACCCCTTTCTCGTCGCTCTCTTACTCCTGGTCGCCGGCGTTCTCGGCAGCGTGCTGCCGCTGGTGCCCGGCGGTCTGTTGTCGACAGCCGGCGTCGTCTACTACCGGCTGGTCGCGGACCTCGGGCCACTCGTGACGCTTCTCCTCGTGACGCTGGGCCTGTTCGCGCTCGCCGTCGACTGGTTCGGCGGGGCCATCTCCGCCCGCGCCGGCGGCGCCTCGCTGCGGACCACCGCGGCGGCCGTCGTCGGCGGACTCGCGCTCGCGGTGGTGCTCGGACCGCTCGGACTGGTGGTTGGGGTCTTCGCCGTCGTGTTCGCCCTCGAGTACCGACGCCACCGGAACGCCCGGCAGGGCGCCCGGACGGCCGTCTACGCCACGGCCGGCATCCTCGTTTCGACGGTCATGCAAGTGCTGCTTACCGCGACGATGCTGGCGGTGTTCCTGGTTGCGATTTAACTGCAATCCCTGTTAACCCCCTCCCGTACTCCCGCCGTGGAGTACAACAAGGAGGGGTGTCCGGAGGCGGCCGCCGTCCGCCTGCACGTCTCGTGGCGGAAAACAGAGTCGTCTGTACCGGCTACGCTCAGGTGTACGCACAGCAGGACGGGGTCGTCGCCGACCCGCTGGAGTCGGCCGACGAGGAACTCCCTTAGCCGAGGTCCTTGGCCATCATCACCTCGTCGACGTACTCGTCGTCTATCTTGTAGTGGTCCTGCCGGACGGCCTCGGTGTCCCACTCCCGGCTCTCGAGGAATGAGATGGCGTCGTCGTTCGTCGAGGGGACGCTGTTGTACAGCCTCTCGTAGCCGGTGTCCAGCGCCCAGTCGACGCCGCGGTCCAACAGTTTCGTGCCGATGCCGTGGCCCCGGTACTCGTCGATGACGCCGACGGTCAACTCGGCGGTGTGCGATAGCTTCGCTATCTCCGGGGCATGGACGTGGACCCACCCAACGACATCGCCGTGGATCGTCGCGACGAAGAAGACGCGCGACCGGACGTCGTTGTGCCGCAACAGCACGTTCTCGCTTTCGACGACGTCGGCGATGGACTCGCCCTCGATGTACGTCGCCTCCGACAGCGCCTCGCGTATCGCGCCCACGAGGCCGGTCAGGTCGTCCTCGCGGGCCTGCCGGATTGTCACCTCCAGTCCCTCGTCGACGAACGTCTCCTCGCTCTCGTCCTCGAAGGCCACCTGGAGTTCGTCCTCCTCGGTGCGGGAGACGATGCCGTCCCGCCGCAGTACGGCCACGTGGTGGCCGAACGCCTCCGGACTCATGTTCAGCGCCCGGCGGGCGTCGTCGTAGTTGACGGTGCCGTACCGCTCGATGTACTCGTAGATGTCCTTGCGGTCCCGGTGGCTAAACTCGAGCTCGTCGGAGAACTGCATGCCATCAGGTAGCATTAATCATTACATAAAATTGTTGCCGGAACCGGATCTGTCAAATCAGCGACAGTTCGGCCACGCCTCGTGCCTGTCCCGCTCCGGGACGTGGGTGAGCAGGACGGCGGGACGGATTAGAGAACGGGGAGACGAGTCAGATGCGGCCGGCGCGGCCGGGGTCGACGTCGACGGCGTCGACCGGACAGACGTCGACACACAGCATGCAGTCGATACACTGGTCCTCGCTGGTCGGGTTGGCCTTGATCTCGCTCTCGGGGTTGTCCGGGGTGTCGACCCACTCGAAGACATCGACCGGGCAGTCCTCAAGACAGGCCCCATCGGCGATGCAGATGTCGAAGTCGACGGCGACGTGGGTACCGCGGATGCCCAGTTTCTCCGGCGGGTCGGTCGGCCCCCACACGTCGACGTCGTGCTCCTGGCCCTCGTGGTCGCGGTTCTCCTCGAAGTTGGGGTCGATAGCCATTGCTAAGCTCGACTAAACGGTGGCCGAAGTTAAACGTTCGCGCCGGATCAGCGGTGGGCGAAGTACGCGACGCTCTCGCCGTTGCCGTGGCGGTCGACTCTGGCGAATCCGATGCGTTCGAACTGGACCACCTCGTCGGGGTCGTGACTCGCGATGCCGGGTTCGGCGCGGCCCGTCGCGTCGCCGTCCATCGTCCGCAGTCGGAGCGGGACGCTCTCGTCGGCCGGCACCCAGTGGACCACGTCGACGTCGCCCTCGCGGACGACCTCGATGTTGTCGCCGGTGAACTCGAAGGCGTTGCGGGTGTGCCGGACCGGGCCGAGGCCCTTCAGCCAGACGCGCTTGCCGTTCGGCGGGACGTCGTCCGGCTCGACGCGGACCGCCCCGCCGACCGGAATCGAGCGGGTGCCGCGCTCCTCGTGGTCGGGGTGCAGCGGCGGCTCGGCCGTCTCCGGGCCGCCCAAGAGCGTCTTCTCCACCCCGTCGCGGACGAAAAAGCGGCGGTCCGACTCGTCGTCGATTAACTCGCGGTTCGCGGCGTAGATCGACGACATCGCGAGGTCGACGTTGGACGTCGAGGTGCCCAGTTCCGTCATCGCCTCGACGATGGCTTTCCCGCGGATGCCCCGCCGGTGGAGGCTTGCGACGGTCGGCGCGCGGGGGTCGTCCCAGCCGTCCAGTTCGCCGGCCTCAATCTTCTTCTTGATTGTCGAGGTCGACATCGCGACGTCGTAGGCGTCGATCTGGACGTGGCCCCAGTGGACGACCTCGGGGTACTCCCAGCCGAAGTAGTCGTAGACGAACCCCTGGCGCTTGGCGGAGTCCTGCAGGTCGATACCGCGGATGATGTGCGTGATACTGAACTCGTGGTCGTCGATGCCGGACTGGAAGTCCAGCATCGGCCAGCAGCGGTACCCGGCGGCTTCCTCGCGGGGGTGTGGCGTGTCGACCATTCGGAACGCAACCCAGTCGCGGAGCGCGGGGTTCCTGTGCTCGATGTCGGTGCGGACCCGGAGGACGATGTCGCCCGACGAGTACTCGCCGTCGACCATCGCCTCGAACTCCTCGAGGGTCGTTTCGGCGTCCCTGTCGCGGTGCGGGCAGGCCCGCGCGTCGTTCTTCAGCGCGGAGAACTCCTCGCCGCCGCAGGTACAGGTGTAGGCGCCCCCCGCCTCGACGAGTTCGCGGGCGAACTCGTAGTAGGTCTCGACGCGGTCGGAGGCCCTGACCACCTCGTCCGGCTCGAAGCCGAGATACTCGATGGCGTCGAGTATCTCGCCGTAGGCGTCGAGGTCCGGCCGCTTGGTCTCGGGGTCGGTGTCGTCGAACCGACACAGCATCCAGCCGTCGTACATCTCTTTGTACGTCCCGATGACCGACGGCATGCGCGCGCTGCCGAGGTGCCACGGGCCGTTCGGGTTCGGCGCCAGCCGCATCCGCACCTCGTCGCAGGCCTCGACGTTCGGCAGGTCCGGAAGGGGCTGGTCGTCGTCCTCGTCGTTGGCGTCCAGTTCCGCGAGTCGTTCGGGGGCGAGCTCTCCGAGTCGCTCGCGTTTCTCCTCGGTCGAGCGGTCGTTGACCCGCCCGATGACCGGCGCGACGACGCCCGGTATCTCGTCGCCGTGCTCGCGGAACGCGGGGTTCTCGCCCATCATCGGTCCGAGGATGGCGTCGACCTGTGCGTCGCTGCCGTGCTTGAGCGCGTTGAACAGCGCGGCCGTCTCGGCCTCGCGCTTGATTCGCTCGCGGAGGTCCTCGTCCATTACTTCCCGGTACCGCCGCGAGGGTCAAAACCTACCGGGATTCCGGGCGGGACGAGGCTCCCCGCCGTGGCCCCGGCCGGCTACCTGTAACAGCGAGAGAGTCCCGGCCCTTCCCGTGAGGAGAGGGTGTTCCGACACCCGCCGTCGGAACCGAGCGCCGAACAGGGCGGGCGTGAATCGCGTCCGCTCCGGTGAGAAGCCGCCCAGTTACTGCTAGTCTTGAGTCTCTAATGTGTCGAGTCCCGCTTCTAACAACTCTGTATAAGCTTCTGACAACGATAGGTCGCGTTCTTCTGCAAAGTCTTTGATACGCCCCTGTAGCGTATGCGTTATCTCTACGTTTGGTCGCATAGTCCAAAAGTCTTTTGTGGGTGGAAACTCAATAATCTGTTGTCGTGAAGCGCACCAACACGTTCACCGTGCGACCACTCTCTAACGACGGAGAGCGGGTGCTACGGGACCTGTTGGACGCTTCCGCTGCTCTCTGGAACGAAGTCAACTTCCAGCGCCTCATGCGCTACAACGACGAAGACGGCTTCGAGGGCGACGTGTGGGACGCCGATACTGGCGCTCTCGAAGGCAAATACAAAGCCGTTCTCGGGGCATCCACCGCTCAACAAGTGATTGGGAGGAACAGCGAAGCGTGGCGTGGGTTCTTCCGGCTGAAAGACCTGTACCACGACGAGTCGAACACGTCGGTCACAGAACACCCCGAACCGCCGGAATTCCGTGGCAACAACGACGACGGACGTGTTCTCAAAGGCGTCGTCCGAAAGGACGCATACACCGTCGAGTGGGGCGACCGCTCTCGACTTGAGATTGTCGTCGGTGAAACCCTCCGAGACAGACACAACAGCCCGAACAGCCGGCTTCGACTGGAAATCGTTGGCGACCCGAACTGGCCTGACTACGAGGACCAGAGCCGGTTGGAACTGTGGTACGACGAGACAGACAGCACCTTCCGAGCTTCGCAACCCGTGACTGTTTCTGACGATGCGCGGGATACTCCACTGGCCGACGAAACGGCCGCTCTGGATATTGGTGCAAACAATCTCGTCGCCTGTACCACCACGACCGGCGAGCAATACCTGTACGAAGGCCGTGAGTTGTTCCAGCGGTTCCGTGAGACGACCGGAGAAATCGCCCGGTTGCAGTCGAAACTCGAAGACGGCAGATACAGTAGCGAACGCATCCGGCGGCTGTATCGCAAACGGACGCGGCGGCGCGACCATGCCCAAGAGGCGTTGTGTCGTGACCTACTGGACCGATTGCACACCGAGGGCGTGGATACGGTGTATATCGGTGGCTTAACCGACATTCTGGACACGCACTGGTCGGTCGAGACGAACGCCAAGACGCACAACTTCTGGTCGTTCAAGCAATTCACCGAGCGACTGGCGTGTACCGCCGAAGAATACGGGATTGCGGTCGAGGTCCAGTCAGAAGCGTGGACCAGCCAGGAGTGCCCGCAATGTGGTGGCACAGACCGGACGACACGGCATCAGGACACGCTCACCTGTCCGTGTGGGTTCGAGGGCCACGCCGACGTCACGGCGTCAGAAACGTTCCTGAAGCGGCATACAAATAAAGAAGTCAGGCCGATGGCACGGCCCGTGCGGTTCCAGTGGGACGACCACGACTGGTCGGAGTCACCACGCTCTCCCACGAGGGAAAGTCCCAACGAACAGCGCATAGACCCGAGTACCGTCCACCGTGACGGGAATATTGCCTCCAGGGACTCTCAGGCAGTTTGAGACTCCCATGCCGGAGAGGAAACCCCGTCGTTCACGACGGGGAGGATGTCATCCCTGGCCGACGAGCCGATCCTCGTCCGCCCAGTAGCGCTCCCGCAGTTCGTACTTCTGGACCTTGCCGGTGGCCGTCTCCGGGAGGTCGTCGACGAACTCGACGCCAGTGGGCGTTTTGTAGCCGGCCAGTCGCTCCTCGACGAACTCGATGAGTTCCGCCTCGGTCAGGTCGGCGCCCTCGGTCTCGACGACCAGCGCCCGGGGGGTCTCACCCCACTCCTCGCTCGGGACCGGGATGACCGCGGCCTTGAGAACGTCCTCGTGGTCGTAGATCGCGTCTTCGACCTCGATGGAGGAGATGTTCTCGCCGCCGGAGATGATGATGTCCTTCTTGCGGTCCTGGATCGACACCATGCCGTCGGCGTCGATGGTCGCCAGGTCGCCGGTGTGGAAGTAGCCCTCGACGCGGTCGTCGAACGCCCGGCGGGTCGCCTCGGGCTTGTTGAGGTAGCGGTCCATGACCTGGTTGCCGCGGACGACGATCTCGCCGACGGTCGTTCCGTCGCGCGGGACGTCCTCGCCGTCCTCGTCGACGACGCGGACGTCGGTACAGAGCGTCTCGGCGCCCTGCTTGACCTTCAGTTCGCGGCCCCGTTCGGCGAGGCGTCGCGACGAGTTGCTCGTGGTGATGATGGGTGCCGTCTCGGTCAGCCCGTAGATGTGGATGACACGCCAGCCGAACTCCTCCTCGACGGTTTCGAGGGTGGCCGTCGCGGGCGCGCTACCCGCCGTGGCGATGCGAACCGACCGGTCGCCGGTCGTCTCCACGTCGCCGTCCTCGTCCTCGTAGT
>PXSL01000116.1 GCA_003022815.1 Halobacteriales archaeon SW_5_68_122 | reverse complement strand
TACGTCCACCTCGACATGCGGCACCTCGGCGAGGAGCGCATCTACGACCGCCTCGAGAACATCATCCACCTCGCGGAGGACTTCGAGGGCGTCGACCCCATCGAGGAGCCGATGCCGGTCAAGCCCGGCCAGCACTACCACATGGGCGGCATCGAGACCGACGAGCACGGCGAGACCTGCGTGAGCGGGCTGTACGCCGCCGGCGAGTGTGCGTGTGCGTCCGTCCACGGCTCCAACCGACTGGGCGGCAACGCCCTGCCGGAGCTCATCGTCTTCGGCGCCCGCGCCGGCCGTCACGCCGCCGGCACGGACCTCGGCACCGCCGAGGTCCCGACCGGCCCCTCCGCCCGTAGCGAGGACGAGTCGGACCTCGACACGCCGGTCGATCCCGGTGCCATCGACGCGACGGGCGACGCCGTCGCCGACGGCGCCATGGTCGAACCCGACGCCGTCGTCGAGCACGCCGTCGAGACCGAGCGGACCCGCATCGAGGACATGCTCGAGCGCGACGGCACCAACCACGCCGAGATCCGCGCGGACCTCCAGGAGGCCATGACCGAGAGCGTCAACGTGTTCCGCAACAAGGAGGGCCTCCAGACCGCACTGGAGGTCATCCGCGAGTGCCGTGAACGGTACCAGGACGTCGCCGTCTCGGACCCCTCCCGGACGTTCAACACCGACCTCATCCACACCATCGAAACCCGCAATCTCATCGACATCGCCGAGTCCATCACCCTCGGCGCCCTGGCCCGCACCGAGTTCCGCGGCGCCCACTGGCGGCAGGAACACCAGGAGCGGAAGGACGACGGCTGGCTCAAACACACCATGATTGCCTGGAACGAGGGAACCCCCGACGTCTACTACAAGCCGGTCGTCCTCGAGGGTGAGGACAAGGAGTACGAGCCGAAGGAGCGCAGTTACTGACCTTCGGGAGACTATCGCAGAGCGGTCTTATCGGTAGCTGACCGGAACGTGTTGTAGAAACCCGTCGTAGGGTTCTGCCTCAGTGAATCGCAACAGTTGTTCAGAGCGCCACACAAAAACACACATACTCAGCACCGTTGGCTTCGAGTCGGTGGCCCGCTTCTTCTGATCAAGAGGTGGTTTTTAGTGTGCGTGACCACACTCGTGTGCATGGGTAGCAATAATCGGATAGTAATCGCTGGCGGTGGACGCGTCGGGTTTCGAGTTGCTCAATTTTTCACGCAACGCGGAAGTGAGGTGACGATCATTGAAAGGGATCCGGACCAGCTGGACGAGGAGGAGTCGGACGATATCACTGTAGCCGAAGGTGACGCGACAAATCCAGCCGTGCTGTCAAGTGCTCTCACGGACGACACGACCGTCATCGGCGCGTTGACGGACAACGACAGCACTAATCTCGCAGTCTGCTTGGCTGCGAGAACGTTCCAACCGGATATCCGAACGGTCGCGCGCATCACTAATGCCGATACCAACGAGTACAAACAACTCGTTGACGAGGTCGTGTTCCCCGAGCGTGCAAGCGTCAAAACCGCGGTGAACGCACTCAGCGGGAGCGACGTGCGAACGCTTGAGGAGGTTACTGGTGAGATGGAGGTGTTCGATATCCGCGTTGCCGCCGATTCGACGGTGGCGGAACAACGTCTCGCCGATATCGATCTTCCCGAAGGCAGTCTGGTGATTTCTGGAGCTGGGGGAGAGCGGACAGCCACCTCCGAAACGCGATTGGAGGCCGGCGAACGGTACATTGTCGCAACTGATCCTGACGCCGCAGACTCCGTTATTTCTGCGTTTCGGGGAGAGTGAGGCGGACGCACACGGCACCTCATCGATCCCGCGGTCACCGGAGCCATCCGGGACCGCCGGAGCTATGGACGAGGCGGCCTACACTCCCGGCGTGAAGCACCTCCCAAAGCACCTCCGGCCGCGGTGGCGGTACCTGGCGGTGGGCCTGGAGTCGTGGCCGGAGGCCAACCTCGACCGCCGGAGCTTCCAGCGGGAGCTGTGGTTCGCCGCCCAGAACCTGCTTGGCGACGCCGGTAGCGCCGACCTCGACGGGTCAGTGCTGACGTTCCGCTTTGAGTCGGGAATCGGCGAGACGGTCGTGCGGGCCCGCCGCGGGGAGGTCGAGCGCCTGCGTGCGGTGCTGGCGACAGTCGACGCCGTCAACGGCCACCCGCTGGGCGTCGTCGTCCGGGGCGTCAGCGGGACGGTGCGGGCCTGTGAGGAAAAGTATATACGGGGTCCGGCGGAAGGTTTCGAGCAGAGAAACGTCGCCTACGCGGGCGCCGACCGGCCCGCCGTCGTCCGGGACGACCGGATCGACGTTGAACTCGCCGACGGCCGCGTTGGGGCGACGCCACTCGATATCCGCGACACCTAACAATGCAGGGACAATCGCAGCAGCAGGCGTACGACCGGGGAATCAGAGGGCGTCGTGCTGGCGGTCGACAAACGAATCCGTAGCCCGCTGATGGAGCGGACGAGCGTCGAGAAGATACACAAGGCCGACGACCACGTCGGCATCGCCAGCGCCGGCCACGTCGCCGACGCCCGACAGCTCATCGACTTCGCCCGCCGGCGGGCCCAGGTCAACCAGCTCCGGTACGGCCGGCCCATCGGCGTCGAGACGCTGACGAAGGCCGTCACCGACCACATCCAGCAGTACACCCAGGTCGGCGGCGCGCGGCCGTTCGGCGTCGCGCTCATCATCGGCGGCATCGAGAACGGGACGCCGCGGCTCTACGAGACCGACCCCTCGGGGACGCCCTACGAGTGGCAGGCACTGGCGGTCGGGGCCGACCGCGGCGACATCGAGGACTACCTCGAGGCCAACTACGACGCCGAGATGGCCCTCGACGAGGGCGTCGGGCTGGCGCTGTCGGCGCTGGCGTCGGTCAATGACGGCTCGCTGTCGCCGGAGGGCATCGGCGTCGCAACCATCCCGACCGAGACCGCCGAGTTCACGGAGCTGTCCGACGAGGAGACCGAGACCCACCTCGAGGAGAACGGCCTGCTCGAGACCGACGAGGAGTAGGCTGGAACCCACCGCGCTCGTCGCCCTCCCACGTACGTTTGGACGGGTTTGTCAGAAGTCGCTTTATGTAGCAGTCAGTATATCCCTCCATAACACATGTCCGGACAGCAATCAGACGAGACAGGTCACGACCTGCGGCGGCGCAGCTTCATGAAGGCGACGGGCGCTGTTGCCGGGGTAACGGCGCTCGGCCTCGGAGCCACCGGCTCCGCGGCGGCCGAGGTGGACGAACTCGACCCGCGGCTCCTCAACTGGCGGCAGGTCGAGGCGAGGAAAGTCTGGGACCGCGGCTACCGCGGCCGACCCGACCGGACGCTCGCGATAACCGACTCCGGGCTCAGCGCCCGCCACCCCGACCTGGGTCCCTGGAACGGCGTCGTCGCCAGCACCGACGAC
>PXSL01000115.1 GCA_003022815.1 Halobacteriales archaeon SW_5_68_122 | reverse complement strand
TCTTCGTCTACTTCCTGCTCCCGGCGAACGTCTTCCTCTACGGCGTCAACGACGTGTTCGACGCCGACGTTGACGCCGAGAACCCCAAGAAAGAGGAGCAGGAGGTCCGCTACCAAGGCGACCGTCTGGTGCCGGCGCTGGTTGTCGCCACCGGGGGCCTTGGTGTCGCCTTCCTGCCGCTACTGCCGGCTGGCGGCGTTGTCGCCATGGTCGCGTTCCTCCTGCTGGCGGCGGAGTACTCCGCGCCGCCGTTGCGGTTCAAGACGACGCCCCTGCTGGATTCGGTCTCGAACGGCCTTTATGTCCTGCCGGGCGTCGTCGCCTACGCCGCCGTCGCCGGGTCGGTGCCGCCGCCGGCCGCCGTCGCCGGCGGGTGGCTGTGGGCTATGGGGATGCACACCTTCTCCGCCATCCCCGACATCGACCCGGACCGACGGGCCGGCATCCGCACGACTGCGACCGCCCTCGGCGAGCGCCGGACGTACGCCTACTGTGCGGCCTGCTGGCTGGCGGCGGCGGCCGTCTTCGGGCTGGTCCACCCCTTCTTCACGGCCGTCCTCGGCGGCTACCCGCTGTTCGTCGCCGGCATCGTCGCCGCCGACATCGACGTCGACCGCGCCTACTGGTGGTTCCCGGCCATCAACACCGTCGCCGGCATGCTGTTGACGCTCGCCGCGCTGTGGGTGATGCTGTATGGCTAGTGTCGAGCTGCCGGCCCGCGCCCGTCTCGAGGCCCGCCTCGACGAACTGGTCGCCGAGAACCGCTTCACCATCGCCGTCGTGTTCCCGGCGCTGGGGGCGGCGACCATCCTCGCCTCCGCCGAGGGCCTGCTGCCGGAGCCGCTGTCGTTCAACCCCTATTTCCTCCTGTTCGGCGTCGCGGTCATGCGGTTGCCGCTGGTGGCCGGCCTGGCGCCCCTGCTCACCCGTCGCGGAGCCGCGGGCCTCGCGGCGCTGTCCCCTACGGCGCCTTCGAGTACGGCGTCGACCTCGGGCCGATGGTCGGCGGAATTCCGGCCGCGCTGCCGCTGTTCTTCCTGCCGCTGGTCGTCAACGCTTACCTGCTGTCGCTCTTATTGTTCGGCGACGCCGCCCGCCGGGCACTCATCCGGGTGCCCGTCGTCGTCGCCACCGTCGTCGGAATGGACCTCGTGTTGGATCCCGCGGCCGTCGCGGTCGGCTTCTGGGCCTACGACGCCGGTGGCATCTACTACGACGTCCCCTGGATAAACTACGCCGGCTGGGTGCTGTCGGCGGTCATCTCGGTCATTGTCGTCGATAGGGTGCTCGACCGGACCGCCGTGCTCCGGCGATTAGACGCCTGCGGCTTCGTGCTCGACGACCTGGTCAGCTTCGTCATCCTGTGGGGCGGCATCAACCTCTACTTCGGCAACTGGGTGCCGGCGGCGCTCGCCGCCGCCTACGGCTACGGGCTGTGGCGCACCGACCGCTTCGACTTCCCCGAGCGGTGACCTGGCCGTCGTGACGGAGCTACTCTTCGATGAGGCTCTCGAGTTCGGCCTCCAGCTCGGATTCCGAGAGTTCCTCCCCGAGATACCCATCGTGAACGTCGTCGACGGAATCGTAGTTGTCGTCCGCGAGCGACTGGTGGTCGGCCGTCGACTCCTCGGCTGCCTGGGACGAGTATCGCCCCCGACAGGGCGCGGGATATCCACCGGGCGGTCATGGCCCACACCTGCCCGGCGAAAAACAGCCCGAGAGCGACCACAGCGACGGCGGCACCCGCTTTCAGCCCGTCGGCGTTCACCATACCCCACATTGGGGGACGACACGTTTGAATATTGTGTCGGGATGCCGCACCGCATGGGCGACAGGGTGGTATCCCGGTGGCCATACCGGGTTCGGAGGGCGACGGCCCCGATAGTTTCGCCGCGAGTAAACATCCCGGCGACGAGTTTCCCACGACTACGGATGAAGCTAACCGCCGAGGCGGTAATTACCCGTCTACTTCGGGGAAGTACCGCCCGTGAAAGCCGAACGGCACGGCGTGCGGCAGCGGCGCTCGCGCCAGTTCGGTCAGTGTCTCGGCATCGAAGACCAGAAGCATCGAGCGCTCCTCGCCGGTGTGCAGCGCCGGCGCCAGGACGACGCCGTCGTCCTCGCGGTCGGCGCCCGGGCGCTGGACCATTCGCGGTTCCTCGACGTAGACGCCCCGCTCCCACCACTCCGAGGCGGTCTCCCGCTCGAGGTCGGCCTTCAGCAGGCCGTTTGCGCCCCGGCGGTCGGTCGCCTGGCCGTAGGCGTATCGGTACTCACGGCCCCGGACCGCCCGCGGGACGGTCGGCAGTTCGAGACCGCCGTCGTAGCGCCGCGACCGCTCGACCTCTCCCTCCGCCGGGTCGATGCGATGGCGGACCAGACGGCCCGGCGGCGCCGCCGCGAAGGCGTCCCCCGAGAGCGCCTCGAACGACAACGAGTCGATGATGTCGGCGTCCTCGAACTCCACGAGGTCCAGGACGATGTCGTCGCCGTCCTCGAAGGCGTTGACGTGGTGGAACACGAAGAACGACGGCGTCCGCGGTTCGGCGACTACCTCGCCGGTGTCGCGGTCGACGACCACGAACCGCGTCTCGCGGTCCTCGTCGTACTCGAGGGCGTCGAGCATGCCGTCGCCGCCCGGCGAAAGCGCCCGGAGAATGGAGATACGCAGCGGCGGTTCCACGAGCAGTGCATAGTTCTCGGTGAGCGAGCAGTCGTGGACGTAGCCCGGCCCCTCGGCGGAGATGGAGGCGAACCGCGTCGACCGTGAGGTGGGCCGTCGACATGTGCTCGGTGAGGTCGTCCCGGAAGCGGAACTCCCCGCGGGTTGCGAGCGTGTCGGGGTCGAAGGCGACCCGTCGGGGGGCCTCGGTCAGGGCGACGTGGTGGTCGCCGAACCGGGCGACGTGGACGTTGGCGTTGTCCGTCGACTCCGGCGGGCCGAGCGCTCGCAGCCAGCGGAGTGCCTCCCGGAGGACGCCGCCGCCGGTGGCGAACTCGCCGGCCGTCTCGCCGTCCCGGGCGTCCTCGCGGGCCTCCGTCCGGAGGAACCGGTTGGTGTAGCGCACCTCGCCGTTCTCGAAGCCGTACCGCCGCAGCATCGCGAGGCCGTCGAACCAGTGGGTCGCCCGCTCGTCGCCGAACTCGAAGCTCCCGGGGCCGTTCCGTATCAGCGCCCCCGAGAGCCATTCCGGGACCTCGCCCTCGACGGGCAGTTGGCGGTCGGTCTCGTCGTCTTCGGACAGCGAGCGGAAGCCGAGGTCGTAGGCGCGGTCGGTACCGCTCACGTCAGCGCATCGGGATCGGGTCGCCCGGTCCGGGGGCCGACGATCGGTCGCCGTTCATCGAGATGCCGCTGATCGTCTCGAACACCGCCTCGGGATCGTCCGACCACAGCCAGTGCCACCGGGTTCGTGCGACCAGCGCCACTTTCCGGACGGTTCCGAGCGACGGCGTCGCGGTGACGGTGTCGTAGCCGCGCTCCCGGACGAGACGGTGGTGGTCGGCGTACAGCACCGCGGCGGTCAGGACCGGCAGCTGACAGTCCCGGGGGAGGTACTTGATGCCGGTCACTCCCTCCCGGTAGAGGCCCTCGGCGCGCCGCATCTCGTGCTCGATGGCGTCGCCGATCTCGTCGGTGAACCGTCGGGCCTCGAGCGTCTCGGCGTCGGCGCCGTGGGCCTCCAGCGTCTCCAGCGGCAGGTAGATGCGGTCCCGGTCGACGATGTCCTCGCCGACGTCGCGCACGAAGTTGGTCAGCTGGAATGCCTCGCCGAGTTTGCGGGCGGGCGGCAGCGCCGTCTCCAGGTCGTCGGTCTCCATGATTATCGTCATCATCACGCCGACGGCGGCCGCCGACCCCCGCATGTAAGCCTCGAGGTCCTCGTAGGTCTCGTATCGGGACTTGTCAATGTCGGTCAGCATCGCGTCGATGAACAGTTCGACCTCCTCGTCGGGGATGCCGTACTCCTCGCGCACCTCCGAGAACGCCGACAGCACGGGATCGTCGGTCTCCCGGTTGCCCAGGGCCGCCTCGCGGATCTCGGCCAGGCGCTCCCGCTGTGCCTCCGGAGAGGCATCTCCCGGGTCGTCGACGACCTCGTCGGCGACACGGAAGAACGCGTACAGCACGTAGGTCGCCTGGCGGACCCGCCGGGGGAGCAGCCGGGTGGCAAAATAGAACGTCTTCCCGGTCTGCCGGTGAATCGATTTGCTCTCGGCGAGCTGGGTGTCCTCGACCATTCGCTCGGGCGTACGTAAGTCCCGACTCGTCTTAGGTGTTTGTGCAAGGGTAAATAAGGGACCGGCCGAGGGAGCGGCTCCACCGGCCGAAGCGCTTTTTAGGCCGTCACTTCGCGGCGATGAACGTCGGCGCACCGACCCGACGGGCGTGCTCACGCTCGCGGACGCAGGACTCTACAGGATTGGGGTGTCGCTCCGGGGGACGGCCGTCGCCCCGTCGAACCGGCGACGCCGGCACAGGACGGCACGCCGATCAGTCGAGGGCCGCTAAGCGATCTGGTCCTCGTACTCCGAGGGCGACAGCAACGCCTCGAGGTCGCTCTCGTCGCCGGGCTCGATCTCGAGCATCCAGCCGTCGCCGAATGGGTCCTCGTTGACCAGTTCCGGCGCGTCGAACAGCGCCTCGTTTATCGCGGTCACCTCGCCGCCGACCGGCGCGTAGAGATCCGAGACGGCCTTGATGGACTCGATGACGCCGAACTCCCTTTCCCGGGTGACGGCGTCGCCGACCTCCGGCAGTTCGACGAACACCACGTCGCCGAGTTCGTCCTGTGCGAACTCCGTGATGCCGACCCGGACCGTCTCCCCGTCGCGGCGCGCCCACTCGTGGGTTTCCAGGTACCGACACTCCTCGGGAACCTCGAAGCTCATGGGTCCACTACCGCGGTGGGGAACGTAGTGCTTTCCACTCCGATTGCGGTAGTGTTTAGATAAGAGTCGAGTGACTCAGAAAGCCCTCGGCACGCTCGACTTCTGCTCGCGGGCCTTCGGCCCGCTCGCACGGCCCGAGGCGACGGAGTCGCCTCGCTGCCCGGGACTCGCTGCGCGCCTCGGTCGCGTTGCTCCCTGCGGTGCTTACGTCGTCCGGGTTCGCCGAGCGTGCCTCGCCCTTTCAGTCCGCCAGGACCCGGTCGGTCAGTCAGCAGAAACAGATCTACTGGACGGTCCGTATCTGCACACCGCCCCGGCCGCCCGCGAAACCCGCCTACGCTCCGTCGGCGGCCGCGAACACGAACTCCCGGAGCAGTTTCGCCGCAAGCGAGGCCGCCTGGCCGTCGTCGCGGTCGTTCACCTCGACGACGTCGAACCCGACCGCCCGTGGCGCGACGGCCCGCACGGCGTCCCGCATCTCCCGGGAGTCGAGACCGAACGGTTCCGGCGTGCCGGTGCCGGGCGCGAAGGCCGGGTCCGCGGCGTCGACGTCGACGCTGAGATAGGCGTCGCCGTCGAACCCGGGCGTCCAGTCGGCCACCTCCTCCGGCGGCACGACGGTCACGTCCGACCGGGCGGCGCGGTTCCACTCGCTCTCGCCCCCGGTGCGGGCGCCCAGCAGGACGGCCTCCTCGGCGACGTCGAGGGCGTGATGGGTGACCGTCGCGTGGGAGAACTCGTCGCCGGCGTAGGACTCATAGAGATCGAGGTGTGCGTCCAGACAGACGTAGACGTCGGGGTCGGCGGCCCGGAGGCCGGCGACGGTGACGGTGTGCTCGCCGCCGACGAGCAGCGGCAGGCGGCCGCCGTCGTAGTGGTCGCGGAGGTCGGCCGCGAGGAACTCCAGGTACTCTTCGGCGTCGTTCCAGGCGTCGACGTCGCCGGCGTCGAGAACCAACTCGGAGAACTGACGGCCGGTGCGGCGGTCGTACTCGTCGAACGGGCGGGCGAACCGCCGGACGCGCTCGGGACCGAACCGGGCGCCGGGCCGGAACGTTGTCGAGACGTCCAGCGGCGCGCCGACGACGGCGTAGGCGGCGTCGTCGGGGTCGGCCGTCGCGCCGGGGAACTCGCCCATCCGCCTCAGACGACCTTGCGCTGGCCCTCGTACTCGAGGTACTCGATTTCGTCGTCGGGCGAGGGGTCGATGTCCTCGGGGATGCGCATCGTGATGGTGTCGTACGTCTCGAGATCCATCACCTGCATGTCGGCGCCGGAGACGGAGACGACCTGGCCCTGCTTGCGGTTGATGATGGGGACCCACACCTTCGCGTCGACCGGCTGGGTGAAGTTGCGCTTCTGGCCGTCGAACACGCCCTGGCCCTCGACGCGGGCCTTCGCGCTGCCGTGCTTGCCGGGTTTCGAGGTGCTGTAGGCGTTGATCTCGCACGGCACCTCGTCTATCATCACGTAGTTGCCCTCCTGGAGGTCGCGGACCTCGGTCTGCTCTCTCGGCATACGAACCGATTCCCGTCGGCGGAGTATAAACGGTTTGGAAGCGTCCGGTCCTCAGCCGGCGACGTAGCCACCCTCGGCCCGCTCGGCCAGCCCCAACAGCACCGCCCACTCCAGCACCCGGCGGACCCGCTCGCGCCAGACCCCGTCGGCGTCCGTCCGGCGGAGTTGCTCCCACCGCGGCACCCGGTCGTCGAGCCGTTCGTAGACCGCCTCGACTCCGACCGGGCCGTCGACCGCCGACAGTGCGGACAGCGCCTCATCGGCGAGATACACCCGCTCCCGGAACGCGTGACGGAGCGCGTCGGGGTCGGCCCCGACCGGGAGCCGACGGTACTTGCCCCCGGTCTCCTCGATTAGTTCCAGCGCCCGGAGGAACGTCAGCCACTCCTTGGCGCGGTCCTGGGAGGCAACGTCCGTTCGGTCCATCAGCCGCGCACAGCAGGACGTCTCGTCGTCGGGCACCAGCGGCACCGCCGCCTGCATCTCCTCGACCGCCCTTAGGGAGTCGGCCGGTTCGGGGAGGATCTTGAACCGCATTCTACAGGCCGAAGCTCTCGACGAGCATCGACTCGTCGGTCCGGCCGACGACCTCGACGCCCTCGCCGACGACGTCGACGGTGACCTGTGCGGGCGCGAACACCTCGACGGGCACCTCGTAGAAGTCCCAGTCGTGGTCGGCGAAGATGTCGGCGAACGGCGTCCCGAACTGCTCGCGGGCCGTCGACGGTACCTCGTCGAACCGCTCGAAGTCCGACTCGACGGTCAGGTGGGCCCGCCCGCCGTAGGCCAGCGCGTCGTTGGTCCGGGCCATCGCCGTCTCGTCGTCGTCAGTCACGGGCGCGACCGGCGCCGACCCGGCCGCCGTCAGCACGTCCAATGGGTCGTAGCCGAGTTCCGATAGCCGGAAGGCCGCGAGTTCAGCCGCCCGGCTCGCCAGCGCGACGCTACCCGTGACGCTGGCGGTCGCAAATGTGGGCAGGAAGACGCTGGAGACGGGGACGCCGGCCATCTCGGCGACGTGTTCGGCGACGGCCTCGCCGGGCAACTCGTCGCTCTCGACGGCCAGCACGGCGAACTCCGAGGCGTCCCGATAGCCGATCCGCTGGAACTCCTCTTCCTCGGCGACAAGCGCCCGAGCGGGGCCGCTCCCGAGGCCGTCGAAGCCGTCGACGGTCAGCTCCCAGCCGGCCTTCTGGGCGCACAGTAGCGCGATAGCGGGGTGGTCGGTGGTCGCCTCGACGTGGGTCAGCGGCGCGCCGTCGACCTCGTCGACGCCGGTCTGGACCGTCGCCAGCCCGCCGGTCTGTATCTCCGAGAGCAGCAGGCCGGCCTCAATGCCGCCGACCGCTTCGACGCCGAAGTCGAGCACCATCGCGTTGTTGTCGAGTTCCTGGACCTCGATGGCGAGTTCGTCCGCGAAGTCGATGGCCTCGTCGACCAGCTCGACGGCCATCCGGTTGAGACTCTCCATACCACGACTCCGGCGGTTCGGGGCAAAAGGGTTCCTGACGACGCCCGGACCGACGCCTATTTGACCGCGCCGACGGTGCTGGAAGGCATGAGTCTCCAGCGCGCCGTCGCGGCGCCCTTCCGGGAGGACGGAAGTCGAGAGATGGGCGAGAGCGCCTTCGTGGTTGCGCTGTCCTTGGACCGCGACTGGTTCTCGCCGGACCAGGCCAAGCGACTGGTCGACGTTGCCGCCAGCGAGGGCCTGCTGGCCCGCGAGGACGGGCACCTCCGGGTCGAGTTCGACCCCTCAGCGGTCGATCTCCCCGAGGGGTTCGAGCCCGGCGAAGCCATCCTCCGGGAGCGGTCGACCTTCGAGCGGGTCCTCGACGCGCTCGTGGAGGCCGGCCATGACAAGCAGGACGCCGTCGCCGCGGTCAACGGCCTCCAGTCTGAGCTGGCCGTCTCCGTGGAGGCGGCGGCGGTGCTGTACGCACACGGGCAGGGCATCGACGTCCGGAAACACGCCGAGGCCGCACGAGCCGAACTGTAATGGTCGAGGAGGAACTGACCGACGGCGAGCGCATCGCGCGGTTGCTCTCCTCAGAGGTCCACGGCCACGAACGGGGGGCGCTGGGCCGACTGTCGGTGGTCGACGCCGCCGACGACGTCGACCCGACGGAGGCCGGCACCTTCGCCTACGCCGTCGCCGACGGCGAGCGCCGGGTCGCCGAGGTGTACGCCCACCCCGACCGGGCCCACGTGGAGTTCCTGATGGCCGCCCAAGCGGCCGCCGAGGCCGGTCAGCGGGCGGGTCTCCGGGTCCGGCCGAAGGCGGTCGACCCGCCGCGGACGCTGGCCTTCGTCGAGAACGGTGCTGAGGTGAAGCCGGCCCTACGGGTCGTCCGCGCCGTCTGCGAGGCCCTCGAGGAGTCCGGGTAGCGCTCCGAGGTCCGACCGGCGGACGGTCGCGGCCGCCAGCGGGTGGGGATCCGGGCCGTCGTCGTAGACGACTTGGACGGGCGTCATGCCGGCGGTCGCGGCACCGTCGATGTCGCGGTCGGGGTCGTCGCCGACGTAGACCACTTCGGCGGGCGGCACGTCCAGGGCGTCGGCCAGTCCCACGAATCCGCCCGCTTCGGGTTTCGGCGCGTCGATGCCGCCGGTGACGACGACGGCGTCGAAGGCCTCGTCCCACCCGAGTCGGCGGAGTTTGTCCCGCTGGGTGCCCTCCGGGCCGTCCGTCAGCAGGCCGAGGCGGTACCGCTCGCCGAGCGTCTCCAGCAGGTCGCCAGCGCCCTCGACGGCCACCATGGCGTCGCCGACGGCCTCGCGGTAGGCCCGGGTGAGCGCGTCGGCCGTCTCCCGGTCCTCGACGAGCGCGCCGAAGACGGAGCGACGGCTCTCGGACCCGCTGTGCTCGCGGTGGGCCGCCAGGTACGCCGACCGGCCGATGCCGTCGTCGACGCCAGCCCTGGCCGCCGCCTCGTCGAGGATGGACGCGCGGTCCCGCCGGGTGACTGCGAGCGTGTCGTCGAGGTCGAAGGCGACGGCCCGGTACACGGACCGGAGTTTGCGCCTGTCCGGTAAAGCTCCTGTGGGGCCTCGAACGGCAGGGTTTTGTGCCGCCACCGAGCAACGCCGACGATGAGTTTCTTCGACGACATCGGCGCCCGCATCGAGTCGGTCGACAGCGTCGTCTCGGTCGGTCTGGACCCCGACCTCGACCGCCTGCCCGACTTCCTAGACGGCGAGCTGCCGCGGTGGGAGTTCAATCGCCGCGTTATCGACGCCACCCACGAGCACGCCGCCTGCTTCAAGCCCAATGCCGCCTTCTACGAGGACCCCGACGGCTGGCGCGCACTCGAGGAGACGGTCGCCTACGCCCACGGCAAGAACGTGCCCGTCCTGCTCGACGCGAAGCGGGGCGACATCGGCAACACCGCCCGCCGGTACGCCGACCTGCTCGACGACAACGGCCTCGGGGCCGACGCGATGACCGTCAACCCCTACATGGGCCGGGACACCCTGGAGCCGTACCTCTCGATGCCAGAGAAGGGCGTCGTCGTGCTGTGTCGGACCTCCAACAGCGGCGGCACGGACTTCCAGAACCTCGAGGTAGGTAACGACAAGCCGCTGTACGAGTACGTCGCCCAGCGGGCCGCCGAGTGGAACGAACACGACAACGTCGGCCTCGTGGTCGGCGCGACGACGCCCGAGGAGCTGGCGGCGGTGCGCGACCTAGTCGACCTGCCGTTTCTCGTGCCGGGCGTCGGCGCGCAGGGCGGCGACGCCGAGGCCGCCGTCGAGTACGGCCTCGCGGACGGCGTCGGGTTGGTCAACTCCTCGCGGGGAGTCATCTTCGCCGGCGAGGGCGCACGCGACGCCGATTCGTACTTTCGGGCGGCCGGCGACGCCGCCAAGCGACTGAAGCGACGGCTCGACCAGCACCGCTGACCGAACGCGGGCGTCAACCTTTTCCATGTTCCTCGAGGAAGCCGCCGGCGCGCCGAGATGCGCCGGGGTCGCACTCGCTCGCATTGCTCGTTCGCGCGACCGCCGAGAGTGTTCGGGAAAAGCGACCGGCGCTCTCCGGTTTGTCTGGTTTTTTATTCTTGATACGAGAGAGGTGAACTCTTTCGGAAGATACTTAGTCGGTGCCCGGCCTTCTTGTACCAACAACTGCTCGAGGGGAACGGGGCGCTGACAGCGGTTGCACGCATATGTCAAACAAAAACCAACGTATGTCGGTCGGCGAAAGCGACGTCTCGATCGGGACGAGTCCGGATATCGACGCCGACGCCCGCCCGCGGGGTGACGTCGTCGACACCGACGGTCTCGGTGACGCTACCACCGTTCTCGTGCTCGAATCGCCGGCCGCAATCGGCCGGGACGAAGTGTGCCGCTCCTTTTTCGTCGACAGTCGACTGACTGAAGAGAACGTTCTGCTGGTTTCGCTGACACAGCAGGCCGACGAACGCCTCGAGCCGTTCCGGGGCGGCGACCTCCCGTTCCCCCGAAACCTAGCCGTCGTCTCCGCCGAGGATGGGCCCGGAGCGACCAGGACCGAGACGGGGTCGGGCGAGGCCAGCACGGGCGTCGCCGTCCGGACCGTGTCGGACCCCTCGGACCTCCCGAAACTCGGGATGAGCATCACGAGCGTCCTCAACGAGTGGCCGGACGACGAGAGCGTGCTGCTCTGCTTGGATTCGCTGACCGAACTGCTGCGGCACGTCGAACTCCAGCGCGTCTACCGGTTCGTCCACGTCCTGAGCGACCGACTCGCCCGCCTCGACGCCCAGATCCACGTCCACCTCGACGGAGAGGGCTGCGACGAACGGACGCTGGCGACGCTGGAATCGCTGTCCGATGCGATCGTCGAGGTCCCTGCACACGACAATGACGAGTGAACGGATGCTCCCTTCGGCCGGGGGGGTAGGCGAGTACAGCCGGAAACGTATTCGGCTGGAAGCATCGACTGACCACGAGATGTCACACGGAGGGCGGACAGAGCAACCGTCCGCTGGATGATGTCGGTCGGCACCCGTTCGAGGTTGCTGCTCACCCGGTACGGCCGCCAGTTAGCGGTTATCTTCGTGCTCATCGGCGCCCTGGCGTTTGGAGGTGCCTTCCTGGTCTACACCAACCCGCCGACCGAGCAGGTCACCGAGACCGATTACAACCAGCAGGTGGGGACCGAGACGACGACCAGCGCCGTCGTGACGGGCGAGACGGATCTCTATCCACAGGGCGAGACCCTCGAGGACAGCCCCGTGTACTTTCTCGGCGCGACCCCCAACCTGACGGTACGGACGGTGACGGACGTTCCGGAGGGCGAGGCGGTGACGGTGAGCCAGCGGGTGACGCTCCGGCATCGCGCGAGCCGCGGCGGCGAGGTGTTCTGGTCGACCGAACGGCTCCTGACGGCGACGGAGGAGCAGACGACCGACGGGTCGGTCACCACCGAATCCACCGTCGACATGCGGGACGTCAACCGGACGGCGGCGAACCGTCAGGCCGAGGTCGGACGGGTCGGGGCCTTCGAGACCCTCATCCGGGTGGAAGTCGCCTACGAGACGGCCAACTACTCCGAGGAGCTGACCGCGACCATGCCGGTCGTCATCACCGACCAGGTCTACTGGTTCGACGGGGCGGCGGCGGCGAACCGGACCCACACGGAGACCACCCGACATAAGGTGACCGGCTCGCCCAACACCACGCTTGCCGGCGGGCTCGGGCTGTTCGGCGTCATCGCGCTGCTCGCTGCGGCGCGGGTCGGGACCATGTCGCGGCGGGGCGTCGACGTCGACGCCATCGAGACCGAGCTGACCCGGACGCGACACGAGGAGTGGATTTCCCGCGGCGACCTGCCGACGAGTTCCGACAAGCAGTTCATCAGCATCAACAAGCGGGTCATCTACGACGAGGAGTACGAGGCCTACGGCGTGGTCGATTCGGACATCGTCTACTACTACGTCGAACGCGAGGAGTTCGAACAGTGGGTGGGCATGTAACCGGCGGCCGGAGGCGCCCGTCCCGTCCGGTCGGCCGGCGCCTGCGCCGGTCCGGCCGACCGGACGAGCAGTCCGCCGCGACGGCCGGAGGCGCTCGACGCCCGTGAAGCCCCGACGCCTGCTCGCCGGGGGCGCGACAGTCCTGCTCGTCGCATTCGTCCTGCTCCTGGTCGTCGGGCAACTGCTGGGCCAGCCGCTGCTGCTCGGGTTCGTCACGACCGGCAGCATGGAACCGACGCTGTCGTCCGGCGACGGCTTCGTCGCCGTCCCGTCGGCGCTCGCCGGCGAGCCCCAGCCCGGCGACGTCGTCGTCTTCGAGGCCGAGACCGTCCAGGGGGGCGGCCTGACCACCCACCGCGTCGTCGCCGAGACCGATCAAGGGTACGTCACCAAGGGCGACGCCAATCCCTTCACCGACCAGGACGGGGGTGAACCGCACGTCACCGAGGACGACATTGTCGTCCACGCGCTGCAGGTCAACGGCGAGGTGGTCGTCATCCCCTACCTCGGGACGGTCGTGACGGCCGTTCGGGGCGCCGTGGCGACACCCTTCGCGGCGATCGGCTCCGACAACGTCGGGACCGTGATGGTGTTTGCCGGCATGGCGCTGCTGCTTTTGGCCGGCGCGGCCGGCGAGGGCGACACGCGCGAGACCTCCCGGTCGCGCTCCCGGGAAAGCGTGCTGGCGGTCTGGACGCTCGTCCTCGTCGCGGCCGCGGTCATCACTGCCGCGGCGACGATGGCGATGGTGGTGCCGGCGGGCGGCTACGACGTGGAGGTGGTCGTGACCGACGACCCGACCGCCGACGGCCAGGTGGTTGCCCCCGGCGGAACCGCGGAGGTAAGTTACGAGGTCCACAACGCCGGCGTCGTGCCGGCGCTGGTCGTCACCGACCCACAGGACCGACGCATGGCCGTCGACCCGGCCCAGACGACGCTCGGCTTCGACGGACGCGACCGGGTCACGGTCCGGGTGGACGCCCCGCAACGGACCGGCGAGTACAATCTGGTGGTGGCGGCGTTCGTCATCGCGGTCGCGGTCGGGGTGTTCGGCACCGGCTACCTGCGGGTCCGGCCGAGCCCCGACGTGCCGCTGAAGGTCCGTATCCAGCGGCGGTTGCGGCGGTATCGGCGCTGAATCACGCTGGAGCGCGTCTCCTGTACGGCCGTTCCGGGCCGGTTGCGCCGCGCGAAACGGGCAGATCTGGGGGCCGTTTGTCGGGTGCCCCCTACGGGACGCTACGAGTTCGGCCGGGTTCCCGAGTTCAGCCCGGCCGACACGTCCGGAGTCCGCTTGACATCGGTGCCATCGATACCGTCGCCGATGACAAGTTCCTTGTCGTCGTCGGAGCCGCCGACATCGTCGACGTAGGCGATTTTTTCGGTGTCGGAGTCAATGAATACGAACTCGAGTTTCCCGTCGTCGTCGATGTCGACCGGGGCGCAGGCCGCCTTTTTAGCGATGTCGCCGGCGAGCGTGGTCTTGTTTCCGTTGTAGTCGACCAGCGACGGCTGGCCGCTTCCGTTGATGAATGGCACTTGGACGTTCGAGAAGTTTTCGAACGATGCGGGCGGGCCGAACCCGGTGGAGCCGTCCGAGCCGACCTGAACCCGCTTTATTTTGCTGGTCGTCCCGTCCTGATTGAGGTAGCGCAACTCCTGGGAGCCGTCGACGAACACCATCTCCTTTTCGCTGTCGTCATCGATGTCCGCGACTCCGGCGGCGCCGGCAGCCCCGTTCCAGTCGTCCGGGGTCTCGATTTCCTCGGTGTTGCCGTCCGCGTTCATGGCGAAGAGTTTGTCCGTGTCACTGTTCGCGTACACGATGGCCCACTCGTTGGGACTGACACTATCGTTCGACTCGAAGCCGGGCCACTTCGCCAGCGCGAAGCGAGTATTCTGCTTCAGAATGTCGTGGTCCGACGGAGACCCCCCTTTGATCTCGTTTTCATCGTCGGCACCGACTTCCGTCGAGTATATCCCGTTGCTGGTGGGGGCAAAGGCAATGTCGGCGTTGCCGCCGGCGGTGAAGTCGGCTGCGCTGCCCCCGATGACGTCGGCGTTAGTCGAGTTCGGTGGATCCAGTTCCTTGTCCTGAACCGCGTCGTACACCCGGACGTCATTTTCGATAGCGTAGATGAGCCTACCGGACGACTTGTACGAGACGGTGATGTTCCGGGTCGCCTCGATGCTGATTTCGTTCGAGTCAGCGCACGAAAGCGTCACGTCGTCGGACACGTCACCCGTTTCGCCGCTGGCCGTGACGATTTCGAACGTCTGGGACTCCCCGTCCGACAGTTCGTTGAGCGTCATCGAGTCGGGTTCTTCCGAGTCCGTCCCTTCCGAGTCCGTCTGGAACTCGAGCTTCCCGGTGCTGGAAACCGTGTTATCCGACAGCGTGGTCCCCGTATTGTTGGTGACCGTGACCTCGTGTGGCGAGTCGTACGTCTCGGACTCGTCGAACCCATGGAGTTCGAGAATGGCGTTTTTGTCGCCGGTGACCTGGATAGTAGTCGTCCGAGGGGCCTCGACGCTGTCGAAAGCTCCGGTCTCGAATACGCCGGTGGCAACGAACCCGACGCCCAGGCCCGTCAGGACCCGGCGACGCGTGAACAGAGGCGACCGCCCCGAAGTCACGGCGGGACCTCGATGTTTCCGAGGCGATGCTTGCGGCTCTGGTAGGCGTGGTACGCCGCCGAGGCGGCGAACAGCGCGAGCATGAGTGCGACCCATACCAGCGTCGATACGGGGTCGGTGGGCAACACGTCGGCCCACAGCCCCCCGAGAACGAGAAAGCCGAACGCCGACAGCCCGAGGTAGTAGACGCCCCACGGGACCGAATCCCCCGGCACGACGTCCAGATAGACGTCGAGTTCGTCGGCGCGGTCGGTCAGCTCCACCGTGCCGTCCTCGAAGACCACCATTCCGGCATCGTCCAGCGTCGGCAGATGGGTCTGCTGGAGCGACGTGTAGACGCGCTTCCGCTCCGCGGAGGTGAGTTCCTCGATTTCCTTGCTGTGCTCCCAGGCGGCGACCTGCTCGGCCAGGTCCGACAGCGACACCTCTTCGCTCTCGCGCTTGCAGTAGTGAATCGTGTAGCGACGCCGGTGGCTGCTCAGCAGGTCGAAAACCTCCCCCGGCCCCGAAGTGCGCTTGCTACTCGTCGCCATCTGCAACTATCGACACAAGGGTAAGGTCGCTGTATAATGGTTTGGGGTCACTCAGTACGCGATTTCGGTTCTCCGCGAAAATACGGGTTTCAGTCGTCTTCAAGCCGGGCTTTCGGCGTTTCAAGCACCCTAGCACAAAGTGGGTAGGGGGTATAGCGTTGAGTACGCGCAGAACAAAGCGCGACAAGGTGAAACACAATGGCAATGAATCGCAGAAACGTTCTGATCGGGCTGGGAACAGTGGCAGCAGGTGGCGGGGCCCTACTAGGTACTGGGGCGTTCAGTACAGTGGAAGCTGATAGAACAGTGAATGTCGGTACCTCTGATGATGCTAGTGCACTCCTGGCATTTTCGGTCGACACCAGTTACGACGGAATCAGCAACGACAACGCCACGGACGACGGAACAAATAATCAGGACATCGTCCAAATAAATCTGACGAATATCAACGACAATGCAACGACGACGTTCAATGCCGCATTAACGGTCACGAACAACGGTAGTCAGGAGGTCACTCTGACCGCTAACAGCGTCCCCACCGGACTGACATTCTCCGGTCCGAACAATGACCTCTCGGGGGCCGGGGAAACCATCGTGAGCGGCGATCCAGTGGATATTGATATCTCCGTGGATACGACGAAGTCCGTTTCCACCGATACCGTCACGTTTAAGGCCCAATCTAACTGATCGATTCATAGGGTCGCAAGTAATTCTCTGCCGCCGGGCCGTAGGGCCCTCTCGTCTCGCCCTCGGAACGTCCGGTACTCGAGCATCTGGCGAAAATGAGCACGACTCTACCAGTAGGGGTCGAATCTTCTTCGCGCCCATCGTCTGTTCTCTAATGGACGAGTGTCTGGCGAACCCGCTGGACCGGCTGCGGACCTTCCGGGGACGACTCGACGAGGGACCGTCTTAGAGACCGGACGAGTGAGCTACAAGCCGACCTTTCTCCGCTTCACGCGTTTCAATACGTCTCTTCTGTCTGCCCAATACAAAGTGGGTAGGACTCCGTTTCAGCGTACATGCGCACGGGCGTCCTCGTCGTCGCCGTCGTCGTCGCACTGGCCTTAGCCGTGCCGACGGTGGCGATGACCCAGGGCGGCGAGGACGACGTCGACGGGAAGGTCACAATCGCGCCCGCTGACGGCCCCAATGGCGAGTACGCGACCGTCGAGGACGGGGAACTCCGGGTGGACTTCGACCGGCTGAACGACGAGGCGATCACGACCGCCCACAGCGTCGTCAACGTCACCTCGACGATGAACGAGACCGTCGAGGTGTGGGTCGCGGCCGACGCCAACGAATCGGTGACCGTTTACGAGGGCGACGACACCGAGGCGCGGCGGGACCGGCAACGACGGAACGGACGGTGCCGGAGACGGGCCGGGCAGCGGCTTCGGCGCGCCGGGCGAGGACCCCGATGCGGACGCCGGCGACGGGGCCGTCGGCGTCGAGGTGTTCTTCGACGGCGAGACCGACCCCGACGCCGGCGAGGTGCAGGTGACGGAGCTTGACGAACTGCCCGAGGACGGACCCGACGGCGAGCCCAAGGCCGTCGTCGAGCGGGGGTCGACGCTGACCGACGGGGACGACGGCATCCTGACCACGAGGGAAACGAGGCTGGTCACCGAGCGAGGCGAGCAGGTCACGCTGGCGGGGTCGCGGTCCTACATCCGCACCAGCGAGGCCATCGACCGGCAGCGCAGGGCGGCGGCCATCGTGGACATAACGCCGCCCGGGGAACTACACGACCGTCCGGGGACGGTGCGAATCCGGGTTGACCGCGAGCGGTTCCCGGAGACCGACCCGACCGGCGCCCGGATCGCCCGGCTGACCCCCGAGGGGTGGCAGCTGCTCCCGACGTCGGTCGTCGAAGCCGACGACGAGTCAGTGCTGGTCGAGACCAGGACCTACGGGTTCAGCGTCTTCACAGTTTTCGTAGAGAACCAGGTGGAGTATGAGTGGACGCTCCCCGACGGCACGACGGTCTCCGGCGAGCGCCTGCGAACCAGCTTCGAGGAGCCGGGCGTCCGCAACGTCACGCTGACGGTCACCGACGCCGCCGGCCGGTCGGACGACGTCACGAAGCAGGTCGTCGTCAACGACGAGCCGTCCGTCGGGATCGAGGGCGCTTCGAACGCCGCCGCCGGCGAAGCGACGACGCTCCGGGCCAACGTTACCGACGAGGTCCGCGGGGGGACTTGCACGCCCCGCCGCGGCACTGCGGGCGACCGGACCCCCGATTCCCGTCTTGGTGGCGGTGGTCCTGGCGCTCCTGGCGACCGGGCTCGTGGGGCTGCTCGCGCGGTCGCGGCTCCCGGAAGCAACGGGCGACGGTATCTACGCGCTGCTCCGTGAGCTACGGTCGTGGGTGGTCGACGACTCCCCTCGGGTGACCGTCGTCGGGACCCCGACGTGGAACCCGGAGAGCGGCTATATCGAAATCGAGGAACTGCGCGTCGAGGCGCCGGCCGGCCGACTCGACACCGTTGAGGTGACCGTTACCGACGGCGCCGGAACTCAGGTCGTCCGCAAGGAAATCGATGTTGACTCGGGCTCGTCGTACGTCACAACTCCCGAGCGAATCCACACCTACGGCGAGATAACGCTTTCCGACGACGCCACCTACGAGGTCGGGGTGCGTGCGACCGACGAGCTCGACCGCGTCGGCACCGTCGACCGGGCCCAGTCGTCGCCGCTGGTGAGACCACAGTGAGCGGAGCACCGTCTTGGGCGCGCTCCGACGTCGATAGACGAGTGCCGTAGCGGTGGGGTCAGAACCGGTGCTCTTCGACGCCGTCCGGTCGGTCCGGCTCGTTGCGCTCACCGCCCTCGGACGGCGGACCGCCGAGTTCCGACAGGCAGTCCGTGCAGTAGCCCGTCTCGGTGTCGTAGTGCTTCGCACAGACGACGCGGCCACAGCGGTCACAGCTGTCCTCGACGGTCGACCCCTCGCATATCTCACAGAGCCCCGCAACGCTCATGGCGGCCGTTGGGTGCCCAGATGCATAAGTCCGGAGGCCAGGATGCCCGAAGCCGGACGCTTACGGTGGTGTAGCGCCAAGGGGCGGGCGTGCAGAAAGACCGGCTCGTCTTCGCGCTCACCCTCGTCTTTGCCGCGATGACGGGGCTCGTCATCCTGGTGGCCGTCGCGGCCGTCGAGCCCGTGCTGTTCGTCCTGGCGGTCCCGCTGGGCGCCGCCACCGCGGTTTTCTGGTACCAGTCGTCCGGGAAGCTCCGCGAACGGGTGCGCCGGACACAGCAGGCCGGCGGCCGACGACGTGAGTCGCGGGGCGGCTTCGGCGCCGGCGCCCGCAGGGAGACCCGCCGGGACCGACAGCGGGCTCGCAACGGCGGCCGTCGCCGGCCCTGGGGGCAGACGGTCTCGGACCTTAGCCCGGCGGAGGCCTACCGGCGGCTGGACCTCGAGAACGGCGCCGACGAGAGCGAGGTCAGACGCGCCTACCGCCGGAAAGTCAAGGAGGTTCATCCGGACCGCGGCGGCGACGAAGAGGCGTTCAAGCGGGTGACCGAGGCCTACGAGACGCTCCTCGAGTAGCGTCGGCGCGTGGTTTTATTCCGTTGCCGACCGTCCCGTCGACCATGAGCGACCTGCTCTCCGACGAGGAGATCGAGGCACAGTTGCCCGACGGCTGGGCGCGCGACGGCGACGAGATAGCCCGGACGTTCGAGTTCGACTCCTATCTGGAGGGCGTCGGCTTCGCCGGCGCGGCGGGCGGCCTCGCCGAGGAGGCGTTCCACCACCCCGAAATCACGATCGAGTGGCGGGAAGTGGAGGTGCGACTGACCACCCACGACGCCGGCGGCATCACCGAGAACGACACCGACTTAGCGGGCCGGCTCAACGACCTCGTCGACTGATGTCGACCGGCGACGCCGAGTACGTTTTCTCGGTCCGACTCGACATCTCGCCGACCGACCCCGAGCTGCGGCTCGAGCCGACGACTGTCGAGACGACGCTGTTCAGGACGGCCGCCGACCCCGGCGAGACGGGCTGGCTGTTCTTCCGCGACAACCTCTGGCGCGGCGAGGTGAACGACCCCGACCACCTCCGGGAGTCCGCCGAGGACGCCCTCGGGCTCGAGGTCCGGTCGGTCGAGTTCCGCGAACTCCGGGCCGAGGCGGCCTACGTCGAGGCGCTGAAGACCGAGATCGCAGACAGCCTCGACCTGTTCAACGCCGACGACACCGCCGAGGTGCTGAAGAAGTACCTCGGTTCGCGGATCCACGTCACCGACGCCTGACTGTCGGGCGCGGCCGCAAGACACTTGCCCGCCAGCCCGCTACCGATTAACCCCATGACTGCATCGACGTACGACCACTGGGCGTTCGACCTCGACGGGACGCTCGTCGACGTCGAGCCGGGCTACATCCACGATGTCTTCGACCGGGTGGGCGACCGCATCGGCCACGGGTTCACCGACGAGCAGGCTGAGGTTGTCTGGCACGGGCTCGGCGGCTTCCGGAACGACCAGCTACGGGCGTGGGGCGTCGACGTCGACGCCTTCTGGGAGGCGTTCCACGCCGAGGAGGACGGCCGGAGGCGCGCGGAGGCGACCTTTCTCCACGACGACGCCGAGGCGGTTGGCGAACTGACCGGGCCGACGGTGCTCGTGACTCACTGCCAGAAGTACCTCACCGACCCGGTACTCGAGACGCTCGACATCCGCGACTGGTTCGACGCGGTGGTCTGCTGTACCGAGGAGACCGGCTGGAAGCCTGACCCCCGGCCCGTCCGCATGGCGCTCCGGGAGGCCGGCGCGAACGGCGGGTCGGGCGTGCTGGTCGGCGACGGCCCCCAGGACATCGGCGCCGCCTGGAACGCCGGCCTCGACGGCGCACACGTCGAGCGCCACGGCCACGACCGCCGGGGTATGTGCGTCGTCGGCGACCACCGCCTCAAGCGGGTCGACGAACTGGTCTCATCGTAGGCTTCTTCGGCCACCGATGTCGCCCCACGCCGACAGTCGCGGGACGGCGTCGGGGCTCTTGTGCTGGCGTCCGACGTCTGGAATTCGTTGTCACAACCGTTTTTGCCGGCGAGTGACCGCAAATAAACGCCCTGGCCCAACATCGAGCGGTGAGTCGACCCGATGCGGATGTTGGCGCGGGAAGGATGAAAGCGTACAGTTCGAACACTTTCGCCTGGAACAGGTCCAGCCGTCAGTGCGAGCCACCGGCGTGGGCGGGCGAGTCCGATGGGTTGTACTCACCCGGAGTCGATGGCGGCCGCGGCGGCGTCGACCACACGGCCGAGGAAGAGGACGGCGTCGGTCGGACGGTCCCGGACACAGAAGAGGAACGGCCGGTCGGCGGCGAACGTCGGCGGGGCGGATTGCGCCTCACCGAGGCTGCCAGTCGCGGCCGCGGCCTCGGTCCCGGTCTCGTCGACGGCCACGTACGTGTCGTGGAACACGTGGGAGATGTACAGCTGTAGGTCGCTCCCGTCGGCCATCACGCCGTCGAAGTTCGCGTCCACCTTGTCGAAGGCCGACACCATGCCGAGTTCGCGGAGCGGCCCGTTGAGCCTCGTGGCCGTCTCGAACTCGAACCTGGGGATCCGCACCACCGTCTCCCGCTCGCCGGCCGCGTCGAGTTCGGCGAACCGGTCGGTCAGCCACGCGCCGTTGACGGCCGCCTCGAACTCGCGGAACGGCGTCTCCCGGCGGGACGGCATCACGAACACCATCGCGAGGTTGCCGCCGACGTACGGCAGCTCGACGGCCTGGTAGCCGGCCTCGCGGTCGAACACCGCCCGAAATTCGTCGGTCTGCTCCATCATCCTGACCTGCCGTGAGCGGCCGTCGATGGCGGTGAACTGCTCGTCTTTCGTCTTCTCGGAGTCGAACTGCCGGTCCCAGTCGGCCAGCAGGTAGACGGCGTTTGCGAGCACGAACCGGGTCATGGTGGTGATGGACCCCGCCGGCAACAGCTCGTCGATGCGGCCCGCCGTCCTCGACGCCGCCCAGTCGTTGACCTGCCGGCGGGTACCCTCGGGGTCGCCCTCGAAGTCGGCTGTGCGCAGGCCGCCGCCGTAATACCGCTCGAGCGTCTCGAGGAACGGCTCGGCGAACGGGAACCCCGCCTGGCCCCACAGCGCGTTCGCCAGGCGCAGTTCGAAGCGGTTCGTCTCCCAGAGCCGGTAGCCCTCGAAGCGGGGGACGTCGTCCGCACGCCGGC
>PXSL01000114.1 GCA_003022815.1 Halobacteriales archaeon SW_5_68_122 | reverse complement strand
ATCTACTGCCGGCTGTGCGAGGAGGTCTGTCCCGTCGACGCCATCCTCCTGACCCAGAACTTCGAGTTCACCGGCGACACCAAGGACGACCTCGCCTACAACATGGAGGAGCTGAAGAACGTCCCCTGGTACAAGGACATCGACCCGCTCTCCTCCCGGGAACCCGACCGCGGCGCCTGGATTGGCGAAGGTGAAGGGGAGATTGACTACCAGTAGCCACGTTCTGCATCTTCCCTCACGCGCCTCCGGGGAACCGCCTCGGTCGCTTCGCTCTCGGCAGATGCTCCAGTAGTTCGTTCTTCTTTTTGTCACGGGCGACACCAAGCTCCCGGTAGTGTTCAGATAGGGGTTGAGGAATCCAGAAAGCCCTCGGTACTCTCGACTCCCGGGACTCGCTGCGCGCCTTGGTCGCGTTGCTCCCTGCGGTGCTTGCGTCGTCCGGGTTCGTCGAGAGTACCTCGCCCTTTCAGTCCGCCAGGACCCGGCCGGTCAGCCGGCAGAAACAGACCCGCTGGACGGTCCTTGTCTAGAACACCACTAAGCTCCCCGACACCAGGATTTACTCCGAGGGCCGCGTACCTACTGCTCACAATAGAGAAAGTCTCCATCAACGACCTGGAGAACGAGCCGCGCGTCGCCGACGTCCAGAAGCATGCTACCGGGCCGCTGGGGCTGTCGGACATGGCGCTGAACTACCACGAACTCGAACCCGGCGAGTCCTTCTCCGGCGGGATGCACACCCACATGGACCAGGAGGAGGTGTTCTACGTCGTCGAGGGGACCGCGACCTTCGAGACGCCCGACGGCGCCCACGAGGTCGGCCCCGACGAGGCCGCCCGGTTCGGCCCCGGTGAGTATCAGGAGGGCAAGAACGAGAGCAACGACCGGGTGTGCGCGCTGGCGATGGGCGCCCCCCAGGGGATGGGAGAGACGCGCGCGAAGGTCCCGTGTGTGGAGTGCGGCGCCGACTACCACGTCGCCGAGGTTGACGACGACGGCGTGACGCTGACCTGCCCCGACTGCGGGAACGCCGTCGAGATGTGATACTGCCGGCCGTGGCTACGTGATATAAGCCGACGCGTCGGTTCTCGGGGACGCTTCGGTCGAGCCCCGTGGGACACGCGAGGATGACCTCCCGGACATCCCGGTCGTCTGTACCGAGTGCGACACCCGGACGACGGTTCCGTTCCCGGAGGTCGAGGACGCCGTCGCCCGGCACAACAAAGGGGTTCACGACGGCGAGGCGGTCGCAGAGGTGGACCCCGCGGTGATGGACCGGCTCGCGGACTTCGTCGCCGAGGACCTGGGGCTGCTCGGGGAGTAGCCGCGCGGACCCGAACGGGCTTGTCGGACGGCGCCGAAGGCGTAGTGTGCTCCCCCGTACGGCCCGCCGCGGGGCGCTCGCCGACTTCACGAGTTCTCCGTCGAGCGGTTCCGCGGGACGGTCGACCGCGAGGTTGCCTCTCGGGTCCGGGACGCGCTGGCGCGGGAGTTCGAGATGGTGACGCCCGGGGGCGAACGGCCGATTCGGGGACGGCGGCGGGTCCCGTGGCGGAGCGCAAAGGAAATGTTCAAAGGGAACCCGAATCGAGTGGTAACTAATGGCTGTAGTACCGTACGAGACACTGGCGTTCCTGCTGTTCGCTCTGGTGACGGCCGGAGCGAGCCTGGGCGTCGTTCTGGCCCGCGACGTGTGGCACTCGGCGCTACTCCTGGGTGTGGCGCTGCTCTCCGTGGCGGTCCACTACGTAATGTTGAGCGCCGAGTTCCTGGCGGCGATGCAAGTGCTCGTGTACGTCGGCGGGGTACTGATACTCATCACCTTCGCGGTCATGCTGGTCCGCCGCGAGTCCGGCCCCGACGTGGAGGTAACGCCGTGACGACCCGCCCCCGCCTGTACCGCGGTGGCAAGCTAACGGGCCTCCTGGCCGTGGGCCTGTTCGGCCTGCTGACCGCCGTCTTTCTCACCTCCGGGTTCGGCACCGCAGAGGGGTTCGCCGACGGCTCGGTGACCCGCTCCATCGGCTACGCGATGTTCAACCTCGATGCCGGCGCCGTCGCGAGCGAGGGCTTTCTCGTGGCGTTCATCACCATCGCCGTCGTGCTCGACGCCGCCCTCGACGGCGCGATCATGCTCGCCAAGAGAGACGAGGAGGGTGAGGCCTGATGGTCCTCGGAAGCGTCCCCGCCGAGTACTATCTCGTCCTGTCGGCCGCGGTGTTCTGTACGGGCCTGTTCGGCGTCCTGACCCGGCAGAACGCCCTGATGTTTCTGATGAGCGTCGAGCTGATGTTGAACGCGGCGAACATCAACCTCGTGGCCTTTTCCTTCTATTGGGGGAATATCACAGGGCAGGTGTTCACGCTGTTTACGATGGCGCTCGCGGCCGCCGAGGTGGCCATCGGCATCGGCATTATCCTCGTGCTGTACCGTAACTTCGACGACGTCGAGGTGACCGAAGCGACCACGCTGAGGTGGTGACCATGGCAGGAGTATTCGCCTACGCGCCGGCGATCGCCGTGCTCCCGCTCATCTCGTTCCTGGTCGCCCTGCTGGCGGGCAGGTGGCTCCCGAAGAAGGGCGCGCTTGCGGGCATCCTCGCGACCGCCGGGTCGCTGGGGCTGTCGGTGGCGATGCTCGTGACGGTCGTCCTCGACGGCGAGGGGTACAACGAGACGCTGTACAGCTTCGTCGACGCGACCGAGACGTTCGACCTCACCTTCGGCCTGCTCATCGACCCGCTGTCGGCCGCCATGCTGGTCATCGTCTCGCTCATCGCCTTTCTCGTCCACGTGTTCTCGCTGGGCTACATGAACGACGAGGGCGAACCCGGCCTGCCGCGGTACTACGCCGGCCTCGGCCTGTTCACCTTCAGCATGCTCTCGTTCGTCTTCGCCGACAACCTGCTGATGGCGTTCGTGTTCTTCGAACTGGTCGGTCTCTGCTCGTGGCTGCTCATCGGCCACTGGTTCCGCGAGGACGCCCCGCCCTCGGCGGCCAAGAAGGCGTTCCTCGTCACCCGGTTCGGCGACTACTTCTTCCTCGTCGGCGTCGTCGGCGTGCTGACGACGTTCGGCACCGCGCAGTTCGCCGGTGAGGAGGGCTTTCCCGCGGTTGCCGAGCACGTGCTCGACCCCGAGGCGAGCGCCGAGGTGGCCGTCAACACCTTCGGCTTCGCCCCGGAGACGTGGTTCGCGGTCCTCGGTCTGCTCGTGCTGGGCGGCGTGCTCGGCAAGTCCGCGCAATTTCCCTTCCACACGTGGCTGCCGGACGCCATGGAGGGTCCGACGCCCGTCTCTGCGCTCATCCACGCCGCGACGATGGTCGCCGCCGGCGTGTTCCTTGTCGCCCGGATGTACGGCTTCTACGCGCTGCTGCCGACGGTGCTGGGCATCATCGCCTTCACCGGCGGCTTCACGGCGCTGTTCGCGGCGACCATGGGCGTCGTCAAGAACGAAATCAAGCAGGTGCTCGCCTACTCCACTATCAGCCAGTACGGCTACATGATGCTCGCCTTGGGCGCGGGCGGCTACGTCGCGGCGTTCTTCCATCTCACCACCCACGCGGTGTTCAAGGCGCTGCTGTTCCTCGGCGCCGGCTCGGTCATCATCGCCATGCACCACGAGGAGGACATGTGG
>PXSL01000113.1 GCA_003022815.1 Halobacteriales archaeon SW_5_68_122 | reverse complement strand
CGACGTCGTCGAGACGGGCCAGTCCAAGAGCCAGCGCGACCGCATCAAGAACATCAAGACGCTGATCAGCGACGTCGAGGAGGAGTACGACGAGGGCGCCCCGCGCGAGGAGGTGCTGGACCGCGCCGAGGAGGTGGGTATGGAACGTTCGAAGGCCGAACACGAGATCGAGAAACTGCGGCAGAAGGGCGACGTGTACGAGCCGCAGACCGACCACCTCCGGACCGTCTGATGGACCGCATCGCCGCACTCCGACAGATAGAGGACGCCCTGGCGGACCTCGAGGCCGGTGAGGCCGACCTCGAGGCCTGCGAGCGACGAGTGCGGGCGACGGTTCGAACGTTCGCGACGGAGTTCGACGGCGAGTTGGCGGCCTACCGCGCCGACAGCGGGACGGTCGTGCTCGCGGACTCCGAGCGGGCGGCCCGCCGTCGCGTCCGCGAACTGACCAGCGCCGAGGCACCGACCGTCGAGCGCCTGGACTGACGTTAAATTTACATTCCAGAGCGCAAGAAATTATCGCATGCTGCTGGTGGTGACGTACTCGAAGGGCGCGCGGACCTCACTGCGGAACGTCTGCCGGACCCACGAGGAGACGGTGGTGCGGCGGTTCGGACGGGTGGCGCTCCTCGCCGAGACCGAACACGGCGCGTTCCTGGCGCTGCGGCTCCGCGAGAAACATCCCGATGACGTCCAACTGGAGCGAACTGAGCCGTTCAACGAGTTCCGCGACGCCCCCGAGGCGACCAGGGAGGCCGCGGCCGACTACGAGGCGCGGGAGAACCGGAACGTGTCCTACCAGAAGTTCGCCGCCGGCCGGTCGCATCCGTCGCCGGCGGCGCTGAAACGACGGGAACTGTGATAGTGGTTACTGTAAGTCAGTACCGGATCGACCGCACGCAATCGTGCGGTCGTACCGGTAAACAGTTACAGCAATCACTATGAGCCTCTACGACCAGGTCGCCGTCGTCGCGCCCGGGATGTCGCTGGACCGGCGGCGCCTGCTGGCGGCGACGGCACGGTCGACCGGCGCGACCGCGAGCGTCGACGAGGAACTCCGCGTGGCGCGGGACCGGCTGGCGGAAATCGAGGCGCCGGTCCCGTCGCCGACCGAGGCCCGGCGACGGGTCGCGGAGACGGAGACCGACCTCGAGCGACAGCGCGAGCGGGTGGCCGCGCTGCGGGGACGGCTCCAAGTGGCCGACGGAGCGGCCGCCGAGTCCGAGTCTGAGTACGAGGCGGCGGTCCGGGAGCTGTCGGAGGTGGAGACGGAGCACCTCGCGGCCAGAGAGCGCCTCAAGGCGGCCCGACGGCAGGCGCGGGCCGCCCGCGACCAGCGGGAGCGCAGACTGGGGTTGCAGGACCGAATCGACAACCTCGAGCGGACCGCGCGGGCGGAGCTCGTCGAGACGGTTCGGCCGGCCGTCGACGACGTCGTGCCGGCGGTTCCGGGGTCGGCGGCGTCGACCGTCGCGGAGGCGGCGCCGGTGACCGCCGCGCTCGCGGCCGTCCGAGTCGGAACCCTCCGGGTCCCGCCCGTGCTGGCGTGTCGGCGCTTCGAGGGCGCCGCGGGCGCCGAGAGCTGGCTCGGAACGCCGGTCGTCCGGCTGTAGTTTATTACGGAGGGGGCGGCCAATCCCGGTATGCCGACCGTTTCGACCGCGACCGTCGAGGCCGACGGCGTGGCGCTCGTCGAGGTCCGGGTGGCCGCCGACCGCCCCCACCGCGTGCGACTCGACGTCCGCTCCGGCGGGCCGGTGTGGCCGCCCCGCGATCACGGTACCGACACGCGATGGGAGGATGGAGCCGTGACGCTCCGGGTCGGTCCCGGCCCGTCGGGTCTCGGGTTCGCGACGCCGAGCGACCCCGAGACGGTGGCGGTGACGCTCGACGACGCCGAACCGCTCGACGAGGAACTCCCGGAGGGCGTCGAGGCGTGGGTCGAACGGGTGCGACGGCGGGTCGCCACGGCGGAACGGGTCGCCGAGGCCGACGACCTCCGGTCGGCGACGGCGGCGGTCGCGGCCCTCGGCGGTCTCGCCGAGGTCGAACGACTGGCGGCGGCGCTGGCCTGCGACCGACGGCTTCTGTCGCGGGTCGACATCGCGCCCGAGGAGCTGTGCCAGCGGGCCGACGAGGTCGCGGTGCCCGCCGCGACGCTCGCGCGGGTGGCCACCGCCGGCCGTGAATAGCTGGAACAGCCCGCGAAACGGTGCCGGGAGCGCTAGAGGCGCCCGACCGGGTGCCGCGAGGGGGTGTTCGCGGGACCTCGACTGGCAGCGTCAGTCTCGGAGTTCCCGGTAGGAGTTCCGGACCGTCACGGCGGAGACGCCGGCGACGTTGCTCACCTCGGCCTGCGTCAGGTCGACCCCGGTCTCCCGGGCGGCGGTGTACAGACAGGCCGCGGCGACCCCGCTTGGGTTGCGGCCGGCCACGAGGCCGCTGTCGGTGGCCCGTTCGGCGAGGTCCCGCGCCAGCCGCTCGGTCTCCTTCGGGGCGTCCAGTCTCGAGGCGAACCGCGCGAGGTACTCCTCGGGGTCGATGGGGCCGGTCGGCAGCCCCAGTGTGCGGTTCATCGCGTCATAGGCGGCGTCGAGTTCGGCGTCCGTGGCGGCGGCGACAGCCACCACCTCATCTCTCGTCCGGGCGACGGAGGCCGTCCGGCAGACGGCGTATACGGCCGCCGCGGCGAACCCCTCGATGGAGCGGCCCTGCAGCAGGTTCTCGTTCTGTGCGGACTCGAAGAGAACGCAGGCACGCTCCCGGAGGCTATCGGGGAGTTCGAGCTGGCCCGTCAGCCGCCGGATCTCGGTGAAGCCGTACACCTGGTTGCGCTCCCGCTTCGTGCCGATGTGGGCACGCTTGTGCTGGCGCCGCATCCGGGCGACCCGGCGCCGCTTGCGCCCCTTCAGCCGGGTCGAGCGGCCGATTTCCGTCGACAGCCCCCGGTCGTGCCGCGAGCGGGTCAGCGGCGCGCCGCACCGCTCGGGGTCGGTCGCGTCGTCGGCGAAGGAGCGCCACTCTGGGCCGCGGTCGATGGCGTCCTCGTCGACGACGAGGCCGCACTCGCTGCAGACGGTCTCGGTGTCGGTGCGCCGTAGCCGGCCCTCGCACTCGGGGCAGGCTTGTCGTGTCACTGCGCTCATCACGTGTGAAGGTTGGTCCGGACGGTACTTGAAAAAACACCGAACGAGCGTGAAACGAGGCCTTCTCGGCCGGCCGAGCGTACCGGTAACCGGTACGTTCCGAGTCGGATGATCTACCACATCCGTTCATCTCTGGGAAGGTTTAATTAATAAGGAGCCAAACAATTCCGAATATGACGCTGTCGGACATCGCCGCGGGGCTGGAGGTGACCGCCGAGCAGCGCGACCACGGGGTCGCAACGGCCGACGGGACCGACGCGTCGCTGGCCGAGCAGCTGGCGCCGTTCGAGGCGGAGTTGCCCTGCGGGGCCGGGGCGGCCGCGACCCTCGTGGAGGCCTACGCGGAGGGAGCGAGCGTCGGCCGCGCCGCCGCCGTCGCGGAACTGCCGGAGACGACGGCCGCGAAGGCGCTGTACCTGCTGGGCGAGCCGGTCGACCCGCTGACGCCGACCGCACGGCGCGTCGTCAACGACTGGCTCGACGGGGCGATTCCGCGGAGCGAGGCCGAAACGCTGGCCAACGTCGGCCGCCGGGAGTTCGCCCTCGGAGCCTACGTCGCCACGCACGAACCGCTCGACGGCGCCGAGTCGGTCGTCGCCGACGCACTGTCCGTCGGGACGGACGCCGACCCGCTGTCCGACGCCCGGAGCAGCGTCGACGACCTGCTTTAGAGCGGGAACCGCTCGCGGAGGCCGCCCGACTCCTCGCCCTCCACCGAGATGTCTATCGTGGCCGCGAGCACGTCGCCGACGACCGCCCGTGCCTCGGTTTGGGTTTCGACGGCCGGCGCCTCGGCCTTGAGGATCGGAACCACGGCGTCGGCGTCCGGATGGCCGTCAGTCCGGGTGACGACGGTCGCGGTCGGGTTAACGCCGATATCGACCAGCCTGTCGCGGGCCCGGGGGAGGGCGTCCCTCGCGCGAGCGGCGTCGGCGACGACGGCCACGGCGTCGGCCGCCGAGACGGCCGCGACCGCCTGGTTGGCCGCAACCGGCGGGACGTCGAGGAGGACGTGGTCGAAGGCCCGCCCGGCCTCGGCGATGCGGTCCTCGAATGCCTCGGCGGCCTCGGGCGTCTTCGCGCGGGCCAGGCGCTCGAAGGGCGCCCGCGCGGGACAGACCGCCAGTCGTCCGGCCGCCTCGAGTCTGCGGTCGAGGAGGCCCGCCTCCAGCGGCCGGTCCTCGAGACAGAGCACGGTCATGTCCGGGTCGATGCGGCCCGGGGTGTGGTCGGCCAGCCCCTGCGTGGCGTAGGCGGCGTCCAGCACCGCAACGTCGCGGCCGTCGCGGGCCAGGAGCGTCGCGGTCTCCAGCGTCAGTCGGGTCGTCCCGACGCCGCCGGCGGCGCCGACGAACGCGAGCGTGTCGTTGGACATGGGATGTTTGCACCGCCTTTCAGATAAAAAGATGTTGGCCCGCCGCCGATTCTCGTCGACCGAACACGCATACCATTTGACCGTGGAGGGCGTGCAACCGGTATGGACCCCGCCGAGAACCACCGGCGTTGGGCGGAGCGGTCCGGCGAGTTCTCGCCCGACTACTACGCCGAGCTCGGGCCGAACGAGGTGAGCGAGACCCTCGGCGACGTCCTCGACCACTACGTCGCCTCGGACGCCGAAATCCTCGAATTGGGTTGTGGCTCCGGGCGACACCTCGCGTACCTCCGCGACCGCGGCTTCGGGAACCTCACCGGCATCGACATCAACGACGACTCCTTCGACGTCATGGCCGAGCACTACCCGGCGCTCGCGGAGACGGGGACCTTCCGCGTCGGCCCCATTGAGGAGTTCCTCCCCGACGTTGCCGACGACGCCTTCGACGTCGTCTACTCCGTGGAGACCCTCCAGCACGTCCACCCGGACGACGAATGGGTCTTCGAGGAGGTCGTCCGCGCGACGGGGGACCTCCTCGTGACGGCCGAGAACGAGGGCAACAGTCCACGTCGGGGCCACGAGAAGGCGGTCAGCTGTGTCGACGATGACTTCCCACTGTACCACCGCGACTGGAAGGAGGTCTTTTCGGGGCTGGGAACGGCACAGTTGCTACGGGACCCGGGCGCACGGGACACGGTGCGCGTCTTCCGGGCGGTTTAGCTCAGTCCCGGATCGACGCCTTGAGGTCGTCGAGTTCCGCATCCGAGAGGTCCGGCCGCTCGCCCGCGATGGCGTGTATGGGTCCGCCGCCGTCGCCCTCGAACCGCGGGACGACGTGGACGTGGAGGTGCGGCACCTCCTGGCCGGCGGCGGGGCCGTCGTTGACCGCGATGGTGTGACCGTCGGCGTCGACGGCGTCCTCGATTCGGGGCACCAGCTCGTGGACCGTCTCGAACACCGACGCCGACAGGCCCGCGGGCACCTCGCGCACGAACTGGTGGTGGGCCTTCGGAACGACGAGCGTGTGGCCGGCCGACAGCGGGTTCGCGTCCAGGAACGCCATGACCGCCTCGTCCTCGTGGACGGTTCGCGAGGGGATGTCCCCGTCAACGATGCTACAGAAGATGCAGTCTTCGCTCATGGCGAACGGACGGACGGCCCGCTAAAGAATCTAGGGCGCGCCCACGACCGACTCGAGTTCCTGTTTTATCGCCCGCTCGTACTCGGCCGGCTCGTAGCCGAGCCGCGAAATCCAGACGTCCTGGTAGGAGGGGTGGAGAATGGGCAACACGGGCGGCATCCCCTCGATCTCGATTGGGTCGAGGACGCTCTCGAGGAACCCGTCCAGTTCCCGGTCGGTCGCCGAGAGCAGCGACTCGGTCGCGTGCCGCCCCGTCGGGACGATGCAGTCGGGCGCGACCGTCTCCAGTTCCGACAGGAGGTACGGCCGGCAATTGGCCCGCTCCTCGGGCGTCGGTTCCCGGTTCGAGCCTTCCTCCCCCGGCGGGAAGCACTTGACGGCATTGGTGAAGTACAGGTCATTGGGGTCGTAGCCGAGGCGCTCGAAGAGGCCGCGTATCCGGCGGCCGCTGTGGCGGGAGGTGTAGGCCATTCCGGTGTGGTTGCCGCCCTGCCAGCGGTCGGCCTCGGGGTCGCCGGCGCCCGGCGCCTCGCCGACGACGACGAGCGTTGCCTCAAGAGACCCGACGCCCCACGAGATGCGCTCGCGGGCCGCCACGAGTTCCGGACACCGCCGGCAGTCCGCCGCGAGTTCGTTCCGCGCTCCGGGGTCAGGGTACGTCGGCATCGGTCGCCGCTTGGGCCCCCAGCCCCCTCACTCTTGGCCGGAGGTCGTATAATTGTCATAATACACTATATACCTGTATCGCCACTATTAGCCGAATCGTTAATTCGTTCCGTCGGTTTCGAACGGTCGGGAATGAGTAACACACAGGAGAACGCCGACCCCCCGGAGTCCCCGCTGGACTCCGACCGGTACGCACACCTCTCGCTGGACGACGAGGTCGTCATCTACGACCGGGAACAGCCGGACATGTGGCTGCAGTCCGACTTCGTGGTCGAGATCGGGGCCTGATACTGATTACCGTATGTCATTACCGGATCGACCGCACGCAGTCATGCGGTCGTACCGGTGAATAGTTACAGTAATCGCTATGAGACTGCCGGCCGTATCCATGTCAGAACGTTCTGGGGAGGGCGGGGTCCGGAATATCCACGGCCAGTCGTCACGGAGCAGTGTTCGCTGGATTACGACTGGCTGAATTGGTCATTCCATCAGCGGGAGTACCGCGCCAAAGATGAGAGGCACAAAAAAGGCGACGGCAACGCCGAGCACCTCCATTATCAGGAGGGCGCTGGCGAGCGTCTCCGGCATCGACGACACCACCGAGTGACCGGCGAGTTCGCCGACCACGCCGGCGGCGAACAGTCCGAGACCGGCCAGGAAGCCGGTCTTGGCGATTCTCGCGTGGTCGAGACTCCGCGGGTTCCGTCCGTGGCTCATGGGCCGCCGTTCCGGACTGTCGAGTGAAAACGTTCCGGTTCGCGGCCGGTCGAAAGGCATATGCGGGCCACCGACGGAGAGGTGCCATGCGTGAATTCCTCGTCTCGTCGCTCGAACTGCTCGCGTACCTCCTCACCACCGGGGCGCTCGCCGTCGCCGGCCTGTTCGCCGAACTCACGAGCTTCTCGTACTTCTCGGCGGGGAACCTGAAGTTCTCGATTTGGCTGGGCGTAATCGGCCTGGTCGCGCTGTACGCCGCCTTCTCGCTGGGTACCGAGAAGCTGCTCCCCCGGCTCCGGGAACTGGCCGGCTAACCGGCGGCATCAGTTCCGCGTCGGCTCCGATTCGCCGGCCGTCTCCTCATTGACCGGCGGCTCGTGGCCTTCGGCCGCCTCGGCAACGTCGGTCTCTTTCGGCGTGTCGACGTGCCACCGGTCGACCGCCGTCTCGTAGTCGGCCAGTTTGTTCGAGGTCCGCAGCTTCAGGTCGTCGTCGTTGACGTTCACCTCGAAGACGTAGTCGTCGACCGCCGCCCGCCGGAGGTTCGCGCTTATTAGTTCGTTGTCGAAGTAGTACGGGGACATCTGTGTCATCACGTTCCTGTAGACGCCGCCCTCGACCTTCCGAACCGCCTTCCGGGTGGCGGAGTCGGCCGCACGCGCCACGTAGGTTATCGACGCCCGCCACTCGTCGACGGCCTTCTTCGGCGTCTCGAGGCTCTCGTAGGAGTCCGACAGCTTCTCGCCGGCGGTCCTGAGGTCCTCGTCGGGCGCCTTGCCGGCCTGCTCGCCCTCCCCCTCGGAGATGCTGGCCTGTTCGGCGGTCTTCTCGCTGACGTCCTCCCGGAGCCGCTCGTCGGCCTTCGGCCGCCACTCGTCCCACTCCTCGAGAGCGGCCTCGTCGACGTCGAATCCCTCCTCGCCGAGATCCTTCAGCACACGCGTGATTCGCTCGCCGTGCTCGACGATATCCACCCAGCTTCCCCGCATCCTGAAGCCGGAGACGCTCTCTTCGACTTCCATTAGAGCAGGGGTTGTGCGTCGACGGACTTACCCTTTGTCGCCGCCTCGGGGAGCGAGTGGCTTTAAGCGGCCGGAGGCCGCCCATCCCGGTATGCCAATCGAGGACCGCGACGACGCTCACGTTATTACGCACGCGCTGGCGAAGCACACCATCTCGGAACTCCGGTCCGCCGAGACCGGCCAAGTGTCGTTCCGGGACGGCCTGGTCGAGTTGGGCCGGCTCTGTGGGTTCGAGATAATCGACGGCATGATGGAGACCGAGTACGTCTCGATAACGACGCCGCTGGCGGAGACCACCGGCGAGGTGGTCAAGGGACTGGACGACGTCGTCATCGTGAACGTACTCCGGGCGGCGACGCCGTTCGTCGAGGGGCTCGTCGAGGCGTTCCCCCACGCCCGCCAGGGGGTCATCTCCGCCGGCCGCGACGAGGAGGCCGGCATGAACGAGGAGGGGGAGTTCCCCATCACCGTCGACTACGTGAAGCTGCCCGAGATACACGAGGAGGACACCGTCATCGTCGCCGACCCGATGCTCGCTACGGGCAGCACGATGGTCGCGGTGCTCGAGGAGGTCACCGCGATGGGCGACCCCGAGCGACTGGTGGTGCTGTCGGCGGTCAGCGCCCCGCCCGGACTGGTCCGGGTCGGCGAGGCGTTCCCGCGGGCCGACATCCTCACCGTCAGCATCGACGAGCGCCTCGACGACGACGGTTACATCGTTCCCGGCGTCGGTGACGCCGGCGACCGGGCGTTCGGGACCTGAACGACCCGGCCAGGCCGCCACTACCGCTTCTACTCGAGATGCGACGGCCGCCGCTCCGGAGTAACCTCCACGCGAACCGGTAACGACTCCCTCGCTTCGGCTGGAAGTCGTCGCCCCCGAGCAGTTTCGCTCCTGTCGAAGAGTCAAACGAATATGTGATGGCGTCGCCCAGCCGTGGTGACTCTGTTTCGTCACTCGGGTAGCAGGAGAATCGAATCAGTGGTCGCAGTGCGTATCGGCTGCTCAGGTTCCTATCAAATGCTGTAGATTTTCCGGGCGGCGGGCAAGGTACCGGGAGCGTGTTCATCGTTAGGACATGCTCCTCAGACGAGACAGTAAGCGTCTCGACCCGTTCCGCTTTTTCCAAGACAAACCCGTCCACGGGCCGGAAACACGTGGTTTTTAGTTAACTTTTTGATTCGCAGCGGTGATATCTATCTCGTGGATCAAGACACTAAGCCGACCGAGACCCCCAGATTGAGCCCTCGTGGCTACCTACGCAAGTCGATCATAACCGGGACTGCAATCGTGTTTCCTGTCCTGATAACTGCGGCAGTCGTGCTGTTCATCGTCAATTTCCTGTCACAGCTGTTGAATCCGGTGGTCGCCCCGATTCAGATGGGACCAAGGGACATATCGCCAGTTCTGTCAAAGCTCATAGCAATCGCCGTGCTGTTCGTCATCATCTTTTTCGTCGGCACGTTCACCGAGTCCCGCATCGGTGGCGACCGACTGAAAGCGGGTTTGGACGCCGCTATGGCACAGATTCCCGGTGTCAGGTCCATCTATAACCCGCTGGATCAGATCAGTACGATGTTGCTCGACGGTGATACCCGGAATTTCAAGGACGTCGTCCTCGTGGAGTTCCCGAAAGAGGGATCGTAT
>PXSL01000112.1 GCA_003022815.1 Halobacteriales archaeon SW_5_68_122 | reverse complement strand
TCTGACTGGACTGACTGTGCAGCCCGTCGTATTTGGAGTGGGTCTTCAGTTCGTCTTTCAGCTCGTCTTCCTCGTGGATTTCACCGGTTTCGTTCCATACCTGTCGGCTGTGGTATAGTGCAACGTTCCACAGTTTTGATGCCGACCACCCGTGTCGGTCTAATGCATCCATCACTTGTGAGTGGTTTTGGATGCGACAGACGTGTGTACGCCGAGTTGTCGGCATCTCATCTACTCTTATGAGAGTATAATAGTTAAACACTTGGAATATCCAGACAGGGTTTCGAGCGTCGGCGGTTGAGTGTGTTGTCGGATTCATTCCCGCGCCTGAAGGCGCGGGTATTCTCCTTGATTCTCTATAAATTATATCCGGTAGACGAGCGCCTCCCAGGGGTGGAGCCGCGTGTCCGCCAGTGGGCCGGCGTCGTCGTAGTTGCTCACCAGGAGTTCGCCGTCGTCGTACGGTGCCTCGAACTCGACGGGGTCGCCGCCGAAGTTGAGGACGACCAGTGCCCGGTCGTCGCCGAGGACCCGCTCGTAGACCCACAGCTGTTCGTGGTCGGGGGTCAGCAGTTCGTACTCGCCGTAGACCAGCACCTCGTTGCGCTCCCGCAGTTCGATGAGCCGGCGGTAGTAGTTCAGCACCGAGTCGGGGTTGGCGTCGGCGGCGGCGACGTTGACCTCGGTGTAGTCGGGGATGACCGGCAGCCACGGCTCGCCCGCCGTGAACCCGGCGTTCGTCGAGTCGTCCCACTGCATTGGCGTCCGCGCGTTGTCGCGGGTCCGGTGGCGGACCAGCTCCATCATCTCGGCGTCGTCCTTGAAGACGCCGCGCTTCCGGAGCTGTTCGACGTTCTTCTTCGTGTCGATGTCGACGACCTCATCGAGCGACTCGAAGGGGTAATTGGTCATGCCGAGCTCCTCGCCCTGGTAGCAGAACGGGGTGCCGCGGAGGGTGTACAACAGCGTTCCGAGCAGTTTCGCACTCTCGCGGCGGTAGATGCCGTCGTCGCCGAACCGCGAGACCATCCGCGGCTCGTCGTGGTTGTTCATGTACAGCGGGGTCCAGCCGTCGAGATCGGTCTGCCAGCGGCTGATGACCCGCTTGAGGTCGCGGACGGACCACTCGACGCGGTTCCAGCGGCTCCCCTTCATGTCCAGTCGCATGTGGTCGAAGTTGAACGCCATGCTCATGCCGAGGCCGTCGGAGCCGACGTACCGTTCGGCCTCCTCGACATCGACGTCGACCATCTCGCCGACGGTCATGGCGTCGCGGCCCTCAAGGGTCGCCTCGTACATCTCCCGGAGGTACTCGTGGATTTTCGGCCCGCCGACGAACCGGTCTGCGCCCCGGACGATGGTTTCGGCGTCGGGGTCCGAATCCGGGTAGCTCTCGGGCTTCGACAGCAGGTCGATGACGTCCATCCGGAAGCCGTCGATGCCCTTCTCGAGCCACCAGTTCATCATCTCGTGAATCGCCTCCCGGACGGCGGGGTTCCGCCAGTTGAGGTCCGGCTGTCTGGCGTCGAACAGGTGGAGGTACCACGCCCCCCGCTCGTCGTCGTAGCTCCAGGCCGGCCCGCCGAAGAACGACTCCCAGTCATTGGGGAGTTCGTTGGGGTCGCCGTCGACCCAGTGGTAGTAGTCGGCGAAAGCGGGGTCGCCCTGGCGGGACCGGCGGAACCACTCGTGCTCGTCCGAGGTGTGGTTCACCACCAGGTCCATGACGAGCCGCATGTCCCGCTCGTGGAGCTCCGCGAGCAGCCCCTCGAGATCGGCCATCGTGCCGTAGTCGTCGTCGACCGTGTAGTAGTCCCGGACGTCGTAGCCGGCGTCGACCTGCGGGGAGTCGTACACCGGGTTCAGCCAGACGACGTCGACGCCCAGCTCCTCGAGGTACGACACCCTCCGACGGGCGCCGGGGAGGTCACCGATTCCGTCGCCGTTGCTGTCGTCGAAGCTGCGTGGATACAGCTGGTACACCACCGCTTCCCTCCACCACGTCCGGTCAATGTCGGATATGTTACCACCCACTGCCATGTTGATGTATGCGCGCCTCATACGGCCGTAGACGATCCGTCGACTCGTAGTTTTCGATGAGATTCTCGCCCGTAATGCCGACCGGAGGGTCGGTCGCCTCGTCGGTCCAGTTGAGGACGACCCGGAGCCGCTCGTCGTCGCCGACCCGGTCGTAGGCCCACACCGACGGATGGTCCGGCGTCAGCGGAACGTACCTGCCGTCGGCGAGCACTGGGTAGCGGTCCCGCAACTCGACGAGCCGGCGGTAGTAGTTCAGCACCGAGTCAGGGTCGGCGTCGGTGGCGGCGGCATTGACCTCGGTGTAGTCGGGATTGACCGGCAGCCACGGCTCGCCCGCCGTGAATCCGGCGTTCGGCGAGTCGGTCGATGCGGCCGTCCGCGAGCGCCAGCTCGACCCGGTTCACCACGTTCGCGTCCCGCAGCTCCGACAGCGACGACCACGGGTAGTTGGTCATGCCGAGTTCGTCGCCCTGGTAGCAGAACGTCGTCCCGGGCATCGAAAGCAGAAAGGTTCCGAGCAGTTTTGCGCTCTCGCGGCGGTACGCCCCGTCGTCGCCGAACCGGGAGACGATGCGGGACTGGTCGTGGTTGCCGAGATAGACCGCGTTCGGCCCCTCGAGGCCGTCCTCCCAGCGGTCGAAGACCGCCTTCAGCTCCCGGAGGTCCCAGTCGTCGACGCCCCACCAGCCCGCCTCGGGGTGGTCGTCGAGGTTCATGTGGTCGAAGTGGAACAGGGTGTCCAGCGGCCCGTCGGGACCGACGTACTCGTTTGCGGCCTCAAGGCTCACCTCGGCGCACTCGCCGACCGTGACGGCGTCGTGGGGGTCGAGCGCTCGCTCGGCCATCTCCTCGAGGTACGCGAGGACGTTCGGACCGTCGACGAACTGCTCGGACCCGACCCAGCCGCCCGGTTCGCCGTCCGGGTAGCCCTCCGGCTTGGAGATGAGGTTGATGACGTCCATCCGGAAGCCAGGTCCGGCTGCTTCTCGTCGAACAGGTGGAGGTACCACGCCCCCCGCTCGTCGTCGTAGCTCCAGGCCGGCCCGCCGAAGGCGGAGGTCCAGTTGTTCGGCGGCTCGTCGGGGTCGCCGTCGACCCAGTGGTAGTAGTCGGCGAAAGCGGGGTCGCTCTGCCGGGACCGGCGGAACCACTCGTGCTCGTCCGAGGTGTGATTCACTACCAGGTCCATGATCAGCCCGATGCCGCGGTCGTGGAGCTCAGCGAGCAGTTCCTCCAGGTCGGCCATCGTGCCGTAGTCGTCGTCGACCGCGTAGTAATCCCGGACGTCGTAGCCGGCGTCGACCTGCGGGGAGTCGTATACCGGGTTCAGCCAGACGACATCCGGGTCCAGTGACTCGACGTAGTCGAGCCGTTCGATGGCACCCGGCAGGTCACCGACTCCGTCGCCGTCGCTGTCGTTGAAGCTACGGGGGTACAGCTGGTACACCACCGCCTCCGAGAGGTCGCGGGTCACAGCAGGTCGAGGTCCTCGAGGTCGGCCTTGAGGGCGGCCCGGTCGTCGTCGCACATCGTCCGCAGCGGCGCCCGCAGGTCGCCGACGTTGAAGCCGGGGTTCCGTAGCGACAGCGCGGTCTTGACGCCGGCCATGTAGGGGCCGCGCTTCAGTGCCGACCGGACGTCGAACACCCGGGACTGCAGCCGCTGGGCGCGTCGCTCCTCGCCCGCGTCGTAGGCGGCATAGAGGTCACGCACGAGTTCCGGGAAGACGTTGGCGACGGCGCTGACCATCCCCGAACAGCCGACCTCGAGGCCGGCGAACAGGAGCGAGTCCGAGCCGGCGAGGAACGTCAGGTCGGGGTTGTCGTCGATGGCCTGCGCCAGCCACGGGACGTCCTTCGAGGAGTCCTTGACGCCGGCGACGCCGTCGATGTCGGCGATGCGGCCGACCGTCTCCAGGGAAAGCTCGTTGCCCGTCTTGCTCGGGATGTGGTAGACGTAGACCGGCACGTCGACCGCTCCGGCGACCGCCTCGTAGTGGGCGACCGCCCCGTCACCGTCGAGGGGGTAGTAGTACGGCGTGACGACGACGACGCCGTCGGCGTCGGCCCGCTGGGCGTGCTCGGCGCTGGCCACCGTCTCGCGCGTGCTCGGGTGGCCGACGCCCGCGATGACCGGAGCGGAGACGGCGTCGGTAACCGCCTCGACGACGCGGCAACGCTCCGCCTCCGAGAGCAGCGCGAACTCGCCGTTAGTCCCCAGCGGAAAGACGGCGTCTGCGCCGTTCTCGACGACGAACCGCGCGTGTGCGGCCGTCGCCGCCTCGTCAACGGCGCCCGTTTCGTCGAAGGCCGTCACCGTCGGCGGGACCACCCCACCCAGCTCCAGCGGGTCCTCGGCCCCGGGTTCCGGTGCAGTTCCTGCCATGGACCGAGTTCGACCGGCGACGGCATAAGGATGCTGTTTGTTTTTCGGATATGAGTAAACTATTAGTTGGTGGCGTTACTACTTCCGTTAATGAGCATTGACACGGACATCACTGGCGTCGAGAAGGAACGGGCGACACTCGGCGTCGACATCGAGCTGACGGGGGCGTTGGTCGCGCGGGCCGGCGCCCGGCAGGGCCGCGTCGGGGTCCCGCAGGGAAGCACGGTCGCCGACGCGGTGCGGGCGTGGGCCGACCGGTCGGGCGACCACCTTCGGTTCGCGCTGCTGGAGGCCGAACGGCTCCGGTCGTGATCGCCTCCGAACCGGTCCGCAACGGCGACACCGTCCGGTTCGAGTACCGAGAGTAACGGCGGCCAGTCTCTCCCGCCGGCGTCCACGTTTCGAGGCCGTTCTGCCGCGGAGTCGGGCCGGCGCTTGCGACCGCCGGCGTCGGCGGTCCGGGCCAAACAGTATTCGTACAACGACTGATTTCGTGTCGGCGTACCGACTATCGGGGAGCGACAGCGTTCCTCAGAGTGCTTTAGGTCCGAGAGCAGGACGGCCATCGTCGAACGGGTCGGCGAAGCACACGGCCGGAAAGCGGCGGTGGCCGGGAGCTACCGGGGCGGGCTCCGCACCGAGTTCGCCGATCGGGGCTCCCGGCAGGCCGACCGATCGCCCTGGCGTGTGAACCCGTATCAAGAAGTGTTTCGAAACTTACTTATTCGCTCCCGAGTTAATTCTAAACGCAATGGTACCGGCATTCGTTCCGATCAAGCGACTGGAGAACAGCCAGAAGAATGACGACCGCGACTGGCCCGCGTAAGGGCGTCGCTTCTTTTCGGTGAGCGGTCATACTGCCGGCCGTAACTACGTGAAGCAGTCCCGCCCGAAGATAGGGTTCTGGACGGTGTCCAGCGGGATATCGCCGAGGAATGTTGAAAGAATTACAGCCGGCAGTATCAGTCGAGTCCGGCCAGCCGACGCATGGCGTAGGCGGTCCTGAGCATCTCCCCGGCGTTGCCGCGGTCGAATACCAGCTCGTCGGTGTCGAGGACGTGTTCGAGGACGTCCTCGGAGGCGTGCTCGGGGGCGGCACCGATGCCGGCGTCGTTCTCGTCGGCCCACCGCATCACCCGGAGATCGGTCTTCGAATCGCCCATCACCAGCGCGAAGGGGTCGTCGATGCCGAGCACCGACAGCGCCGCCTCGACGCCGGCGACCTTGTTCAGCTCCAGCGAGCCGATCTCGGCGGCGTCGGCCTCGTAGTAGGCGACGTCGATCCGCTCGAGGACCGCTCGCAGCTCCTCGGGGACCGCCTCCTCGGTGACGTCCGGCTGTGCGCCCCGGGATTCCAGAACGCCGCGTATCTCCGGGTCCGCCGCCGCGTAGTACGCCCGGGCGTACCCTTCCGTGTCCGCGTCGACACCCATCGCCTCGACGATGCTCTCCTCCAGGAGGTCGAGCAGGTAGACGAGACCCTTGTTGATGACTGTCTGGGCGCGGTCGCTGCCGTGCTCGAAGTTCGGCTTCAGCGTGACGTTGAATTCGTTGCCCTGGAGGTGGGCCCCCTCCCGGATGGTCCCGGGGGCGTCCGAGAGGACCCGCGAGCGGACGCGCCCGAAGACCGTGCCGGCCTCGTAGACGATGCTCACGTTCCCCGAGTGGACCACCTCGTTGCCGAGCCCCTGGATGAGAAAGCCCTTGACGTTCTCCAGCGTCTGCCCAGTGCAGATGACGATGGGGACGCCCTCCTCGTGGAACCGGGTCAGGAGATGCAGCGTCTCCCGGGGGATCTCGTTGTCGGTGCTGCCGGCCGACCGCAGCGTCTCATCGACGTCCAACACGAGCACGTTCACCCCGCGGTCGTACTTAGTGTACAGGTCGAGGCCGGTGAAGGCCTGCTCGCGGGTGGCCAGCGCCCCCAGCGAGCCGAACGTCTCGCCGACGCGGGGGAACGCCGACCGTATCTCGTCCTTCCGGGACTCCAGTTCCTCGCTCGCGTCGCCCCAGTGGTCGAGAGCCACCCGGGAGTCGACCGGCGGGAACAGGTCGACGAACTCCTGGTAGTCCCCCAGCGTGTCCGTGTCAAACTCGTCGTACAGCCGGTACAGCAGGTCGTATCGTTCCATGGTCGAAGGAGGTGCAGCAGTCATATAGGTGGTGGCGGTCTCCCGCGGATACGAGAGATTTACTCGGTTACCGATAAATATTTTTCTACCTGGGGGGAATCCCTCGTATGAACGCCATCGGAATCGAACGCGGCGGCGACGAGCCGCGACTGCTGGAGGTGCCGCGACCCGAACCCGGGGCGGGGGAGGCACTCGTGCGCACCCTCAGGGTCGGGGTCGACGGAACCGACCACGAGGTCGTCGCCGGGAACCACGGCAGCCCGCCGGCCGGCGCCGACTACCACGTGCTCGGCCACGAGGCCGTCGGCGTCGTCGAGGACCCAAACGGCACGCGCTTCTCGGCCGGCGACGTCGTTGCCCCAACGGTTCGTCGGCCGCCAGCCGACGGGACCAACGAGTACTTCGAGCGCGGCGAGGCCGACATGGCCCCGCCGGAGGCCACGCTGGAGCGGGGCATCGACGGCGCCCACGGCTTCATGAGCGAGTACTTCACCAGCCCCGCGGAGTTCCTCGTGTCGGTGCCGCCGGAACTCGCCGAGTCGGGCTTCCTGCTGGAGCCGATCAGCATCTCCGAGAAGGCCCTGGAGCTGGCCTTCGCATCCCGTTCGTCCGTCGAGTGGACCCCGGAGTCGGCGCTCGTGCTCGGCAACGGGCCGCTCGGACTCGTGACCGTCGCGATGCTGGCCCGGGAGCTGGAAGTCTACTGTCTGGGCCGCCGCGACCGGCCTGACCCGACAATCGACATCATCGAGGAGCTCGGCGCGACCTACGTCGACTCCCGGGAGACGTCGGTCGACGAGGTGGCCGGGGTCCACGAGCCGATGGACCTGGTCTACGAGGCGACCGGCCACGCGAGACACGCCTTCGAGAGCGTCGAGGCCCTGGCGCCCAACGGCGTCGCGGCACTGCTCGGTATCCCGGACTCCTGGCGGTTCGAGATAGACGGCGGCCGCCTCCACGAGGAGTTCGTGCTGCACAACAAGGCGCTGGTCGGCAGCGTCAACTCCGGGCGGCGCCACTTCGAGGCCGCCGTCGACCGCCTCGCGGAGCTGCCGGCGCGGTTCGTCGAGTCGTTCGTCACCGACGTCGTGCCGCACCGTTCGTTCGAGCCGGCCTTCGACCGGGGGGCAACGAACATAAAGACGGCCGTCGAATTCGACAGCTATGAAGAACGTTGACGACCTCATCGAGGGCGCCCGGGAGCTCTCGGAACGCGGCTTCTCGAAGGGCGAAATCGCCGACGAGCTGAACGTCTCCAGGGAGACCGCCAGCTGGCTGGTCGAGCGCAGCGATGGGACGGCAAAAACGACGACCGAGCCCGAGCCGTCCGGCGCGCCCGACATCCACGTCGACTGGAGCGCGCTGGGGAGAGACTCCTCGCGGCTCGCCTACGCCGGCCGGGCGATGGCCGACCTACTGTCCAAGCAGGGCGAATCAGTCGACCTGACGGTCGGCATCGAGAAGGCCGGCACGCCGCTTGCGACCGTTGTCGCCCGCGAGCTGGACACCGACATCGCGGCCTACGCCCCCCGGAAGCACCAGTGGGAGGAGGGCGACATCGAGGAGCTCGAGGGCACCTTCTCCCGG
>PXSL01000111.1 GCA_003022815.1 Halobacteriales archaeon SW_5_68_122 | reverse complement strand
ACGCCGACATCGACGTCCTCGCCGGGGTCGAGGCCAACATCGACGCCGAGGGCGGAATCTCCGTCGGCGACGACGTGTTGGCGGAACTGGACCTGGTGGTCGCCTCGCCGCACAGCGCGCTGGACGGCGACGGGACCGACCGCCTGGTAGCAGCCATCGAACACCCCGAAGTCGACGTCATCGGCCACCCGACCGGCCGGATGTTGAACCGGCGCCCCGGCCACGACATCGACGTCGAGCGGGTCGCCGAGGCCGCCGCCGACCACGGGGTCGCCCTCGAAATAAACGCCAACCCCAACCGGCTTGACCTCCGTTCGAGCTACGTGAAGGTCGCACTCGAAGCCGGCGCGACCATCAGCGTCAACACCGACGCCCACCACCCCGGGTCCTTCGAGTACGTCCGCTACGGCGTCCACACCGCCCGCCGTGGCTGGTGTGAACCGGAAGACGTGCTCAACTGCCGAGATGCCGACGGCGTCCGGCAGTTCCTGGGATTATGACGTGACACGGACGAACTGGCCGGCCGACCGCTTCGCCCTGACGGACCGAGAGCTTCCGGAAAGCTCGCCGGCCGGACCGTATTCGAGGCGATGACGACTGACGAGCGCGACCGTCGGGTCCGCCCCGAGACGGACCGGTTGTTGCTAGATGTCATGCTCGGGAAACTCGCCGTTTACCTCCGGACCTGCGGCTACGACGCGGCCGACGCCGGCGACCGGGACCTCGAAGCCGACGCCCGAGTCCGCGAGGCGGCCGCCTCGGAGGGCCGACTGCTACTCACCCGCGACCGGCAACTGGCAGCGGCGGCTGACGACGTGCTCCTCCTGACCGCCCGCGAGGTGGAGGATCAGCTGGCGGAGCTACGCGAGGCGGGCGTCCGGTTGACCGTCGCCGACGAGCCGGTCCGGTGTGGCCGCTGCAACGGCCGGCTGAAGGCGGTCGACAACGGTGAACGAGCGGATGGCGGCGAAACTCGACTAGCGGCCGGTGTTCGGCGTCCACTCCTCGCAGGCGTCCATGTCGTCCATCAGCTCGCCGTGGTAGCCGCAGTACGGCTCGATGTCGCCGTCGGTGCGGACGTACTGGAAGTGCGAGCAGTTCCCGCAGTAGGTGTCGCCGGTCGGCTCGCCGACGTCGTCGGTGAGGAACTCGGCATCGTCGGTCGTCGCGCCGCCGTCGGTGATGCCCTCGGTGCCCCCGCCGCGACCGCCCGTCGAGTGGGTCGTTGCCGCGGACTCGCGGTTGGTCTGGGTGTCGACGTCGCCGTCCGGCGTGCCGCCGAGCACACCGATGCCGCCGAGTGTGCCCCTGAGCCGGTCGTTGGACACCTCGACGACGCGGGTCTCGCCGTCCTTCGTGATTTCGAGTTTGACGGTGCCGCCCGGGTCGTTGCGGGTCTTGAAGTTGGCGACGGCGGCGAACAGACACCACGTCGTCACCAGCGTCCCGAGGAAGTACACCGACGCGACCACGAGCGTCATCGAGGTATCGCCGGAGCCGCCCACCCAGTCGATGGGGTAGGCGCCGTTGAACAGGTAGACGCCGACGAGGCTGACGGCGGCACCGGCGTAGGCGGCACCCCGGACGGTCCGCGAGGCCCGCGGCAGGACGGCCATGGTTCCCAGGAACACCGCCGGTAGCCCGACGCCGCCGAGAACGCCGGCGACCCGGCGGGACGCGAACAGGTCTAGCCCGAACCGGCTGCCCACACCGGTAGCTGCCGTGACGATGCCTCCAACGAGTAGGACCGCGCCGACCCCGAACAGCGCGACGCCGGCGTACAGCCGCCGGAGGCCGGCCCCGTCGCCTCCCTCGTAGACCTCCGTGAGGCTAGCCATACCGTCGCTTCCGTCTCGACACACAAAACACTACGTCAGACGCGCGCATGACGCCTCTCGCCGTGGATTCCGGCCGGAGCCGCCGGCGGCTGGGCCGAGAGCCGGCGACGGCGCTACCCCGACGGCTCCCGTATCGCCCGTTCGGCCGCTGTCAGCGCCGCCTCGGGGTCGAACGCCTCGGCGATGGCGTCCAGTTCCGCCTCGTCGGCGTCGGCCAGCGAGCGAGCGTGGTCGGTCACGTTCGGCAGCGCGCGGACGACATTGTCGACAATGGGGACCGATGCCGTCTGCGCCGACCGCGACAGCGGGTTCAGGTCGACGACCAGTTCGGTCATGCCCATCTCGGCGAGTGCCTCCGCGCGGTCGCCGTCCTCCAGCGGGACGAGCACCATGTCGGCGCTTCCGATGCCGTCGGCGTCGACCTTCGCGCGCTCGTGGTCAAGACCCGGGATGCGGCCGTCGGCCTCGAGACCGAGCACCTCCTCGGCGCCGTACTCGTGCATGTGTTCGGCGACGCGCTCCATCCGCGCCTCGGTGCGGTTGAACAGGTTGACCTCGATGTCCGCGCCGGTGGTCTCGGCGAGTTCGACGGTTTCTTCAGGCGCCAGCGCGGCCACGTTGCCGTTGACCGACAGTACCGCGTGGTCGGCCCGCAGGAGGTGGGCCGCGGCCGCCCGTGCGGCGTCGTCGGCGCTCGGGATGGTCTGCTCGCCGAGCAGGTAGTCGTAGGCCTCGCCGCGGCCCTGGGCGATGAGGCCCTGCCTGGAGGTGATGCCCTTCTCGACGCCCGCCTCGATGCGGTGTCGCGTCAGTAGCGACTCGTAGCGGGGATGTGACTCCGGCACGTCGACATCGGTCATGGTCGTCGGTGGGCGACGGGCGATGAAAAGCGTCCCGCTCCGGCGGCCCCACGAGCGGCCTCAGACCAGTGATCCACGGCCGAACAGCCACAGGGCGACGCGGCCGGCGGGGACCAGAGGTAAGCCGAGAGCGATGGTCCCGACGGTCGTTCGCGCGTCGAACTCGCCCTCCGGGTCGTCGCGGCGCCACAGCTGGAGGGCGACGAACACCAGGCCGACCACCCCGCCCGCGAGATGGGTGAACGGCACCCCAGTGGGCGGGGTCGAGGCGCTGGAGGAACTTGCCACGTCCATCCCGACCCCGATACCGCCAACGGCCCCGGCCGCCAGCACGTACGCGAATCCGGCGGCGGTGTGCCGCAGCGCGTCCATGAGCGACGGTCGGCCGTCCTCCGGGACCGCCTGAGGGGAGGCGTAACTGGCGAGCCCCAGGAACTGGAACGGGAGCGTCAGGACCGCCACGGCGACAGCGTATGGGGTAGCCGAGGTCACCGCCAGAATCAGGACTGCGGCCGCGATGGCGTACGTTCTCGGCGTCAAGTCGAGCACGAGCGGCGGGACGGCAACGGCGGCGGCCACCACGACGGCGAGGATACAGATTGGGACCGAGTGGGGCCGGAACCGCTCAAGCGTGGAGGGCGGATCAGACATGCGTCCACGATCTCCGGCGGCCCGGAAAGTGTCTTCCGGTCGTAGTGCCGGCGCGAACCGAACCGTCTCGGCCGGCCGTCCACAGTACCGGTCGGTGACGGTCCCGACGGTCTCGGCGTCGAAGACGGATTGCTGGAACCGGAAGTCGAGGTGGGGCGTCCCGTCGGCGGTGGCGGTCCCGAGTCGCACCGCTCGGCGTCGTAGCCGGCGTCCGACAGCCCGGAGCCGAGCGCGAACACCGTCTCGCCGAGCATCGCCATCGACGCCTCGCCGCCGGCCTCGGCAACGTCCCGGATGGCCTCCCGGAGGCGCGGCGTCAGCAGCTCCGCCTCGCGGGCGAACGTCCGGGAGGCGTGCATGAACGACTCCAGGGTGGGTTCGGCCACCAGCGCCGACAGCGCCTGCCGGCCGGCCTCGGTCAGCTCCGTCGTGTCGCCCGACAGCACCTCCTCGGTCGACAGCTCCCCGAAGGTGACGTACTCGACTTCGCGGCGGGCGGAAAGACCGTCCATCGCGCCGTGGGCGGGCGCCCCCGGCTCCAGTCGAACGGGGAAGCCGCCGCGGGCCTGCGCCACCACGTCGCCCAGGCCGGTGCCGGCCTGCACCTCTGCGCCGTGGGCGATGGTGACGAGCTCGTTCTCCGAGAGGCCGCGGTCGAAGACGGCGTTGGCGGTCAGCGCCGTCCCGAGGGCGGCGGCACCGGAAACCCCGAACCCCGCCCCCAGCGGCAGGTCCGTCTCCACGACGACCCGGGCGGTCGACCGCAGGGCGCCCAGCACCCGGTCGACGGCCTCAATCTCGCAGTCCTCGCCGTTGCACTCGACGCCGTCGCCGGGTTCGAGATGGACGGTCACGCCGTCGGCCAGCGCGACGCCGGCGCCGCGGGAGCCCGCCTTCGTCGGGTCGTCGTCGTCGTGGGCGCTGAAAAAGCCCGTCACGTGGCCCGGGACGAACGCTACGGCCTCGGTCATGCCACCGCATCTGGGGGCCGCCGGGTTAAGCGTTGCCTGATAGCGACTACTGCGAGCCGTTTCGATATTGACCGCATGACGATGTGTGGTCGTACCGGTAAACAGTTGCAGTAGTCACTATGACGGGGGCCGCCGGGCGCTCTGCGGTCCGGCGTCCGCCCGCCTCCGCCGGCCCGAAGAACAACCGTTTTGTTGCGCCTGCCGAAAGACACGGGCAGTGACCAGCCCAGACCGTCGCCTACGCGGTCCGCGAGGCCCTCGAGGCCGGCGGCGAGATACACTTCGTCGAGGCGGTCGCCTGGCACGACATCGGCGACGTCGGCGCCGAGGTCCGCGAGGCAACGGAGGAGCGCCTCGACCGGGTCGCCGTCTGGGCCGACGAGGATGCCGGCGAGGCCGAACTCGACGTCGAGACGGCCGTCGTCGGTGCCGAGGAGTACCTCTTCGGGCCCGACGACTACGCGCGGGTGCTGGCGGCGTACGCCGAGGACCACGGCATCGACCGGGTGACCGTCGACCCGGAGTACAGTCCGGGCGGCAACGTCCCGATACTCCGGCCGATGGAGACCGACCTCGTCGAGTTCGGCCTGTTCGTCGAGGAGCCCTCCGTCGACCGGCGGACCCGACGAGGACGGCTCCTCCGGCGCGGCGGCGTCCTCCAGTTCGGAACGCTGTTCGGCATCTCCTTTCTGTTCTACCAGCTACTGAGCGGCTTCACCCTCGCGGGGTTCGACCTCGTGACCGGCGCCGCGAGCGCGACGCTCGTGGCCGCGATGCTGCACCGCATCACGTTCAGCGACCGTCTCCGACCGACGACGGTCGGCCGGCAGCTGGTCCGGCTCGTCATCTACGCGCCGTACCTCGTCTATGAGATAATCAAGTCGAACCTGCTGGTCTCCTACGTTATCCTCCACCCGGACCTGTGGGGCGGGATGCCGGTGACCGCGCTGGCCAACAGCATCACGCTGACCCCGGGGACGCTCACCGTCCGGACCCGCGGCCGGGGGATGGTCGTCCACACGCTGATCCCGGCGGCCCGCGAAGACCTGTTCGACGGCGCCCTCGAGCGCGGCGTCCGGTTCGTCTTCTACGGCCGGCGGGCGCTCGCGGTCGCCTCCCCGCGGGAGCGCGGCGACTGCCGCATCATCGACGAGGGAGGTGACGAGGAGTGATCATCGAGGACGCCCTGCTCGTGACGGCGGCCGCGCTAGTCGTTCTCGCGGTCGTGGTGCTATACCGCGCCGTCCGCGGCCCGACGATGCAGGACCGGGTCGTCGCCGTCAATGTCCTCGGCACGAACACCGTCGTCATTCTCGCGCTGCTGTCGGCGGCGCTGGACGTCCCTTACTTCCTCGACATCGCCCTGGTGTACGCGCTTCTAAACTTCCTGATGGCGGTCGCCATCTCGAAGTTCACCGTCGACCGCGGGGGGGTGATGTGACGTGACGCCGCTGGATATCGCCATCGTCGCGCTGCTCGCCGGCGGCGTCTTCTTTACGCTCGTCTCGGCGGTCGGCGTCGTCCGCCTGCCGGACATCTACGCCCGCGCCCACACCGCCAGCCAGACGGACACGCTCGGGGCGGGACTGACGCTCGTGGCCGTCGCCCTGGCGCTCGGCGTCGAGACCACCACCGTCAAGACCGTCCTGCTTCTGATGTTCATCTTCATCACCAACCCGACGGCGGCCCACGCCATCGCCCGGGCCGCCGACGAGGAGGGCATCGAGCCCTGGAGGGAGGACCGATGACCGAGTACGTCGCCTACGCGCTGGTCGTGTTCATCGTCGTCACGGCCCTGGCAACGGCGCTCCTCCGGGACGTGCTGGCGGCCATCATCGTCTTCGCCGCCTACAGCCTCGGGATGGCGCTACTGTACGCGTTCCTCCTGGCGCCGGATGTCGCCCTCACGGAGGCGGTCATCGGCGCCGGCGTGACAACGGTGCTGCTGCTCCTGACCATCGCCAAGACGGTCCGGCCGACCGACGACCGGACGCTGGAACGGCCCGACCCCCGCGCGCTGCTGGCCTGCGGCGCCCTAGCCGTCGTGTTCGGGCTAACGCTGCCCGGCCTACCGGCCGTCGGCGACCCGACCGCCCCCATCATCTCCTACGAGGCGGTGACCGGCCACTACCTGACGGCGTCATACAAGGAGACGGGCGTCAAGAACACTGTCACGGCAGTGCTTGCGGCCTACCGCGGCTTCGACACGTTCGGCGAGGCCACCGTCGTCTTCGCCGCTGGCGTTGCGGTGCTCGTCGTCCTCCGGCGAGAGGTGCTGACATGAGCGCCGACGACGTCGAAACCGGAAGCGAGCGCGGCACCTACACCGAGAGCGAGGTCATCATGAGCACTGTCCGGGTCGTGACGCCGTTCGTGCTCACGTTCGGCCTCTACGTCACGTTCCACGGCGCGGACTCGCCGGGCGGCGGCTTCCAGGGCGGCGCGCTGGTCGGGACTGTCGTGCTGATGCTCGCGTTCGCGTTCGGCATCGACTCGACGCGGCGCTGGCTCGGCCGAAAGGCCGTCACCGCCGTCGCCTGCCTCGGCCTGCTGATCTTCGCCGGCATCGGCTTCGGCAGCGTTGTCATGGGCGGTGGCTTCCTCGAGTACGACCTCTACCCGCTGAAGAAGTCCGCGAAGTACGGCATCGAGGCCGTCGAAATCGGCGGCATCGCCTTGATCGTCGGCGGCGTCATCACCGGGCTGTTCTTCCTGACGGCCGCCGGCCCCGGGGGTGAGGAGACGTGATCGAACTGCTGGCGTCCCGGTGGGCCTACGCGGCATTCGTCCTCCTGATGGTCACCGGCCTCTACATGATGATCGCCAACGCCAACCTCGTCAAGAAGGTCATCGGCGTGAACCTCTTCCAGACCGCCGTCTTCCTGTTCTTCATCGCCTCGGCGTACGTGGCCGGCGGCAAACCGCCCGTCGTCCCGCCGGACGGGAGCGGCGGCCCCTACGTCAGCCCGCTGCCGCACGTCATCGTGCTGACCGCAATCGTCGTCGGTGTCAGCCTCACCGCGGTGGCGCTTTCGCTCATCGTCCGCATTCACGAGGAGTACGGCACCGTCGACGAGTCCGTTCTCCGGGAGGTCTCGAATGACTGATGTCGTCCTGCCGCTGCTCATCGCGGTGCCGATACTGGCGGCCGTCGGGCCGCTCCTGCTCAGCCTGAGGACCACCGAAACCGGCTGGTACGTTGCCAGCGTCGCCTGCACCGTCGAGGCCGTCCTCGCGGGCGTCCTGGTCCGGTCGGTGCACGCCGAGGACCGAGTCAGCCACGCCGTCGGCGGCTATCCGGCGCCGTACGGCATCGAACTGGTCGGCGCGGGCCGCGACGGAACAGCTTCTACAGCGCCTACCTGCTTCTCGTCGGCGGGCTGATGGGCGTCTCGGTCACCGGCGACCTGTTCAACATGTTCGTCTTCCTGGAGATCACCGGGCTAGCGACGTACGCCCTGGTCGCCGCCGACCGCTCCGGGGAGTCCGCCGTCGCCGCCCTGAAGTACCTCATCCTCGGGACGACGGGCGCGTCGCTGTTCCTCGTCGGCGTCGGCTACGCCTTCATCGCCACGGGGACGCTCAACATGGTCGACCTCTCCGAACAGCTCGCGGGAACCTACACCTCCCGGGTCGTGCTGGCGTCATTCGGGTTCATGATCATCGGGCTGGCGCTGAAGGCGGCCGTTTTCCCGCTGCACACCTGGCAACCGGACGCCTACACCTACGCACCCGACACAGTGACGGCGTTCATCTCGGCGCTCGTCTCGACGGTCGCCGCCTACGCCATCGGTCGGGTGACGCTGACGGTGTTCACCGTCTCCTTCCTCGAGACGGCGCCGCTGGCACAGGAGGCCGTCCTCGCGTTCGGCACCGTCAGCATCCTCGCGGGCGGTGCGCTCGCGGTCGTCCAGACCGAAATCAAGCGGATGTTCGCCTACTCGTCGGTCTCGCAATTCGGCCTCGTGGTCGCCGGGTTCGCCCTTGCAACGCCGGACTCGGTGCTCGGCGCCGTCGTCCACCTGGTCGGCCACGGCCTGATGAAGGGCGGCCTGTTCGCGGCGGCCGCGGTGCTGGCGGCCCGCCACGGCGCCCGGACGGTCGACGACTACGCCCGCCTCGGCTACCGGTCGCCGGTCGTCGCCGGCGTCGTCGGCGTCCTCGGGGTCGCGCTGGTGGGCGTCCCGCCCTCTATCGGCTTCCTCGGCAAGTGGTACATCGCCGTCGGCGCCGTCCGCGCGGAGGCCTGGCCCATTGCCGTCGTCGTCTTCCTGTCGACGCTTTTGACGCTGGCGTACGTCGCCCGCCTGCTCGAGCGACTGTACTTCGCGGCGCCAGCGGCCGCCGCCGACCCGACCGAACCGGCGGCCGACGCCGTCGCCGACGGCGGTGACCGGCCGGACTCCCGGGCGCCCAACGCCGTCTCGACGGGCATGGTGGCGCTCGTCGTCGTCGCGGCCCTCGTCGTCGTCGCGCTGGGCTTCTCGACGGACGCCTTCGAGGCGCTGCTCGAACCGTTCCTCGGAGGTGTCCTCCCGTGACCGAGATAGCGGACCCGCGGCCCATCGCGGCCGTTCTGGTATCAGTCGCCGGCACGCTCGGCATCATCGCGGCCCACAGGCGCCCGAACCTGCGGGAGGCGGTGACGCTGACCGTCGCCCTCGGCAAGTTCGGCATCGTCGCGAGCATGATCCCCGGCGTGCTGGCCGGCGACGTGTACGTCTGGTCGCTCGGCACGTTCGTCCGGGGGCTGGGCGACGGCATCGCCTTCCAGCTCCAGGCGGACCCGCTCGGAATGCTGTTCGCGTCGCTGTCCAGCCTGCTGTGGATACTCACGTCGCTGTACAGCATCGGCTACATGCGCGGGCTGGACGAACACAGCCAGACGCGGTACTTCGCGGCCTTCGCGATGAGCCTCAGC
>PXSL01000110.1 GCA_003022815.1 Halobacteriales archaeon SW_5_68_122 | reverse complement strand
TCAGCAGTACCGCGTCGCCGGTCGAGACCAGTGCCTTCACCCCCCTACGGAGCCGTCCGCCGCCCGCTCCCGCGGCCCGTGATCCTTCAGCCGTTCGTAATGATCCGTTCATGATACCGAGTAACATTCGGACGGATGTATAACGTTTCTCCTAGAACACCCTAAATTGTCTAACGACACCCACAGAAGTTCGACGTTCACCATCATATACGTTCATGAAGGTTAGGATCGGCGCCGTGCCGTTGAATGAGGACCCCGGGCGCCGTGGAAGCCGGCGAGCGCCCCGATGGCGACCCGTCGGGGCCCCGGGGAAGGACTCCCGAGGGCGAGCAGACCCGGCCGTCGCCGGGTCCATGACCGGCGGCGCCGGACGCTCCACCGAGAAGTTCCTCCGCGGTCCGCACCCGTGGGTTCAAGTACCGGGACGGGACCAAACGGCCCATGTCCATCCGAACCCTCGCCGGGGACTGCACCGTTCGCTTCGACGGCCGCCGCGACCGAACCGTTCGCGGCCGCGTGCTGGTGGTCGTAAAGCCCGACGACACCGTGCTGGTCCACGACATCGACGGCTACCAGCCGGTCGCGTGGCTCACCCGGCCGGCCGAGCTGACCGTCACCCGGGACCCGCTGTGGCTGGTGGCCATCGACGGCGACGAGACGCTCCGGGTCGCCGCCGAGGGCGAGGTGACCGTGACCGACCACGAGGCGACCGACGCCGGCGTCCCGGTCGGCGACTGCCGCTGTGACGGGCCGCTGGTCCGGTCGAGCGGCGCCGTCGCCTGTCTGGAGTGCGACGAGCGGTTCCCGCTGCCGAACGGTGCGGCAGTCAGGGAGGCGACCTGCGGGGACTGCGGCCTCCCGACGATTTGGGTCGAGCGCGGCGAGGCCTTCGAGCTGTGTCTAAACTATGAGTGCGAGTCGCTGCTCGCGGCCGTCGAGGCGCGGTTCGACCGCGAGTGGGACTGTCCGGCGTGCGGCGGCGCCCTGGAGATTCTCCGGCGCGGCGGCCTCATCGCCGGCTGCGAGAACTACCCCGACTGCGAGACGGGGTTCGCGGTGCCGGACGGCACGCTCGTCGGGGAGTGCGACTGCGGGCTTCCGGTCTTCGAGACCGCGAGCGGCCGTCGGTGTCTCGACAGCGGCTGCGGTTCAGGCGGGGTTTAGTACGGATTGGTACTGCCGGTCGCCGCCCTGTGAGGTGACCTTCAGGATGAAATCGTCCTTCAGCAGCGCCTCGAGCACGTTCCGGAGGCCGATACCGACCAGCACGAGACACACGAGGCCGAACACCGCGAGCGGCGGGAGCGGCATCGCCTGGCCGGCGGAGGCCTCCAGCGCCGGCGCGGCCTCGTGGATGGTCGCCTCGAGACGGCCGGGGAGCGGCACGTTCGACGCCGTCGCGCCCATGAAGACGTACATCCCGGCACCGGTCCCAAACATGAGTAGTCCGCCCGCGGTCCCGAGCGCCCGTGCGGCGAGCCACTCGTACACCCGCGCCATGCCACCCCGTCGTTCCCGTCGGAATTTAGTTATTAGTCCTCATCACGGCCGACCGTAGCGGGACGAACTCGACAGGGGCCCCTAAGCGACGGCACCGTCGTCGACTGCGGCCGTGACCCCCGTCTTCGGGACCGGGAGCGGTCGTCGGGGTTTGAAGCGAACGACACCGGAGTTTTTATTCCTGCTGGCCGTAGTCGAGCGCGTGTCACTCCGCAGCACCGACCTCGCCGCGCTCGGACTGCTCACGGCCGCCACGGCCGCCGGCCTCGTGCTTTGGCCGCAGCTTCCCGGGTCGATGGCCGTCCACTTCGACGCGGGCGGCACCCCGGACACGTACGTCTCGAGGCCGGTCGGTATGGTTCTCGCGCCGGTCATCGGGGTCGCCGGGGTCGGGATTACCCGCCTTGCCGAGCGGAGCGACCCCTCGAGCGACCCACGGGTCGTACGGGCGACCGTACTGTTCGTCAGCGGCGTCGTCGCCTACCTCCAGGGGCTCGTTCTCGCGTACAACCTCGGTCACGCCGTCCGGCTGCCGTTCGCGCTCGCGCCGGCCGGCATCGCCTCGGTCGCGCTCGTCGGGTACGCGCTGGTTCGGGATCCGCCGTAGCCGTCAGGTCGTCCGTCGAGGGCCGACCGTAGCGGCTATACGCCGGCGGCCGCGAACTCGGAACGATGGAGGGCCACCTGACCGACGGCGTCGTCGAGGTGGGCGGCAACGCCCGCGAGCGGTACTACGACTCCAGCGGCTACGGCCGGCCCCGCGGCGACGGGGTCGTCCTGTCGGTCGTCGAGGCCGCCCACCTGCTGTACCGCGGCGACCTCGACATGGTCGGACCCCGAGGGCGCGGCGTTCGTCGTCCATCCGCGCGGGGACGGCCCCTGGGACGGCACCGTCGAGTACCGAATCCGGGTCGTCGACGAGCGGGCCGACATTCCGATGGCCGAACTCGGCGACGTCGTGCTCGCCGTCGTCGACGAGGAGACCGAGATTACCTACCTCGAGACCGACCGTCCCGAGGTCTCCGGCTCCAGTGGGGTCGCCCTCGATGGGACCACACGCGGCGTCCTGTTGGAGGACCGCGTTGTCTGCTGGGAGCCGCCCGAGGCGCTGTACGAGCGGGGCTTCTACGGCCAGCGGATGGGTCGGGACGACGGCACCCTCCAGTTGTCGCTCCTGGAGGCGGCATACCTGGCCGAGACGGGCGACCTCGCGGTCGAGGGCGGCGCCGGGGCGGTCCGCGAGCGCGGCCGGAGCGTTGAGGGCGAGCAGTTCGACCGCCGGCTCGTCGTCTACCGCCGGCTTCGCCAAGACGGCGTCGTCCCCAAAACCGGCTTCAAGTTCGGCGCCGACTTCCGCACCTACGCGGCCGTCAAGCGCGTCACCGACCTAGGTCACTCAGAACTCCTGGTCCGGGTACTGCCGGCGGGGACGGTCCGGTCGTCGCGGGAGCTGGCGCTCGACGTCCGGCTGGCCCACGGCGTCCGCAAGCGGATGGCCTTCGCGCTGGTCGACGGCGACAACGTCGAGTGGCTGTCGGTCGGCCGGCTGACGCCCTGATACGGACTACCGTGGGTCGGGGCGTTCAGCAGACTCAGAGGAACCGCCGGATGTCGGCGACTGCGTCGCCGTGGCCGTCTTTGGAGTCGACCGGCACGGGGATCTCGTTGAACCAGCCGGCGGTCCAGTCGTCGTCCTCGACCGTGGGGGCGGTCTCGCCGTCCGGCGAGGCCTCGAGGACGACCTGGAACGTCACGTTGTGCGGCACGTCGGCTCCCTCGACGCAGTGCTCGACGCGCCGGGCGGCCCACACCCTCTCAAGTGCGATCGGACCGCCGGCGGTTTCGGCGGCCGTCTCGCGGGCGACCGACGCCCAGTCCTCGTCGGCGTCGACGGTACAGTTCGGTAGGATGGCGTGCTCGCCAGCAACGAGGAGAAGCACCTCGCCGTACCCGTTCGTGACGCCGACAACGGCCCGGCCTGCCGCGTCCGCGGCACAGTGGGTCTCGTCGTCGTGGACGTACGTTCGCTCGTCGTAGGCGATGTCCTCGTGCTCGCGGAGCCGTGCCGGTTCCAGCGGGACGCTAAGGACGGTCCGTTCCGTGGTTGCTGTCGAATCTGATATGTTTCCTGTCATTTCACGTGGGCCGTTGCTGTCCGTCGAGCAATGTACCGACGCCAGACCGACCGGGAGTCGTCTTTCTCCCTCGGATACGGCGGATAGTAGCCGCTACCGAAAAAGAGTTGTCATACCAGTTTAACTTACTCTTCGCTTATTATTTCGGACGCCTCGTGTTTAATCCTTTCGCCGGGGCAGGCCGTGACCCGGTCTCACGGCGGCAGAAGAACTATTTTCATCCGGGTCAATTTACCGCGTATGCAGTCTGCTTCCCGACTCGCGTGGCGCTGGCGCCGGCGGGGAGCGGACAGTGTTGCGGCCGGTGGCCATCTAACCTTACCCGACTGACCGCCGCCGCGGCGCTCACTCCTCGCTTCTCCGACCGCACCGTCCGCAGAGTGACCCGACCACCAACACATGACACAACGCGACGACCACAGCGAGGCGCACAGAGACGGAACCGGCGAGCGGACCGGCCGGGCCGACGACCCGCGGAAACGAACGCTTTTTGCGTCTCACGGGCCGAGGTGCCGGCATTCAATGACACGCGATATCGACGACGGACGAGGGGCTCCGGGAGACGGGAGCGACGCCCCCGTCGCCGACCCCGGGGCGTCGGAGCGCCTTCGGGCGGACGGCGGTAGCGAGGAACGAAGCGCCTCGAATCATTCGCACGGCCAGGGGCCGCGCGAGGAAGCCGTCGACGAGGTCGCCCTCAACCCGTGGGGATCCTCGACCATCGACGACTACCGCAAACTGTTCGAGGAGTTCGGCATCGAGGCGTTCGACGACGTCATCGGGGAGGTGCCGACGCCGCACTACCTGATGCGGCGGGGCGTCATCTTCGGCCACCGCGAGTACCGCCGGGTCGCCGAGGCGATGCGGAACGACGAGCCGTTCGCGGCGCTGTCGGGCTTCATGCCGACCGGCGACCCCCATATCGGTCACAAGCTCGTCTTTGACGAACTAATCTGGCACCAGGAGATGGGCGGCGACGCCTACGGCCTCATCGCGGACATGGAGGCCCACGCCGCCCGGGGGCTCGACTGGGAGGAAATCGACGAGCACGCCGAGAGCTACCTGCTGTCGCTGCTCGCGCTGGGGTTCGACCCCGAGAACGGCGAGATATACCGGCAGTCGACCAACCGCGAGGTCCAGGACCTGGCCTTCGAGCTGGGGACGACCAGATGGCCGACATCCTCTACCCGCAGGCCGGCGACCCGAAGCCGACGGTCATCCCGGTCGGCCCCGACCAGGACCCCCACATGCGGCTGGCCCGCGATCTCGCCGGCCGGATGCGGTTCTTCGGCGTCACGGAGGCCTACGCCAGTTTCGAACTCGAGGACGCCGAGCGGGAACTCGTCGCCCGCGCCTATGAGGCGCTGTCCGGCGACGACGAGGAGGGCGACGTCCGGTGTGTCGACGAGGCGCCGGACTCGACGGCGCTGTGGGAGACCGTTGAGACGCTGAAGGCCGGCGGCAAGGAGCCGCTCCGGCCCCGCGTCCGCTTCCTGGACCGCAATGCCACCGAGGCGGCCTTCGAGGCGCTCGTCGAGGCCGTCGACGGCGAGAAGCGCGTCTACGAGGGCCACGTCGACAGCTTCGATCTGGACCGCGAGGCCGCGGAGGGACTGGCCCGCGAAATCGAGGTCGAGCACGGCGGCTACGGCTTCCTGCCGCCCTCTTCCATCTACCACCGGTTCATGACCGGGCTGACCGGCGGGAAGATGTCCTCGTCGGTGCCGGCCTCCCACATCAGCCGTGCCCCGTCTACGAGCTGTACGCCTACCTGCTGGCCGACGGCGACGACGAGTTCGCCGCCGAGGTGTACGAGGAGTGCGTCACCGGCGAGCGGCTCTGTGGCGGCTGCAAGGAGCAGGCCGCCGAACTGATGGCGGCGTTCCTCGAGGAGCACCAGGAAAAACGCGAGGAGGCCCGCGAACTGCTCGAGTCGCTGGACGTCGACTTGGAGAGTCCCCGGCGGTGAGCCACCCGTGACCAACGAAGCGCGGCTCTGGCTCGTCGAGCGGACCTACACCGACCGGAACCTGGTCGTGCTGGTGTACGCGACGCCGGACGGACGCCGGCGGTATCGCCGGGAACTGTCGCCGTCGATGGTCGGCCGGACGACGGTCACGGCGGCCACCGAAGCGGACCCCGACGACCTGGAAGCCGTCGACGACCTGGAAACCCGACAGCGCTACGCCGACGAGGTCGACCGCGTCCGGGCCTCTCACGGTCCGGATGAGAGCATCTAGCACACCGCGCGGAACCCTCAAGGCCTATAATCCGTCGCTCGAAAGGCCGAGTCGACATGGCCGCCATCGAACTGAGCGACGTCCACAAGTCGTTCGGCAACGTCCGTGCGTTGCGCGGGGTCGACCTCGAGGTCGAGGAGGGCGAAGTGTTCGGCTTCCTCGGTCCGAACGGGGCCGGCAAATCCACCACCATCAACATCCTGCTCGACTTCGTCCGCCCCGACCAGGGCGAGGTCGGCGTCCTCGAACCGGCAAATCCACCACCATCAACATCCTGCTCGACTTCGTCCGCCCCGACCAGGGCGAGGTCGGCGTCCTCGAACACGACGCCCGCGAGGACAGCGTCCCTATCCGCGAGCGGACGGGCGTCCTGCCGGAGGGGTACGACCTCTACAAGCGCCTGACCGCCCGCGAGCACCTCCGCTTTGCCATCGAGTCGAAGGAGGCCGACGATGACCCGTACCCGCTGCTGGAGCGGGTCGGCCTCGAGGACGCCATCGACCGGAAGGCCGGCGGCTTCTCGACCGGGATGCGACAGCGGCTCGCGCTGGCGATGGCGCTGGTCGGCGACCCCGACCTGCTCGTTCTCGACGAACCGACCTCCGGGCTGGACCCCAACGGCGCCCGCGAGTTGCGGGACATCGTGGAGGCCGAGGCCGCCGACGGCACGACCGTCTTCTTCTCGTCGCACATCCTCGGCCAGGTCGAGTCCGTCTGCGACCGCGTCGGCATCATCCGCGACGGCGACGGCGGTTCGACGCTCGTCGTCGAGGTGGACCAGGTGCCGGACGACGTCAGCCACCGACTGAAGAGCCTCGACGGCATCGAGAGCGTCTCTGTCGACGGAACCGCGCTCCGGGTCGGCTGTGACGACGACGAGAAGACCACCGTCATCGACGAACTCGAAGGGATGGGCGCGACCGTTCAGGACTTCTCGACGGAGGAGGCCCCGCTGGAGGACCTCTTCGCCGCCTACACGGAGGGCGAGGCATGAGCGTCCTCGCCGTCGCCGAGAAGGACTTCCGGGACGCCGTCCGCTCGCGGCTGATGATCGGCGTCGCGGTGCTGTTCGTCGCGTTCACCGGCGGCGGTATCGCCCTGATCGTCGCCTTCACTCCCGAAGAAATCGGCATAGGAGGTGCCATAGAGGCCGTCAGACAGTTGATATTCGGTAGCAGCGCTCTTTTCGTCCCCATCGTCGCACTCGGCATCGGGTTCAAGTCCATCGCCGGCGAGCGGCAGAGTGGGAGTCTGAAGTTACTCCTTTCGTTGCCGAACTCCCGGCTCG